>SLGK01000029.1 GCA_007123775.1 Anaerolineae bacterium | reverse complement strand
TGGAAACTGCGAAGCCGGTGGAACGCATGGTGCGTACCAATGTCGGTGAAGCGGGGACTGTTACGGGCAGGACTCCAGTTGCAACGATAGCTGCACCCAACAGCACGTTATCAACGGAGAGCGATACGTCCAGCGCAATGCCATTGGGTTAAATCGCTGGGGACAAGTGTGTGCATATATTTGCATACATTTTAGGTAACAGTTGATAATGCCCAGCCCTTTCCCCGGAATGGATCCTTATCTTGAGAAGCCTTCCTTGTGGCCTGATTTTCACCAGCGCTTCATCACTTACATTTCCGAGCAGCTCCAGGCGCAAATTCGGCCCAAATACAACGCCCGCATTGAAGAGCGCGTCCACCTCATTCAACCACCCCACAATTACTATCCCGACATCTCCATTATACGCCACCCGCTGCGGGAACGGCCGGCCACGGTGACAACGGCCGTTGCCGCCGATGAACCATACCTGAACAAAGCGTTAGAAAGCGAGTTTAGAGAACCGTACATCGAAATCGTTTACCTGCCTACGGGGGACGTCGTGACCACCATTGAGCTGCTCAGCCCGATCAACAAAACAGGCGACGGCCAACAGCGTTACCGCCAGAAACAACAGCAGATATTGAACACAGAAACCAGCCTGGTGGAAATTGACCTGCTGCGTGCCGGCCTGCATACCGTCGCCGTTCCCGAAAGCTAAAGTTTTTGTGAAAAATCGGTCCAATTGAGTTCACCGCGCAGCATCGTCCAGTAGCAGCAAAACGGCCGAGCCAAGAAAGATTAGACCGAAAACCACCGGGTAAGAAGGCCTGATGGGGGCACCAACAAGTAAATTCCACAGGCTGGCCAGGACCAGCCCCAGCCCATAGGTAGCAGTAACAGCCAGCATCATGCGGGCCACACTGGCATAACGCAGACTGCTAACTGCCTCGGCCGCAATCGCCAGTAGCATCACCCCAATCAGGCGGCTGGTCAGCAGGTCGTCGGGCCAGAGCCAGCCTTGCCTGGTGGGGTTTTACCCAGAGTCCATAGCCAAGCCAGAGGCCACCAATCAACAAAAACAGGCCCAAGAATTGTAACAACAGGTCTAGCATAATGATTCCTTGATTACCCCCGGCGTCACGAGCGGCGGCAACTGGTCAAGCGTGACTTGTTTATTTTAGCGACGATCCCACACCCTGCCCAAAACGGAGAACTTCCGAACAGAATTATGATATTAGTTAGCACTACTCCTTTCCAGATTTATGAGACTCATGACTGTTCTTTCAAATTGTAGCAGAAGTGCCCTCGTCACTATTCCGTCACTGACCCGTTTCCTTAGATCATCTACGCCCGTGTTATGATGCTGGCATATTAGCCTATTGGCCTATTGGCTTCAGTTTAGTGCAAAAAGGAGAAAATTATGTCAGCGATAACAACAGAAACACACGTAGATAATATCAAAACAGGTATTCAGGCCGGTTTAGTCGGTGGCTTGGCTTTTGGTATAATGATGGCTGTAATGGGGATGCTGCCTATGGTAGCCATGCTGGTGGGTAGTGACAATGCCATCGTTGGCTTTGTGGTCCATATGCTCATCAGTGCCTTTATTGGCGCCGTTTACGGCCTGGTGGCCATTCGTCTGCCGGAAAGTTGGGGTATAACCGTCGCCGCCGGTGCCGTCTACGGCGTTATCTGGTGGGTCCTGGGTGCCCTGTTGATGATGCCGCTCATGTTGGGTATGGCCGAAATGGTTTTTGCCGTTGGCGAAATGCAGTGGTGGAGTTTGGTAGGACATCTGATTTACGGCGTAATAACGGCCGTTGCCTTTGTTCAGCTAAAACAGCGTCTCTAAAGTAGTGCGTAGTGCGTAGTGCGTAGTGCGTAGTGCGTAGTGCGTAGTGCGTAGTGCGTAGTGCGTAGCATCTCACAGGTTACGCACTACGCACTACGCAATATGAAGAAGGTAACATGACTAACACCACCCTGACCACCGCCTACAACTACGATGAATTCACCCCGGAGAAAGTGCTGCCCTGGCTCGACTTTGAGAACAGTCCGCCGCTGGGAAAACCGGCTCCCGATTTTCCCCTGTGGCATATAGATGGGTCGCCCACTACCTTGAGCAAGATATGGGGGCAAAATCAGTTGACGGTGGTGGAGTTCGGCAGCTTCACCTGACCCTATTGTGGGATGGCGGCGCCATCCATGAATGAGATAGCCGGGCAGTTCGTCCCCCACGGCGTTGGCTCAATCTTTTTGTATACCCACGAGGCCCATCCGGGTGAAAACTACCCTCACCTGACCTCAATGGAACAGAAACAGCGCCACGCCCGCGCCCTGCGTGACCTGCTTGGCGTCACCCGCCCTGTTCTACTGGACGCGCTGGACGGAGCCTGTCACCGGGCGTATGGTTCGATGCCCAACATGACCTGGATTTTTAACCGGGCCGGCAGCCCACTCTACAAATCGGACTGGACAGACGCCAACAGCATTAGCAACACGCTGGATTATTTTGTGGACGCTCTGGCACGACGGCGTAACCGAGAACGACTCGTTCCTTTCCATGTGCAGCGGCTGGATTATCGCGGCAGCGATCCTGACCAGTTTTATGAGGGCCTGGCCCGCAGCGGACCTAAAGCGGTGCGCGAGTTTAGAGAAGCGGGCATTTGATAGAATAAAAATGACCACAGCCATCCTCGACAAGAACGCCCCGCCCGAACAGACCTGGCAGCAGGCCCAAGCCCTGGCCGCCATTCACGAAGCCGGCCGCGAGATTGCCGCCACGCTGGACCTGGACCGCACCCTGCGCCTGGTGATGCAGAAAGCAGCCGAAACCCTGCCCAGCGATGCCGGCGCTATCTTTATTCAGGACCAGGCTTCCCAACTATTCCGGGTCGTCGTCAGCCACAATTTGCTGCCGGAGCAAGAGGATGAGATCACTTTTGCGTTTAACGAAGGCGTGCCGGGCTGGGTATTGGGCCATCGCCAGCCGTTGGTCATAAGTGATGCGCCCAACGACCCCCGCGTCCATCCCAAAGTGGTGGCTTCCGGGGTGGTTGCGGTCCTGGCCGTGCCCCTGATTTGCCGCGAGCGGGTGGTGGGCGTCCTCAATCTGTTTAGCCGCCACCAGCCCCACGCCTTTGACCAGGCAGCGGTGCAGTTGGCCCAGGTCTTTGCCGACCAGGCGGCCGTTTTTCTGGAAAATGCGCGGCTGGTGGGCGAACTGCGCCAGGCGGCGGCCGACCTGGAGAAACGGGTCGAGAAACGCACCCGCCAGCTAGAAGAAAAGCAGGCGCAGGTTATCCAGGCGGAAAAGATGGCGGCCGTGGGGCGGCTGGCCGGGTCGCTGGCCCATGAGATCAACAATCCGCTGCAAGCCATTATGCTCCATTTGCAACTGTTGGCCGAGGATGACCTGCCAGCCACGGCCGCTTTGCAGTTGGCCATTGTGCGGCAGGAGTTTGACCGCATTGCCGGCATTGTAGGCCGCCTGCTTGACTTTCAGCGACCGCAAGCCGAGCGCAAGCAAACGGTCCACCTGCCCCTGGTGTTAGAAGATGTGCTGCTGCTGGCCGGTAAACAGTTGCAGCGGGCCGGCATAGAAATCATGGTGCAGATTCAGCCTGATTTACCGCCCCTGCCGGCCGTGGAAAATCAGTTGAAGCAGGTCTTTCTCAACCTGCTTCTCAACGGCATTCAGGCCATGCCGGACGGCGGCTGTCTGGAGATTGAGCTGCGGCAGGAAAGCGACTCGCTTATAATCACCTTTACCGATGAAGGGGATGGTCTGCCAGCGGCGGCCACGTCCCAGATGTTCGAGCCATTTTTTACGACCAAAACGACCGGCTCCGGGTTGGGACTGGCCATCAGTCACGAAATTGTGGCCAATCACGGCGGCACGTTAACGGCCGTTAACCAACCTAATGGCGGGGCACAGTTTAGAGTCAGGTTGCCGGTAGCGGGTGGTAAGTAGCAGGTGGCAGGTATGCAGGTAGCACCGGGCAGAATTTTGCTGGTTGATGACGAGGCCAATATCCGCAAGGGGTTGCAAGCCATCTTGCAAAAGGATGGCCACGAGGTCCGCACGGCGGCGACGGCTCAGGCGGCATTGTCTCTGTTGAACGATTTTGAGGCGGAAACGGCCGTACTCGACATTCGTATGCCCGGTATGCAGGGCAGCGAACTGCTGGGTGCGCTCAAGCAGCGCTGGCCCTATATGGCCGTTATCATGCTCACCGGACATGGCAGCCTGGCTACGGCGATAACGGCCGTGAAAGAAGGAGCCTTCGACTACCTGCTTAAACCGGCCCAGCCCGACGACCTGCGCCAGGTGGTGGCCCAGGCTTTGCTAGAATCGCGTCGCCAGCGCGAACAGGCCGCTTTTTTGACCAAGTTGCAGAGCGGTTTGGAACGGCTACAAACGCTGCCGGGGCCGGCAGCGGCCGGACAACCGACCACGCCTACCGCCACCCGATTGCATATAAAAGACCTGGTGCTGGACCGCGCCACCCACGAGCTGCGGCGCGGCGATGAACCGATTGACCTGACGCCGTCCGAATATGACATTTTGCTGGTACTGGCCGAACAGGGCGGGGCCGTTGTCGATTATGCCACGCTGGTCAGGCTTGCTTTAGGCCACCAACTGGAAACGGCCGAAGCCAAAGAGCTGATTAAACGGCACATTTACAGCCTGCGCCAAAAGATAGAACCCCGGCCCCAGGAGCCGGTCATTCTTCTTAACGTGCGCGGCGTGGGCTACCGGCTGGCCGGGGTTGGCCAATAGAAATGTGTATGTGCGTATTGTAGGTGTATGATACGCCACATGAGGAGTAAAGTTATGCTTGTGTATCGTTATATCTGGCTGATAATTTTAGGATTGGGTTTATTAGGGCTGATGGCGGCCTGCACGGCTGCGGACCTGACAGAAGGCGTTGCTGAGGATACGGTAGAAACGGCCGTTGCCCTGGCCTCCCCCACCCCCTTCCCTACCATCGAACCGACCTTTGCCGCCCGCATCGCCGCCGAACGAGACCCCCATATCCCCGACCTACCCTTCTATGACAACCCGGACCCCGATCAGTGTGGCATTCCCATCATCTGGGGTAGCGTCAACAACAAAGCCTGGCTGACGGGCATGTATGAGGGTGAACTGGTGCAGCCGACGGTGCTGCTCTACGATAGCCACCTGCGGATGCAGATTACGGCCGAAGCGCCACACGGATCGGTCGTTACCATCATCATGTACCAGCAAAATCCGGTCGTCGATTATTACTACGTGCAAATTGACGGGGTGGATGGGCCCAACAAAGGCTGGCTGCCGGCCCCCTTCCTTTCCTTTGAACCCATCTCTTGATCTTCAAGAAAGGCGGTGATACACTGCTGATTCTCACTTTTCTCCGCAATCTCTGTATCGCATCTGTATTTATCTGTACAGTGACGCTCACACAATCATGGAAACAATTTTCGACGTGGCCATTATCGGGTCGGGTATTGCCGGGTCCTCACTGGCGGCCATTTTGGCTCGGCAGGGGCAGCGGGTCATCATCTTTGAGGCCAAAAACCACCCCCGCTTTGCCATTGGTGAGTCGCTCATCTTAGAAACGTCGGAAATGATGCGGGCGCTGGCCACCTATTATGACGTGCCGGAACTGGCCTATTTCAGCACAGAAAACTATGCTGCCTTTCAGGGCACGTCTCACGGGGTCAAGCGGCACTTTGGCTTTTTGCACCATACGCCGGGCCAACCCCATCAGCTTGAGCGCACCTTGCAGGCGGTCATTCCCCGCGAACCCTACGGCCATGAACTCCACCTTTACCGGCAAGATACCGACTATTTTTTGGCAGCAACGGCCGTTGCCTACGGTGCCATCCTCCTGCAAAACAGCCCGGTTACGGCCGTAGACTTTGCCGATGAGGCGGTCACGATCACGACGGCTCAGGGAGACACCTACCGCGCCCGCTACCGCTCGGTCATGAGCAGCAACGGCCGTAACGATTGTCTGTTGTATAGCGGCCGATTAAAGGAATGGTAACGATGACCGACATCATAATTCGAGCCGAAACAGCGGCCGATCTGCCCGCCATTCGCCAGGTTAACACGGCTGCTTTCGACCAGCCGGATGAGGCCAACCTGGTAGATGCCCTGCGGCGGGAAGCGGGTGTGACAGCCTCGCTGGTCGCCGTTTATCAGGAGCAGATCGTAGGCCACATTCTTTTCTCACCTATGACAATGGATGAGCCGGTGGAAACGGCCGTGCGTCTGGTTGCTCTCGGTCCTATGGCCGTCCATCCGGACCGGCAGGGGCTGGGTATTGGTTCCTAACTTGTTAGAGCCGGCATAGACGTGTGCCGGCAGGCGGGGTATGATGTGATGATTGTCCTCGGCCATCCCTGGTTCTACCCCCGCTTTGGCTTTGCCCCTGCCCGGCCTCACGGTATCCAGGCTCAGTGGGAGCTTGCTGACGACGTTCTTATGGTTAAAGAACTGCAGCTGGGCGCATTGGCTCAGGTTAAGGGTACGGTTCGCTACCGACCGGAATTTGGCTGACATTCACTGTGCATCGTTTGACTACTGGCTCTTCATCTGAACGGCCGTTACCTGCCGCACAAAGCCAGGGTTGGTGGCCATCTCCCGCTCAAACTGCTGCTGGGCAAAAGTTTCCGACAGGCGCAGCCAGGCGGCAAAGGGCATGTCGCGCATAAACAGCACGACGACGCGCGGCTGCTCCTCAAACGCGCCGTCGCGGGGCACGTAGTAGGTGGCGCCGGTAAGCAGGCCCGCCAGCGAACCCCCCTTGCTGCCCAGGGCCAGAAACGCTTCCTGGTTGCCGCTAAAAGCCATTGGCCATTCCAGATAATGGCGCATGATAGCCGATACTTCGGGCGAGATGAAGGTGTCGCTGGCTACCCCGGCCATGATGGCCGCATACTCCAGCGCCGTGCCCACGTTGTCCAACTGGTTGGCCGCAGCCATTTCCAGACGGTGAGGATTGGGCGGACGGCGGTCGTTGCGCCGCCAAGTCCGCTCCGCCTCGCCCCACTCGCTGTGCAAGAAAGATTCTTGCATCTGCCACACGCGGGCCGCGTATTCATTGGCCGGCAGGGCCGTCAATTCAGCCACCATATCGGCCGTCAGGCTGCGCTGCGTGTGGTTTTGCCAGGTGAGGACCATACCGGCGTGGGGCAGCAGCGGCCGGGGCGTCATGCCGGCGTCGACCATGATCTGGGCCATTGCCTCTTCGCCGAGCAAATCGAGCAGGTAGTCGGGGGCGGCGCTGTCGCTAAAGCGAATCATGGCGTGGACCATCTGGCTGAGGGTGACGGTGGCGGTGGGGTCCAGGGCATAACCGGCGTCATCTACCGCCAGGCCCAAATCGGTCAGGGCGGCAATGTGGGCGCCGCCGTTGGTGCCTGGCAAATGATAACGGTCCCATTCAGCCAGCGTAACGGCCGTGTCCGGGTCCAGTTGATTGGCGGCCACCGCCTGGGCGTAAGCGGCCAGAATGAGTATCTTTTTGGTGGAGGCCAGGGGCATGGGCTGGTCGGGATTGTGCCAGAGCTGATACTCATCGTCAACGGCCGTGCCGTCCGCCGCCACCGAATAGGCCACCAGCGCAAAGCTGTCGGGGCGTGCTTGCAGATAAGCCAACACATCATCCGGCGTATTCAGGCCGGTGGCATACTCCGGTTCGGCCAGAATATCGGCAAACAGCGGCGGCAGCACCCGGACCTGCTGCCAGTTCCAGGCCAATAGAACGGCAATCAAAAAAACCAGTACGGCCGTTGACCAGCCACAGCCGGTTATCAGGCGTCTCCAACCCGTATTCTGTCTCATTCGTCTTCCTCCGCCAGCTGTTTCTGGTAATCCTGGCTGATGTCTACGGCCGCGGCCATAATGGCCAGCAGCGGGATAGTGGCTCTGGGCATCAGGGCGTAGACACCGCGCCGTCGCTGCGTCACCACGCCGGCGTCGAGCAGGCTGTGCAAATGGTGGTAAAGCTGGCCGGGCGAGGAGATGTCCAGCACCTCTTGCAACTGCTGCCGGTCGTGGGGGCCACGCAGCAGCAACTGGACCAGCGCCAGCCGTTGGGGATGGCCCAGGGCGGCCATGATGGTGGCCAGCGCTTCGGCATCGTAGCCGGCCAGATAGGGTACGGGGCGCTCAACGTGCCAGGCGGCCGTTGTCTGTTCATTGCGGAAATCACCGGCATAAACAATGGCACCCCCTACCCCATCGGCGTCAAAGATGCCGTCGCGGCGGTTTTGCAAGCGCTGCATCAGCCTGAAATCTATTTCGCCAGGGGCCACGTCGTCGGGGGGCAACGGCCGTTCGGCTGAGCCTAGCGCCGCTTCCAATGCCAACACCCTCGTTGCCAGCGCCCGCACCTGTTCCTCAAGTTGTACTATTCTGTCACTGTCCATTGATCATCCACCCGTGTTGGTCCCTACTGCTGCCAGGTCAGCGCAGTTATTCTAGTTAAGCAATATAATATGATATATATTACGTGATTTTAGAATATTTGTCAATAATGACGGGCTGACAGGCTGGCTGTGATCTGGCCGCCTGCCGATCCTCAGTCCCGAGTATGGCAGCGTTTAGTGGGAGACCTGACAGGTTTCGCAAACCTGTCAGGTCTGTGCCCCACGATTCCCTGCCATACTCGTCAGTCCCTATTCCTATAAGGAATAATTGCGTTTCTCTGGTCTGACAAATGTCATTGGTGACGAGTTTAATCAGGGGAGCAGGTCAATAACGGCCATCAACACTCGTTCGGGTAACGCCCCTTTGCTGATAAAGGCGTTGACGCCGGCTTCGAGGGCCGCGGTTTCGGCTTCGGGGCGGCTGCTGAGGGCCACGACCAGCAGGCTGGGCTGTTCGTAGCGCAGCAAATGGAGCAAATGCTTTGCTTCCAGGCCGGGTAGTTCCCAATCCAGCAGGAGTAAATCGGGGGTCTGTCTACGAACGGCCTGCAGCAGGCCCAGGTGGTCGGCCGTTTCGCCCACAATCTCGAATCGGGGTACTTGTTCCAGCAGCAGGGCCAGGGCAGACCGGACATTGGCCTTAGCGTCAGCGATGAATGTACGCATGGTTCTCCTCATTGGCGGTCAAAAAATGGGAAACGGCCGTTGTTACCTATAGCATACGCTACTCCGCTCTATAGCACATCAGACAATCAGACAGATTGGCGGCTAACCGAGTGACCAATTGTTTACCTCGTCAACCAGCCAGGTGAAAAACTGGCTACCCGACCGATGTGCCTGTCCCTCTGTTACGATATGCTGACCAAAGAGGCTGAAGAAGGCTTCAGATAACTGGTAGCCTGGTACTTATGGCGCAAGCGGGATGAGCTGCCTCACGTAAGAGCAGGTGTTGCGCCTGCTCTGTAACGCCCTGCTGCGGTAGTACGTACTATTGCAACTTAACAAAATAATCCAGTAGTGGTAATCTTCAAAGTCATCAGATCAAAAGGAGATGAGTATGAGCAGAAGACCACCCTTAATCCTGGACGAATCAAGCCGACTTGAGCTAGAGCAAATGCGTGACCGCCACACCAAACCTTATATGCGTGAACGGGCGGCGGCTCTTTTGAAGATTGCTGATGGCATGGCGCCTCTCAGTGTCGCGCAAAAAGGATTATTGAAACCGCGTTATGAGGGTACCGTGTACGCCTGGCTTGATCGTTATCTTGCCGAAGGGATTAGCGGTCTTGAGATCAAGCAAGGGCGGGGACGTAAACCCGCTTTTTCCCCCTCGGAACAAGGAGACGGCCACCGGAGAAGTTGAGCGCTTATTGCAGTTATCGCCTCGTTGTTTTGGTCTTGCACGCAACCGCTGGCGAATACAGGACGTGGGGCGTATGCTTGCATGGTTGCAAGGCTTGAGTGTGAGCGGCATTTACAAAGTGTTGAAACGTCTTGGTTTCAGCCAAAAACAAGCGCTCAACTTCATTCGTAGTCCAGACCCAGAGTACCGAGCCAAGTGGCAACGAATATTAGCCGCTTATCAAGACGCCTGGAATCATCCAGAAAAAGTCGTTTTGCTGTTTCTTGACGAGCTAACCTACTATCGGCAACCAACTAAGAGTAAAAGTTGGCATTGTCGGGGTAAATCGCAACCAAAAGCACAGCAAGCGCCTCGCTATAACACACAGACACGGATTGTAGCGGTACTCAATGCCATTACTGGTCAGGTTGACTACTTGCAGCGTAGTACCATTGGTCAAGAAGCGCTCATTGACTTTTACGCACAGATACGAGCAGCTTATCCCAATGCCACTGATCTTTATGTGGCGCAAGACAATTGGCCTGTGCACAAACTTGAGCCTGTGCTAGCAGCCGCTAGGGAACAAGAAGTGAAGCCCTTGTTTCTTCCAACCTACGCCTCTTGGCTCAACCCTATTGAAAAGCTATGGCGTTGGCTGAAACAGGAAGTGATTCATCTCCACGACAGCGCGCACGAAGACAGGCTGACGACATTGAGGCAGCGGGTTCGTGATTTTTTAGCTTGTTTTGCTAATGGCTCACTAGAACTGCTCCACTATGTGGGTCTTTTATCCAAAGATGAGGCTCTTCAGACTACCGTATTAAATTGTTGAAGTGCAATAGACAACCAGGTCACGAAAGTAGTCCATTGATCAGATGCCAGCCATCTGCGGCCTGTGCTATACTCGTTAACGAGAACCAGGCCATCAGAAATCGGCCGTAACCATTGATGACCGGGTAAGTGACGCTATGAACCATTTTATGCGCTTAATCATCTGGGGGGCGCTTTTCTGGATGCTGACAGGCTGCGCCGCGGCCCGGCCGGCTGCCAACGACGCCCTGCCGCTGGAACCATGCCGTCTGGCCGGCGATCTGAAAGCCCAGTGCGGCAGGCTGACAGTGTGGGAAGATCGGCAGGCCGGCAGCGGCCGGACTATTGACCTCAACATTGTGGTCATCCCGGCAACAAGCAGCGTGAACGAGCCAGACCCCCTTTTCCTGCTCGCCGGCGGCCCCGGCCAGGCAGCCAGCGAGGTCTTTCCCCTCATGCTGGCCGCCTTTGAAGATATCCGCCGGACGCGCGACATCGTGCTGGTAGACCAGCGCGGCACAGGCAAATCGAATCCGCTTGACTGTCCGTCGCTAAGCGAATTGGCGGAGGACGCAGACGAGGAGGTGGCTGTGCAGGCTCTGCATCAGTGTGCGGCCGCCCTGGACGCCGATCCCCGCCTCTACACCACGGACATCGCCATGGCCGATCTGAACGATGTGCGGCAGGCGCTGGGCTATGAGCAAATTAACCTGTACGGGATTTCTTACGGGTCGCGGGCGGCCATGGTTTATCTACAACTCTATCCCGAGACGGTGCGCTCAGTCATCTTGGACGCGGTCGCCGGACCGGAGCTGGTTTTGTTTATGCACATGCCGCGCGACGGGCAGCGGGCTTTAGAGCTGCTTTTTGAGCGCTGCGCCAACGACCCTGACTGTCAGACCGCTTTCCCTGACCTGCCGGCCACCTTTGCCGCTCTGCTGGATCAGCTGGCTGAACCGCAGGAGCTGCGCCTATCCCACCCGCTTTCTGGGCAGCTAACCGACTTCACCCTGACCCGCGACATGCTGACCCAGTTTATCTTTAACGCCATGTACAGCAGCGATTTTGTCGCCTTGCTGCCGCTGCTCATCTATCAGGCCCAGGAGACAGGCGACCTGGGGCCGCTGGTCAGCCAGGCGTTAGCGATCGGGGAACAAGCGGGCATCACGCCGGGCCTGCTCTACGCCGTGACCTGCGCGGAGGATGCGCCGTTTATTTCTCTGGAAGAAGCGGCCACCCTGCAAAGCGAAACCGTTTTTCCGCTAACGGCCGAGACATTCCTCCAAATCTGCGAAGGTTGGCCAGCAGGGACGCCTTTTGCCGGGCTGCGGCAGCCATTGGTCAGCGACCGGCCTGTTTTGCTGCTCTCCGGTGAAGCCGACCCGGTAACGCCGCCCTATTATGCGGAACAGGTGGCGGCTAATCTGCCTAACGGCCGTCATCTAACTATCCCCGGCTATGCCCATGGCGTCGCCGGGCTGCACTGCGTCAATGAAATGATGAGCCAGTTTGTTGGCGCCGCCAGCGTTGACAATTTGAACGTAGACTGCCTGGACAAAGTGACCCCGCCGCCCTTTTTTGTCACCCTGGCCGGCCCAAAACCATAGCGAGCGAAAAGCCATGATTGAAGTTAACCGCCTCACCAAATCGTTTGGCGCCGTGAAAGCGGTGCAAGACGTTTCCTTTGCCGCCCCCGACGGCCTGATTACCGGCTTGCTGGGGCCTAATGGGGCCGGCAAAAGCAGCTGTATGCGGCTGATTGCCGGCATCCTCAAGCCGGACAGCGGTCAGGCGGTGATTGACGGTTACGATGTCCGGAGACAGACGTTGGCGGCGCAGGCCCGTCTAGGTGTTTTGCCGGATAAGCACGGGCTGTACCAGCGGTTGACTGCCCGTGAAAATGTGCGCTATTACGGCCGTCTGCGCGGACTTGGCG
Organism: Anaerolineae bacterium; assembly: GCA_007123775.1. Lineage (GTDB taxonomy): Bacteria > Chloroflexota > Anaerolineae > Promineifilales > Promineifilaceae > SLGK01. Next base: position 19,280 of record SLGK01000029.1, on the reverse strand, counting down.
GGGCAGAATTGGAAAACAACATTGACAGCCTGTTCCAACTGCTGGACATGGACGACATTGCCGAACGCCGTTGTGAAGGCTTCTCTACCGGGGAGCGGGTCAAAGTGGCTATTGCCCGCGCCCTGGTACACCAGCCGCAAAATGTAGTTCTGGACGAACCGACCGTTGGCCTGGACGTGATGAGTACCCGCACCATGCGCCAGTTGATTCGTCGCCTGCGCGACGAGGGTAAATGCATTCTCTTTTCCAGCCACATCATGCAGGAAGTCGCCATGCTATGCGACAACATCATTGTCATTGCCCAGGGTCGAGTTGTGCTTCACGGTTCGCCGGACGAGCTGCGCCAGGCCACCGGCCAGGAGAATCTTGAAGATGCTTTCGTTTCGGCGATTGGGACAACGGAGGGCTTAACCTGATGATTTTGCGCCAACTGTGGACAATTGCCCATAAAGAGACGTTTGACAATTTGCGTGACCGGCGTTCGGTAGGCAACGCTTTGCTGACGGTACTCATGGTGCCGCTGCTCTACATCGTCTTGTTCGGCTTCATGAATCGCGCCTTTAGCGAGCAGGCTCGCCGGCCGCTCGACTTACCGGTGGTGGGGGCCGAATATGCGCCTAACTTAATCGCTTTTCTGGCGCAAAACAATGTGAACGTGCTTCCCGGCCCGGACGACCCGGAAACGGCCGTGCGCAGCGGCGACGTCAATCTGGTTCTGGTAATCCCGGATGATTACGGCGAGGCCTTTACCGAAGGGCGGCCGGCGCCGGTCCAACTGCTGCGGGATGCTTCTAACCAGAGCTCCGACATGGCCGCCGCTCGCGCCGCGTCGGCTCTGCAACAATACAGTCAGCAGATCGCGGCGCTGCGCCTGGTAGCGCGAGGCCTCAATCCAGCCATGATGACCCCGCTAATGGTGGAACGGGTGGATGTTTCTCCGGACGACCGCGGCGGGGCCGGCTTTATCTTGAGTCTACTGCCGGTGGTGATGATTACGGCCGCCTTCTTTGGCGGCTTCTATCTGGCGGTGGATACAACCGCCGGCGAGCGAGAAAGGGATTCGCTGGAGTCGCTGCTGCTTAATCCGGTGCGCCGCACCGTGGTCGTCTTGGGCAAATACCTGGCGACCTTTGTTTTCGCCATGCTGGGTACGGTGCTGGCGACCACCTGCTTCCTGCTGCTGCTGCGCGTGCCTCAGGTGCAGGATTTCACCGGTATCCGCCTGAGCATTGGCAACGAACTGATTCTCACCGCTTTGCTGTTGATGCTGCCGGTGGTGTTAATGGCTGTCGCTGTGGAGATTCTGATCGCCTCCTATGCCCGTAGCTTTAAGGACGCCCAAAATTACGTGCAACTCGTGGCCCTGATTGGCTTTATGCCGTCCGTCTTCCTATCTGTCCTGCCGTTCAACCCGCAGAACTGGATGTATGCCATTCCCACGATTGGGCAACTGCTGCTGATTAACCAGGCAGCCCGGGGTGAGCTGCTGCCAATGAACAGTCTACTGCTGACCACGGCCGTGACCCTGGCCGTAGGTCTGGCGGCGCTGATAACGGCCATTCGTCTCTACAGCCAGGAACGGATCATCCAGGCGAAGTAAGCGACTGCTCCGTCCCAGACGCAGTCTGACACGAAAACCCCCGACCGGTTTGGCCGGCCGCATTAAGCTACAGACCCAGTGCGGCATACGCGATTGCCTGGGGCAGCCCGTGCAGAATCGTCGGCGCCACGATGCTGCCGCTTTTCTCTCTCACAAAGCCTAAAACGAGTCCGCCAAAGAAAGTCCAAAAGCCCCACCACCACGTCAGTTCCCAATGGCCGCTGACCAGGCTGCCGATGTTGAGTGTGTGCATCAACCCAAAGAGGGCCGCGGCTATAACGATTCCTCCTCCCCACCTGACGCCGAAAAAGTGAAACGGTTTGCCGATAGCGGCATTGAGCCTGGATTGAACGTAGCCGCGAAACAGAAGCTCTTCGCCGAATCCCAGAAAAAAGAGGTAGAAAATGATGGCCGACAGCGCGTTACCCACGCTGACGTTCAGGGTTAGACCCAGGAAGATCAGCGGCAAGAGAACAGTGAGCGTCGTACCGTTCCCATTTGCCGTCGGCTTGGACCGCAACAGCCATCCTAACAGAAGTAGAACAACAATCCGAACAGCAGCCAGGACCAGCGCGCCCGGCCATTGCCGGTACTCCACAAAGGCGATAGCGGCGCTGGCGATGGCCGTTGGTACAAAGGCGGTGGCGGCTATATCCAAATGGTATGGGACAGGGCGCAGAGATAGACCATAGGCTGCCAGGTTTCTACGAGCCGCTAGCAGCAAAAGCAAGGGAACGGCGATCATCACAGCGTACTCAATGAAGAACCGGTTGGAGACCTCCCTTTCCCACCGGCCCAGCGGGGAGAGACTTACCAGCGCTATCAGCAGTAAGGTAAGGCTGAAGACAGCTACGACTTCAAGGATCGCTTTTGCTTGTCGCATTTCGTTTTGTAGCGGGCTAACAGGCCGCGGCAACATCAGGGCACATATTGGATAAAGCTCATCTCGCCGATGATAACCAGCGTTATGCCGCCCAGGGCATGAGCCAGCCAGGGGGCAACGATGTTCCGGGTGCGCTGAAAGATGGCGCCAAACAGCAAACCAGCCAGCAGCATAGAGACCACGCCCAGCGGCGAACTTAGCGGCAAAGTGGCCGTGGCCGTGCCTTCAAGCTGCGGGAAGAAGTGCCATAGGGTGAATAAGACGGCCGTCAGGCCCAAGCCAGGCCAGCTACCGGCTACGGCTTCCAGCCGGGGTTGCAGCCAGCCGCGAAAGAAGAACTCCTGGAAGGGACTCATCACCAACAACCAGATGGGCGCGGCAATGGCTATCTGCAACCCCCACAGCGGGGGCAAGGCCCCGTCTTGGCCAAAGAACAGGTAGGTGTAGATCGCCCAGAGGCTGCCGGCCGCCGCTCCCCAGAGCAGAGCAGTTGACAGATTTTGCCGGGAGAATCCTAAAGCCTGCCAGTCGCCACTTTTCTTGGCCCAGACGAGTGGGAACAGGATGCCATAGGCCACGAAGAGCAAGAACAGAGCGGGCAGAAAGCGTGAGGCCAGCCCCAACGCGCAGAAGAGACCATAGCCGATCGCGCCTTCAACCAGCGGTCTGTAAAATCCGTTTTTTGCTTCACGCTGTTGTGGGGGGGTCATCTTTCCTCCAGGCTGGACGCAGCCGCACTGCCTACTTTACTCCCAGTGTCTTGCACGCAGCGATAGCCCAGGCTGCCCAGACTGAGATATTTTGGCTGCGTGAACACCGCGCCATGATAGGTCACGCAATAGGCTTCCTTTTGGTTCGCTTCATTGGCAGTCCATAGATAGATAATGGGCGATTGAGGATTCCACAGCGGCGTCTCTTTGTCGGGCCTCACGGTGCAGGGTTGTTTACCGCTACGGCCGTTCCAGACACAGCCCGCCTGCTCGCCCTGCCGCACCAATGAGCCTACGACTTCATCTGTCGTGGGCATACGCCAGTGGCCCTGCCAGGAGGTTTCCAGGCGCACGCCATCCTCACTGAGATAACGGCAGACGTTGTACTGTTGCAATTCCTCAACGGTAGCGCATCCCTCTCCAGCATCGCTGTGGCGCTGGCCTTCATGCCCTAATGATTTGTCGCCGAAGCCGACCGGCGGCAGACCGTACAAAGCAAGCTGATTCCAGGTGACGCCGCGTCCCCATCCCTGTCCGACGGGCGCCCAGAGGAGCGAGACCCCATTGGCCTGGATAAGCCGGGCGCCGTAATCGGCGTCATCCATACGGTTGGCCACCCGGATAGCCGGCTCGGCCCCCACCGCCAGGCCCACGAGTAAAGGTATCCCCACAGCCAGGATATAGCGCAGATTGCGCCGCCACCAGCGCCGGTCTGGGTTGTCCAGCTCGCGCCGACGCCCTGCATCGAGCAAGAACAACGCGCCGATAATGGCCAGGAAGCCAACGGCCGGAAACCAGCTCACGACGATACGGAGATTTAGCCCAAAGCGTGTGGCCACGCTGAACATCACCCAGGCGTAGAAAAGGATGCCCGCGCCGATGAGCAGCCAGCCGCCAAGCCGCGGCCAGGTCAGGGCCATGAGTGTCAGGGTCAATGAGATGGCCGCGGGCAGCAGAAAAAACAGCCATTCAAAAGGGGCGTACCATCCTTCGTGAAACATCTCCGTCACACCCCAGAAGACCCACAGGCTGGTGACCAAAATACAACAGGACAGGGCCAGGTGTCCTGGCGAGATACGCTTTCTCATAGCTCCCCATTTAGTCTCCATTGTGATCTCAAGGTTTGTCGTGGCTTGGAAGAATGGTGGCAAGAATCAGTTGCTACTGCCCAGATGAGTTCATTGTAGCAGGGTTTTCATCTGCCAGTCAATCCACCCGAGATTACAGCCGTAACGTCGCAGCTACCCACCAGGCAAAGTCGGAACCAGTGGCCAACTCCCGCTCAAACCGTTGCTCCGCAATAGGCTCCGACACCGAGAGGCGGCCTTGATGTCTCAGCGGCTAAGTACCACCGCGACACGATCTCGATTGACGGAAAGGTCTTCTGAATACAGGATGGTCGCCCCTTTAGACAAGTCTGCTTGCAGCAGGTAAATACTCTGGAATTGCAGCATATTTACCCAGGCATTATAGGGCAGGTCATTGGTCAATATTACCACCACGCGAGTTTTTCCAGCTAATGCGCCGCGTTTTGGCGCGGCATACGAGACCAGAGTTAATACGCCGGCGGTCACGCCGTCTTTGGCGCCGTAACGCTTGTGGAACAGGAACCGCATGGGATTGTCGGCGGGCGAAGTTTCAAGTTTTTGCTGGATGCGCTCACTGACGGCCGGGGAGATGAACTTTCCACTGGCGATTTGGGCCAGCAGGTGGGCGTATTCCCGCGCCGTCCCTTTCGGAAACAACTGGCTGGCCGACACCTGCCCCTCCCAGCCCATTTGATTAGCGGATTCGGTAAACGCCTGCGATTGCATAAAGGCGAGTTGCGCCGCTCGCCAGTTTGGGTCGCGTAAGTAGCGGTCGGCCAGGGCTTCCAGGGCGCTGAAATCACCCTCTGCGACGGCGTCTAGCAAGCTTTGACGCTGGGCAGATTCAATTAGTGGGGCTTCGTGATTGAATATCGCCAGTGAAATGCCCAGAATCGAATGGAAAGGAGTGTGCTGCTCCATGCCCGCCGCCGCGAGCGTAGCGGCGATCCGCTCTGCACCCAGCCGCACCATCAGGTAATCGGTTTCGGCATTGCCGCTGTTGTGGATCATGATGCGGGCAATATCATCCAACATGATCTTGGCAGACGGATCTTTGGCAAAACCTTCGGAATCGGTGGGCAAACCCACGCTTGCAAGCCCGGCAATGTGCGCTCCGCCATCGGTTCGGGGAAGGTAATAAGCCTCCAAATCGGCTATGGCCACCTGCTCATTTGGATTGAGTTCGCCCCGTTCTACGGCGTCAGCGTAAGCAGCCAGGATGACGATCTTCATGGTGGATGCCATCACCAGCTGCGTATCAGCGTTGTGGAAAACCTCGCTTCCGTCCATGCCTGGCTGTCCGTTTTCATCAAGCGTGTAGGCGACCATGGCGGCGCTTGGACTGGTGCGGATGAATTCGGCCAGTTCTTTTTTATGCCGGTTTGCCTGGCTGAAGAAGACTCCCCCACCGGCCACAGCCAAGCCCACGACCAAAATGATTATCCCCAAAACCAATTGCATTTTTTTCTTGCCTGACCGTTTTGCCATAGAAGCCTCAAAAGATTGCTATTCCTTCGCTCTTTCACTTGCGCCGATAAGGAGTTCGCGCGTCGGGGCGTTTCCAGCAATGATAGGATATATACTTGCGTTCAGGCTGTAGGCTTCCCCAGATTCGGTCGCGCGACTGGTAAAGTCGTCGGCCAGGGCCATCAGTTTTGTCCGAAAGAGTTCTAGATCATCAGGATGCAGTCGCACACTTCTCAAGATCGCCAGTATCATATGTTCGTCCTGGGGATTTTTCAGGGTTTGCAGGGCGGCGTTCAGATTATCGCGCAAAATCGAGAGGGCCAGCAATTCCTGATCGACCGGCTGCTCGCCGGCGCTGATGATAAACTGGTAAGCCAGGGCGCGGTAAAATTTTTCCAGGTTCTTGCCAGTTTCGCGCTTTTCCACCAGCGCAATCAGCCCGGCCTTTTCAAGCGCTTTGAAATGATGGGTAAGATTGGCGGGATGCACCCCTAACTGACGGGCAACCCTGGAAACCGACAACTCTTCTGTCGCCAGAAGCGCCAGTATAGTCATTCGGGTCGGGTTGGCATAAGCGCGGATTTGCTCACTGGATGTGAGGTTTTGCGTAGGCGCAGGGGTAAAGTGATAGCTAGACATATTTCTAATTATAGAAAAATTTCTAACTTTGTCAATAAGCTCAAAAATTGTCAGTTGTCAGGCTTCACGTTCGACCGGCAATGTCGTACAGCGGAACGCCCCCGGCCAGCGGGTGACCTCGGAGTAATCCAACAGGATCGGCGTCAACCCCCGGCGCTGCACTTCTTTAGCCAGGCGTTCGCTCCTCTTCAACATAATCACCCGACCGTCCCCAATTGCAAGCGTGTTGATCGCCATTTCCTGTGCCTCCTGGTCGGTCGCCTCGATCAGGTCGAAGTGACGTTCAAACCAGCGGATCGTCTCGGGCCAAAAGCTCTTCCGGTTGAACAGCGCAACGTTCTTGCCCACAATGTTGAATTTGGTATCCAGGTGAATCACACCGCGATGTGTGAACGGGATTGGCACGACCTGACGCGGATTGCCCAGTTCGGCCAGTTTGCGCCGCAGGGCATCCACCCCTTCTTGGTCGGTGGCCTCGCTCAGCCCGACCAGCGCCTTGTCATGGTAGAGCATCACATCGCCGCCTTCGATCCGGCCGTGCGCCAGCAGCGCTACCTTCGCGAAGCGCGGCAGCAGCGGTTCAAGGGCTTGCTGTTCGGGTTTGCGGTATTGCGTTCCCATGCGGGCAACAAAGAGCGCATCGTCAATGCAAAAGGCGATGTCGCGGGTGTAGTGCTGGCTGTTGACGCCGGGTATGTTGTCCAGGAATAGCGCCGTTACCCCGCTGTCACGGAGTAGTTGAACGAAGCGCTGTTGTTGCTCGCGTACCCGCTTGTAATCATAGTCCCCAAATGCGTTGTGGCGCCACTGTTCACGCGCCGACCGATTGAAGAGCGAACCGATCATGCTCCAGGTATGGCGAAATGGATTAGCCCAACAGATGATCACCGTCTTGAGCGCATCGGTCTCAGAACGCACATTGACCCGGATGGATAGATTTTGGGGAACGGACAAGGTGTTCTCCTTTAGGACTTCCGTAGACTTAGCTTGCCGAAGTCGGTTTCGACAGGCTCAACCTCCGGCAACTGCGTAAGTCCTGCCTTTTTCGAACGCGCCAGGGGAATTCCCGGCCCAGGCTTTATTCAGCAATGACAGCGGAATAGCAAGGCGACGAAGAATTCATTAACCCTGCCTGTCTATCTCTTCCATTAGCCCCCAGGTGTAGCCGGCGGCGTGGCTTAACGTCCCCGGGTCGATGTTCTCCAGCCGGTCGGACAACCGGTGCCAGTTGGGCCAGAATCCCCGGTCATCGTAACCGGATATGCAGATGGATTTGTATCCCGCCTGTGAAAGCGTGGCAATCTCGTCGAGACTAAGCATCGCCTTGCCAATCACGCCCAGGTCAGGATGTCTGCGCGCCGCTTGCTCAGCCAGTTCCACCATATACGGGTGTGGTTCGTATTCGGTCAGATAGCTGATGCCGTGCCTGGTGATGTAACACAGCCTACCTTGGCCGACGATTTCGACATCAATCCAAAAAGTACTGTTTCTGGCAGGCCTGTGTTCCTTCAGGTAGTTTTCCAAACCAACACAGCCGACTTCTTCACAGCCGGTAAACAACAATACCACCTCGCTGTTTTGCAAGGGCCGGCTTTTTAGCGCTTGAGCGATGGCGAGCAGCACGCTTACGGCGCTGGCATTGTCATTCGCTCCCTCGACGTGAGGCTGGGTCTCGTCATAGAGTGCGGCCCACAACCCGTAGAGATAAGGCGCACCCAGGAGATAATGCCACCAGGCGGCGCCCGCGCTTCTTAACCAAAATTCAGCCAGCAGCAACCCGCCGGCCAAAAGGCCAAAGAGGATGGGAAAAGTCGAATCCGCTTTCATCCACCTGGGGTGCGAAGATGGGAACAGGAAGCGCTGTTTCTGGCTGTCGAGGTGGCCAACCAGATAGATGGTCCGTTTAGCCTGGTGCGCTGCGGGAATCGTGGCAATGACATTTTGGCTTTTGCCCCAGGCGAGCCACTTTTGGAAGAGAAGCGGCCTGACCCGGAATGCCATCCAGGCAATGTAGGCGCTGCCCCACAGCAGTACACCGCCAATCAGTTTGCCCCACCAGCCGCCCAAGATGGCTGCCATGCTCGCCAACAAGCCCAGCAGAAATGAGAGAATGATCGGCCAGCCGGCCGAAGTGTGGCTCTTAAAGGGTTGCCGCCGGACACTGCTTACACCGAGGCTCCTGACTGTTTTTTCTACGTAATCGGCGGCTTGCTTTTCTTTGGCAGAGGCAGAAGGGCGAGGGCCAATATTGTGGCAAAGAACTCGCATATGTTCCATCAGGTTTTCCGGTTGCAGTTCGGCGAGAAACTTTTCCATGCTCACCTCTTCATAACGGCCGTGGAGGTCGGATCATCAAATGGACTTTGAGGCCGGCCTCAGGAATCAGGAGCAAGTCCTGGGCGACGTAGCCGTAGCGTTGGTGGATTGTGATGGCCTTGTCTGCGGCAACCTCCAGGTAACAAGGCAGCCCGGCCGCGTCGGCGAGCGCAAAGGTATGCTGCATGAGAACTCGGCCTAATCCTTTGCCCTGGTGTTCAGGCGCGACGGCGACAGTCTGGCAGTACCAGTGCGGCTGCTCTCCCATCAACTCTTTGTGTTTCTTTGCCAACCGGCTCGTGACCGATAGCAAGCGGCGCGCAGCCGGTATGTTGAGCGGCAAGGTGAGCATACCGGCCCGAACGAGGCTCCAGACGCTCATCTGGTATTTACCCGGCAGCCGGCGCAGCGCCACTGCTTCCAGGCCTGGCGTAGCCCACGCTTTTCCATAAAGCGCCGCCCAACGCACGAGCGTCCTGAACAGCCTGGGAGCTGCCTGGTCGTAATACTGGCGCGTGCCAAAGATGTGAACAAAAATCGGGTCATCGCGGAAAGCCTGGGTGAGAATGCCCGCCGCCAGGGGAATAGCTTTTCGGTCAACGTCGATCACAGAGGTTGTCATGGGATTGTTTCAGACTGAAAGATACGGCTGCAGGACCCTGAAGATTAAGGTGACCCCTTGCTGCACGCCGGCTTCGTCAATACGACGGCCGTTTACCTCCAGGTAAGTGAGCCAGAACTCATTGAGCAGCCAACAAACCTCTAGCAGTTCATCCACAGCCTGCGGATCGTCAGGTTCCCGAAAAACGCCGGCGGCCACAAAGGAATCAACCAGCTCCCGGAAGCGTTCAAAGCCGCGCTGGCGAGTAGCGAGAAAACTGGCGCGAAGTTCCGCATCCTGGCGCAGCAAGACGACCAGCTCGCGGTACATGAATCGGTATTGCCAGACAATCTGGTAATTGGCCGCCACAATTGACCGCAGATCATCCAGGCTCGGCGCGTGGGACTGTGACAATTGCAGGCTGTTCTCCCAGTCAGCATTCAACCGCTGAAACAGTTCGCGGATGATCTCTTGCTTGTTGCGGAAGTAATAGTACAAATTCCCCGGACTAATGGAACATGCCGCGGCGATGTGGTTCGTACTCACCTCGGCAACACCTTGCTCGTTAAAAAGGCGCAGGGCAGTTGTCAGAATTCTCTCGCGGGTACTTGGGATAGGTGTTTTTAGAGTATTCACTCTGCTATTTTAGAGCAATTACTCTAACCTGTCAAATAACCGATCTGTAGTTTTATTGGCAATCGGGGAGAGAATCTCCCTGTGAGTGCGGTTAGTAAATGTAGCCAACCAACCTATCCGGCAAGGCTTTGTCTATTGAGTATCATTTTGGCATCTTTGAGCGCCCAGCGGTAGTGGGCGGCTGTGGCGGAATTCAGATAAGCCAGCAGCGTGTTCTTGTTCATCCACTTATACAGGCCAGGAGTGATCAGGTCGGCGTCGGACAGGGTCTCTACAAATTCCACCGTCTTTTGCTGAGATTCGCGAAACAGCGTCAGGGCTTGTTCCGGCGTCAGGGCCTGGTGTTTCTCGTAGATGGCCTGATTAAGCGCCGGGAGTTGGTTCCACTTATAGCCAGGCGCGGGCAGTTCAGGCATTACATCGCCCAATCCGGTTTCGTACCAGGTAAAAAACATCCGCTGCCATTCGTACAGATGGGCGAGGATGTCTTTGATCGCCCACGCGCCGGGAGCGGGAGCAAACTCCATTTGGACGGCCGTTAACGGAGCCAGAAATTTCTCCAGGATGGTATATTCCTTGTGAATGGTTTCAAGTAGTTGCGTTTTGTTTAGCGGTCGGGACATGAGATCCTCCATTGTAAATCGAACTTCCAGTTCGATGCGCGATTTTGGAAAATCAGGCTACAAAATATGGTTAGGACTTACGCAGACTGAGCTTGCCGAAGTCGGTTTCGACAGGCTCAACCTCCGGCATCTGCGTAAGCCCTGACGGTCAAAGATTAACGGGCGCGGTTCGTCTATCAACCCCTATCGGCGTCTATTTGCCAGCTAAAAAGTCGCCGACCAGTTGCGCGAACCGTTCGGGCTGCTCCTGGAAGGCAAAATGGCCGGCGTTTTCGATGACGGCAAACCGAGCGTTCGGAAGCGCATCGCTGTACAGGCGGCTGGCGGCTTCACTCTGCAAATCATCCGCGCCGTGGATGACCAGCGCCGGGGCGTTGACCTTCTGTAAGGCGGGGCGATAATCGTGACGCTGACCCATGCTAATGTACATGCCCCAGGTCATCCAGCCGCCCGGCTCGCCCTGGGCCGCCAGATCAGCTTCGGCAACGTCTACCACCGAGAGGTAATAGCGGCCGAATTGCTCCTCTCGCGCCACCAGATCAGCTTCCGAATGAGAAAAGAGTTTGCCAAAATCGAAGTAATTTTCCATAAAGGCGTCATATTCCCCCAACTGACTTTCCGGCAGCCTGGCGCGAACGCTGGCAAACAGGTCGCTGTCAGCTTCCGGCTGGGGCATAACCAGCACATTGGCCGGGGAAATTAGGACGAGCGCTTCGACACGCTCCGGGAACTCCGCGGCGTAGAGCGAAGCCAGGAACCCACCCCAAGAGTGACCGATGAGAATCAGCTTTTCTTCGCCCAGAATTTGGCGGATGCGTTCGATATCGGCAATCTGCGCCCCCAGGCCGAGCGTCCGGTCCAGATCGGTCATGTTTTTGTAGGTGTTTCGCGATTCAAAACGGTCAATTGGGCGGGTGGACTGGCCGCAGCCGCGCTGGTCGTAGTAGTGGAAGCGGTACTCGCCGCTCAATGGCTCAAGTCCGGCCATTGGTTCGCGGAAAGGCCTGCCTGGCCCACCGTGGATGACGAGCGCATGACGACCCACGCCCTGCGCAAAATGGTACAGGCTGATGTCCGACTCAACCTGCCAATAGTGCGGATCGCCGCTTTGGGCTGGCGGCGCAAGCGGGGCGCGCAGGTTCTGGCCGGCGCTGACCATACCCGGCTGGTAAAGCGGCTGCTGGGTCAGCCACCAGAAGCCGCCCGCGCCAGCGGCCAGCGCGAGGACAACGGTAAACAGGATAATCCAAACAGTTTTGCGTTTCATAACTTTACTCCTACGCTCGCCTGGGACGGCCGCAACTGAGCCTCTTTCATAATCAAGTTCGCCAGCGCTGTGGGGTCGGCCAGCATAGCCATATGTCCAGTCGCCAGCTCGCGCACAGCGGGCTGGCATAATCTGGCCAGCATTGTCTCTTGCCGGTCGGGCGGCACGCTTTGGTCTTTCAGGAGTTTGATATAGGTTGCATTGGCAAGCGGCGAGAATTCGACGACCGGCGTCAAGTAGAGGCCGGGCATTTCTGGCGTGTAGCGGGAAATAACCTGTTCGCTGTCTTGCGGGCTGAGATCGTTACACAGCTCTGTCCGCAGCATGGCTGGCGAGGGCGTTAGCCCTTTGGGATTGAGTTTGAACAAGACGCGCAGGATAAGCCGGTTCACGAATCCGAGCGCGTCCACAAAGGAGCCTCCCGACGGCGGGATTACGGCCGCCACAAAGATGCAGCGTTTGAGCCTGTCTCCCAACCGCGCCGCGAGACTGGGCGCAAGGACGCCCGCCAGAGAGTGCATCACCAGGATGACAGAGCCGACCTCCCGATGGTTAAGTTCGGCGACCAGCGCGTCGGCGCAGCGCTCTGGCGTAGCCTCACGGCTGCGGCTGGGAACGTCGAGCGCAATCGCTGAGGCGGGCAGCTCGTTTATGACCCGCTCCCAAACCCATGCGCCCATTCCGGCGCCGTGTAGAAATACAATCGTGGTATTAGCTGACATCTTTTCTCCTGATACAGTTTGATAGAAATCCTTACTCGTTTTGTACGGGCGACGCCTGTGTTCGCCCCTTTTATGGATAGGACTCTGCGGTGGCTTGGGCCCACTCTTTGACCATCCGCCCTACTTCCGGCGGAGATAGTACGATTACGGCCGGCCCGTAAGCCAGAACATTGCTGGCGGCCGAATAGACATCCGGCGCGCTGAATGTGACCGTCACTGAGCCATCCGGCTGTTCTTCGAGCGTTTCCCAGTAGCCGCGTCCGTACTGCGCCAGGTGGGCAAAGGCCGGTATAAAGCGCATTCGCACTTTGAGCGGCTGCGCCTCCAGCCAATCCTGCTCAAGATAGGCGCGAATGTCGAAGTCGTCGGGGACGGCAAAGGTCTGGTTAGTGAGCGTTAGCTCGGCAATGCGGTCAACGCGGAAGGTGCGCAAGGCCGTACGCAGGTGACAGTAGCCAACAACATACCACCAGCCAGCGCGATGGACGAGCGCATACGGATCGAGGTCGCGGACTGCCCCGCTCGCGCTGTGGCCGCTATGGTAGGTCATGCTAACCCGCAGCTTTTCGCGCACGGCCCGGCGCAACTTCTCCAGCCACGGAGCCAGCGTCTCGATGTTGGCGCGATTCATGCCGGTGGCGACCAACGCCCGCCGCGCCCAGGCAATTTCTCGACGCTGCTCGTCGGGCAATACGTTTTCCAGTTTGGCGAGCGCGCCCTGAGCCGGCTCGTGATACAGCGTTCCCCACATTTCCCCCACGAGACTCGTCCCCAGCGCGACGGCGACCGCTTCCTCAGGCGTAAAGATGAGCGGCGGCAGTTTGTAGCCGCGCATCAGCGAGAAGCCGCCATGCGGCCCGCGCTCGGCGTAGACGGGAACGCCCAACTCATCAAGCATCCCGAAATAACGATGCAAGGTGCGCACGGAGACGCCCAGTTTTTCGGCCAGGTCGGCCGCTTTTTGTCCCGGACGGCGTTGAAGGGTCAGGATCAGCGTGATAAGTCTGGTGGCGACGTTGGTCATAGGTCACTTCCTGACATGATTATAGAACAGATATATGTCAAAATGTGACATATATCTGTCCTCTTAACTCTCACGAAATCCACCTCTGTCGCCCAACTAACGCCTGGTTGTCGTAGCCATGGCTACATTTTCGTTGCTATACTTCGCCTTCTACGGCACGGCGACGCGCTTTGAAAATTGGTGGTTTTTGTTATTTGATTGGAACCATGACGAAAAGGTCATGCTGGCCCTACTGCTTAAGATCAAGCTGCATCACTGTTTCTAATCGTTTTTGGTGATTCCTCGCATATTTCCCATAGCCGTTTGCCTGAAACCATTGGATCCATGCGTGAGCAGAGTATTGGAGCGCCTCCGGAAAGTACGCATGTTCCTGAGCGCACAATGGTCTGAGGGTTTCGTAGCCCTGAATAACTGCACGGATCAACTCGAGATCCATCACATTCTCGGCATATGAGCAGACTCCCATCACGGTGACGGCCAGATCGACAATGTAAATATTTTCACCAGCTTCTTCAAAATCGCATATGGCAATAATCCTTTTCTGGGTCGCCAAATCGACAAGTGCATTTCCTGTGTGAAAATCGCCATGGATAATGCCTTTTGGCAAAGCCTGGGAAAACAGCGCTGACTTGATTTTTGAGGTCACAGGATTCATGAGTCCCCTAGTGTTCGGCTGTGGCAGGTGCTTCACTGAAGTGTGAAAGCCAGCTAACATGTGCCCAAATTCGTGTGCGAGGTGGAGGTCGATGGTCTTGGGTACACATCCATGGATTCTTCGGGAAACAACGGCGTGATGGTGTTCGCGAACAAATAGGTATATCCCGTCATCATTGCTCAGATATTCAGGAGTGCCAATGCCGGCATTCACAAGAGACATTTGGATCGCCACATCGTTCTCGACAGTTTCTACCGGTTGATTGATCAAGAACTTCACCACGAGTTCATGCAGTGGTGTGGTGACAATATAGCTATGATTTGAAATGCCAAGGGTTATGGGAGCTATTTTCGCTGGATGATCGAAGCCCCAAAATGACATAATTTCCGGTATGAGGGCTATTTCGTTATCAGATAATTGAGTCATATGAAAGATCAGGATCTTTATGGGCTATAGAGCTGTCGAGATATGTTTTTTGGCCTTACACTATATTGACCAGCTGGTTTGTCCTGTTATTTAATAGAGAGCCCTAACGGTGGCGGCTGAGGCGACGGGCCGCCTGGCAAGACGTCGGCGGCAGGCCCAGCCAACTCCACAACCGAGCATGATAGCCACGTCAGGTGCAGTCGCGGGTTGGACGGGCACGGTTTCCCGCCCCCAAGCTCAGATGACCTTCCCCGACTCAATCAGGTACTTCCTGGCCTCGAACACCAACTGCCCTTCGCGCTGCAGTTGTTCCTGCAACTTCATCAGGCTCCACTTGTGCATTTCCACTGAGAACCCTGGCACCAGCCAAGGTGCAGCCTTCAAGTAGTATGCCATCGCACCGACATCGTGGAAGATCAGCCGCCCCTGCCATTCCTTCACTCTCTCGACCTTCAATCCCGCTGCCTCCAGCCTGGGGACGTAGTACTCCGGCGTCGCGTCGGGCCACTGTGGGACCGCGCCAAACGCCGCCAGCAGATCCTGCGTCCATAAGCCGTGAATCTGTTGGGTGAGGAATACACCCTCTGGGGCCAGCGCGCGAGCTACCTCCGCGCAGTTCAGCGCCGAATGCCGGTTCAATACCAGATCGAACTCACCGTCTTCAAACGGCATCAGGCCATCTCGTGTCAGCGGCACGTCCACCACGGTCACGCCCAACGGGCCGAGGCGTTGCTCGGCTAGCTTCAGGTTTGGCGGATAGTCCTCTGTGACGACCACTCTTCTCGGCCAGTTCTTTCGCAGTTTCAGCAACCGTTCACCGCCTCCTGTTCCCATATCCAACACCGCCGATGATCGTTGCATCAACTGAGCGGCTCGCGTGGGGTAGGACCATGGCGGCTGTTCTTCGACCATCCTGCCATCCAGATACGAGAAGTCCCAGCCGGTGAAGGGCTGTTGTTCCTCGTGTTTCCAGACCGCAACAAGCTTTTCTTGATTCATCCCGCAGCCTTTCTCGGATACTCTTGTGCCCGCCCAACGTTTGGGTTAACCGGCGCCGCTACCGGATTCGCCCGGCTCTGCCGGCCCGGAGTTTTCCGGCGTCCGGTTCAACCCATTGTTAGGCCGCGGCCCCGCATTATCTGGCCTGCGAACAAAGTAGTAGTAATTGCGTCCTTTATCTTCAGCTTCATCAATTACAACCAACCCTGCCGCCTCTATCAATTTGCGATAAGTCGCAAACCCAAGCGAAACAGACTTCTGCCCCGTGAGGTCAGCTAGCCATTCACATGCCTGGTGCGGTGTTTGTCATTTTCTTTCAGTGAATGTTCTTATCGCGGTCAAACTCTTGCAGGCTTGCGGCATAAACCCGCAAATTTTCTTGTTATGCCGCGTATTTTGCGGCATAAATCCGGTATATGTGCAAATACCGGCAAATCTTGCCATAAACCATAAGCTGCCAAAGCCGGTTTTATACTGCACGTTGCCTGGTAAGCCAGCTTGGTCTGGCAGGGGGTCAACTTGTTACAGTATAAAGACGAAACGGCCGTATAGCAACCCAAAACCAACGGTCAACGACACCCTTTCCCCCACAATTGTCCACCCCAAACAGCCAATACGCCTTTTGACCCATGCGGCTACGCCCAGGCACCCGATATGATTTAGACATTGCTGACCGGGTGGTTCACTAAATTGAGCCACCAATAGAATGAGATTCGGAGGAAAACGATGCCCGGTATCTACCGCATTCGCATCAGGGGCCATTTAGACCCGGACTGGGCCACTGAATTTGAGGGCCTCAGTCTACACCATCTGGAAGATGGCACGACCCTGCTGCACGGCCCGGTGGCCGACCAGGCCGCTCTGCACGGGATTCTAACCCGTCTCCGCGACCTGGGATTACCTTTATTAACCGTCCAACAGGTTGATTCAGAGGGTAACGACTAAGCCCCAGAGCGGTGCGAGGCACTGGCTGAACGATTTTAGTTGTTTGTTACTCCTGTAGCCAGTGCCTTGCACCTGAGTAATAAGAGGAAGGAACTGATGAATAACACTGCTTTAATCACGCTACGAAATGAATTTGAACAAGAGGCCGGCCGCTCCCTGGCGCTGCCCATTGCCGGGGCTATTGTCTGGTCCATGGCCGGCATCGCCGCCTTGTTCCTGCCGGCGCAAATAGCCACCTACGTGCTGCTGTTTGGCTCCGGCGCGATTTTCCCCATTGGTCTGGCCGTGGCCCGGCTCTTGGGCGAGAACCCGATGGCCAACAACAATCCGCTCAGCCGCCTGATGGGGTTGTGCGTCCTGATGGTCAACTTGTTGTGGGCCTTGCACCTGACGTTTCTGTTCACCGAGGCCAGCTACTTTCCGCTCAGCCTGGGCATTGGGCTGGGGCTGCACTGGGTTGTTTTTTCCTGGATTATCGGCCATCCGGTGGGGACCATTCATGCCGTGCTGCGGACTGTTTTGGCCACCGGACTGTGGTGGCTCTTGCCGGTCAATCCTATTACGGCCGTTGCGCTGGGCGTGGTGGTTGCTTATGGCTATTCCATCTTTGTCCTGTCCCGACGGCCGGTGGCCGAACTGGTAACAAGTCCAGCTTGATTGATTATCGCCACCTGACCAGGGTGCAAATTAGGCAATGGGTGGGCGACGGCAGACAGTCGCTTTGCTATTCTTAACCGACCGAGGAGACTACAAAAGTCTCGGAGACTTTTGTAGTCTGGTTCTCCTATGCGACTTCTCACCTCCTGAGGTGCAATTAGCGGCGCAATTGACTTGTAGCCGGAGCAACGGCCGTTATCACCCACCAAACCACAAAACCAATACCTGTTCCAGTTTGGTCGGGTTCATGCATCTGTTGGGCGCTGCCGGCAACCTGGACAGCGTTTGTCAAAACGGCTGCCACTTTCCAGCGCCTCCGCCAACAAACCGCCTCGTAAGTGCCGCGCCATCAACGGGTTATGGCGACTAGGGATGAAAGCTCCTGTTCAGATCCCTGAAAGTGTGCTTATGCTCACTCTCAAGGGTCTCCTTGGGTGGCACGAAGAAGGGCAGTGAGACAATCTCCTCCTGTGCACGCGCCATGACCGTGCCATCCTCATCCCTGAAGACAGTGAACCGGAAGCGAGCCCTGACTATCCCGCCCAAGGCCGTCGCTTTCGCATCAAAGACCATCTCGTCATCGTCGCCTGTCGGGGTGTCGGGAGACGAAGACTCAACAACACGACAGCGGATCTTCATGAACTTTCCGACCTTCACGATGTATTCGTCACCAGCCTGGAGGGGTTCTGTAGCTGGGGGAACTACGGTGGTGATTACGTCCTGGCCCCTCATCTTGCTCTCGGACCGCCACTCGCCCCACTTTGACTGAGTCGCGATTTTCTCCCAGCCAGCCAGGACGCTCGGACAATCGGGCAGGGGTTCGGTCACTGTGACCATCCAATCCACCGCGGTTGGCGATGCAGTCACATTATCTGATGCAGAAGACTGTCGATCCATGTCATCCTCCCAGACATATTTGCCGCAGCGGGCACTGCGAGCATCTAGCATGTGTCGACCGAGGCCACTGTTTATGCTGGACGGCCGTTATCACCCACCAAGCCACAAACGGCAAAACCGATGCTCTGGCCGAACCGCTTTGCCAACTACGTCTGAGTTAACTTTGCCGGGTAAGGGCGGTACACAAACGGCCGTTCTCCCTTCCAAAACCTCTGCCACGCCATACGGCCGTTCCCCAACTAACACCGAATAGAGCTGACCTAGCGGCCTGCCATTGGCGCTCCGCTTGAGCGGTGGGTTAGGCCGCACTCGGATTTCGCACTGCAATAGCGGGTTGAACCAAGTCCCATTGGTTTCCGTGGAGGTCTTCGAAGACGGCGATGGTTCCGTACTTCTCTGTTTTTGGCTCGCGCACAAAGATGACGCCTCTCGACTTGTAGGTATTGAAGTCGCGCCAGAAGTCGTCGGTATACAGGAATAGAAAGACTCTTCCGCCTGTCTGGTTGCCGACCCGAGATGTTTGGTGATCATTGGTGGCTTGTGCCAATAATATCTTTGACTCTGTTGCCCCAGGTGGCGAGACGACTACCCAACGCTTGTTCTGGGCTGGTTGAAAGGTGTCTTCATCAAGCGAGAAGCCGAGCTTTCCCACATAGAAGGCTATTGCCTCATCATAATCTTGGACGATGACCGAGACGAGACCAAGGTATTGGGGCATTTTGAGTTTGCTACAGATGCCGCAGATCGGTTCTGATGTACGGCCTAAACTATTTTGTTAAGCCGCAAAGGGGCGGCATAAACCCGCAAATTTTCTTGTTATGCCGCGTATTTTGCGGCACAAACCCGGTATATGCACAAATACCGGCAAATCTTGTGGCATAAGATGCAAAAGCCGGTTTTATACTGCACGTTGCCTGGTAAGCAAGCTTGGGCTGGCAAGTAATCAACTTGTTACAGTATAGAGATGAAACGGCCGTTTAGCAACCCAGAACCATCGGTCAATAATAGTTCCAGAATTTATAGAAATCTATTCCGTTTGTAAGATTTGCCATCTTACCGGGTGAACTACAACACCCTCTATCCCCTCAAATGAATTGGGGAATGCTTTCTTGATGATATTGTATG
>SLGK01000270.1 GCA_007123775.1 Anaerolineae bacterium | reverse complement strand
TGTTGCATAAGGCACCTCCATTGTGCGAGTTTGCCTTATGCTATCGTCAGGTATGGGGGGCTGGGCAAGAAGATTGTCTAATTGGGGTTGATTTCCTCTTTTTCTTTTGCTTCGAATTCCCCCGGTCCTGGCTTGGTTGACGTAAAAGGGATAGACTCATACAATAGGTACTGTTCAGAAGTAATCAATTAGTAGATTGTTTACACAGCCAAGACAGGAGACAAAACATGAGTGAAGAATTTGAAAACAAAGGTTTAGGTGGCGAAGAATCTTCGGATGATGATCGGTTGTGGGTATTTTTGACCTACATTTTCACGCCTATTGTCCCTATCATTATCATGCTGATGGAAGAGAAGAAAGAGCGGCCTTTTATCAGGGCACATAATGCTCAGGCATTGGTTTGGGGTCTTATTAACCTGGTATTGAGCGTGACCCTTAGCCCGCTGCTCTGTGGTATACCTTCGTTGGCGCTCTGGGTTCTGGGTGTCTACTGGGGCTACCAGGGCTACCAAGGCCAGTTGGTACAGATTCCTGTAATTACTGACCTTGTGAAGAATCAGGGATGGGCTTAAACGGCTAAGCCATAGCAGACTGACTACAATTACACATGCTGTTTGTATAAGCGCGTTTATCCTTTCCGGGTAAACGCGCTTTTTTTGGCCACTTATGCAACTCTACCAATGTCTGACACGTAGTAGAGAACAGATAGCTACCGTTTACTACCAGCGATTGAAAATTTGTAGCGCAAACATCCCTGTTTGCGCGGTCAAGCAGGGATGCTTGACCTACATGTACACAGGAGGCTTTTTGATGGATATTGCTAAAGCATTTACCTATATGCTAGAAGATGAAAGATGGGTCACCAAGTTGGGCATTGGTGCCGTGCTGACTTTCTTTATCTGGCTGCTGCTGCCGATTCCGATACTGGTTGGCTATTCTCTGGCGGTACTGCGGAATGTGCGGGATGGCTACGAACGGCCGTTGCCCGAATGGGACGACTGGGGCCGGCTGTTTATGGATGGCCTGTTTATCATGATCGCCCAGTTTGTCTATACGCTGCCGCTGCTGCTGCTGCTCTGCGTGATCACGGGCGGCATGGTAGCCTCGGCCGGTATTGCTGAGATGAGTGAACAACTGGCTACAGCCAGTTTCCTGGCTACGTTTGGTCTGACGGCCTGCCTCTTTTTGCTCTGGTATGTGGCTTACATATTTATCAGTCCGGCCATTATGATTCAATACGGCCGTACTGGTGAACTCGGCTCTTGCTTCCGCTTTGGCGAAGTCATTGCCATTATCCGCCGCAACGTAGGTGACATCCTGATCGTCTTTGTGGCCGTTTTGGTTGTCTCCTTCGCCTACGGCGCGTTTACCTCTTTCTTGAGCATCATCCCCTGCCTGGGACCAATTATTGGGATGGTTGTTTCTCTGTTTCTTGGCCCCTACGTCATGATGATGACCGGCCACCTCTATGGCCAGATTGCCGCCAAAGAAAGCGGTATTGGCCCCGAAAAATGGGAAAAAGGGCCTGACGTCTACTAATACCAGAAGACTACAAAAGTCTGCGAGACTTTTGTACTATCTTCATACGAGCGCAATTAGATTGGACCAATCTGCACAGATTGGTCCAATCTGTTTTTACCGACCCCCGTCAGGGCAGCCACTTAATATTCTTAAAGTCCGGCTTCCGCTTCTCCAAAAAGGCATTCCGTCCCTCTTTGGCCTCATCGGTCATGTAGGCCAGGCGGGTGGCTTCCCCGGCAAACACCTGCTGCCCCACCATCCCGTCATCGGTCAGGTTAAAAGCAAATTTGAGCATCCGAATCGAGGTGGGTGACTTGGCCAAAATCTCTTGCGCCCACTGGTAGGCCGTATCTTCCAACTCGTCGTGGGGAATGACGGCGTTGACCATGCCCATTTCATACGCCTCTTGGGCCGAATAGTCACGCCCCAGGAAAAAGATTTCCCGCGCCCGTTTTTGGCCCACCATTTTGGCCAGGTAAGCGGAGCCATAACCACCGTCAAAGCTGGTCACGTCGGCATCCGTCTGCTTAAAGATGGCGTGTTCCTTGCTGGCCAGCGTCAGGTCGCAGACCACATGCAGGCTGTGGCCACCGCCCACCGCCCAGCCGGGCACCACCGCAATGACCACTTTGGGCATAAAACGAATCAGGCGCTGCACTTCCAGAATGTTGAGCCGGGGCATCCCCTCATCATCCACATACCCCTGGTCACCGCGCACCCGCTGGTCGCCGCCGCTGCAAAAGGCATAAACGCCGTCTTTGGTCGATGGCCCTTCGGCCGAAAAGAGAACCACTCCAATCGAGGTGTCCTCCCGCGCATCGAGGAAAGCTTCATATAGTTCGGCCACGGTCTTGGGCCGAAAGGCATTGCGTACGTTGGGCCGGTTAAAGGCAATCCGGGCCGTGCCGCCTGATTTTTTGTAGGTAATATCTTCGTACTCTTTAACGGTTTTCCAGTCTGGTTTGTTCATAATTGCTTCCTGTTGTCTTCTAATGTTCTGTCTGTGCCCGTTCTGACAGTTCCAGCCAGCGTTCCATAATCTCCTCCAATTCTACCTCGATTTTTTGCAGGCGGGAGGCCAGTTGTTGTAACTGGATGTAGTCGTCGCCGGCCTGGTTAACGGCCGTTTTCGCCAACACCTGTTCTTTTTCCAATTCTTCAATACGGCCGTTCAGACTTTCCAACTCCCGCTTTTCTTTCCAGGAGAGTTTGGGGCTTAGGGCTTGCTGAGCTGGCTTTGGAGTCTGTGGGGTGGGATCGGAAGCGGGTTGTGGGGTCTGATCGGTCTGGCGCAGGCGGAGGTAGTTGCTGAACGGACCGGGGTAGCGGCTGGAGAAACGGCCGTCCGCAAACGCCGCCAGAAAATCCACCGTCCGGTCCAAAAAGTAACGGTCGTGGCTGACCACCACCACCACCCCGCCAAAATGGTCCAGGAACTGCTCCAACACATTTAGCGTCGGAATATCCAGGTCGTTGGTCGGCTCGTCCAGGAAGAGGACGTTGGGCCGGTGGACCAGCAGGCTGAGCAGGTAGAGTCGTCGTCGCTCGCC
>SLGK01000014.1 GCA_007123775.1 Anaerolineae bacterium | reverse complement strand
ATCTGGCAGGCAAATATCATCCTGATCTACTATCCATTTCAGAGTTGGCCCATATTGGGTCTTGACAAAGGTGACATATGTCACTATCCGGGTTTTTCTCAAAAAACCCGGTTTCTCACCATCTCAGGCCAGATGGGCCTTCACCGCCTGGGCCACATCAACGGGGATACCCGGCACTGAGGCGATTTCCTCCATCGTGGCTTTGCGGATGTCGTCCAGCGAACCAAAATGGTCCAGCAGGGTGCGCCGCCGCTTGGGACCAACGCCGGGGATGCTGTCCAGAATAGAAGCCGTGCCTACTTTGGCCCGCCGCTGCCGGTGGCCGGTGTTGGCAAAACGGTGGGCCTCATCCCGCACCCGCTGCACCAGGTAGAGCGCCTCCGAACGGCGCGGCAGTCGCACCGAACCCTTCTGCCCCGGTACGAATAGCTCCTCCTCCCGCTTGGCCAGACCGGCCAACGGCACTTCATCTGCCAGGTCAAATTGGGCCAGCACCGCCTGGGCCATGCTCAACTGCCCCTTGCCCCCGTCCACAATCAGCAGGTCGGGCAGCAGCGCCCAGGCCGTCTCTTTTTTACGGCCGATTTGCCCCAAATCATGCAGTTCTCCAGCCAGCGATTCCTTATAGCGCTCAAAGCGGCGCGTCAGCACCTCCTTCATGGCCCCGTAATCGTCATTGCCCACCGTTTGCACATTAAAGCGGCGGTAGTCGCTCTTGCGCGGCGCGCCCTGGACAAAAACGACCATCGAGCCGACCGTCTGCTGCCCCTGGGTGTGGCTGATGTCGTAACACTCGATGCGGGCCGGCGGCGTGGGCAGGTTAAGCGCCTCTTGCAGTTCGGCCATGGCCGTGACGTGTTTGGAGCGATCGGCCGCCCACTGCTGTTTGAGCGTGGCTAAGGTGTCCTGCGCGTTGGTCGTTGCCATCTCGATCAGCTCTTTCTTTTTGCCCCGCTGCGGAATTTGGAGTGTGACTTTGGTGCCTCGCTTTTGGCGCAGCCACTGCTCGATCACCATCGCCTCCTCCACTTCATTGGGCAGCAGCACCTCTTTGGGGATGTGGGCCGCCTCATCGTAGAATTGGGTCACAAACTCGCTCAAAACCTCCTCGTCGCTCTCCCCCTCGGTGCCTTCCAGCATAAAATATTCACGGCCGATTAGCTTGCCGTGGCGGATAAAGAAGACCTGAACGCAGGCGTCGCCCTGGTCGCGGGCAAAGGCGATCACGTCCTGATCGGTGGTAGCCGAGGAAATGACCTTTTGTTTAGAGACAATGCGCTTGATCGCCTTGAGCTGGTCGCGGTACTCGGCCGCTTTTTCAAAGTTGAGGGCTTCGGCGGCGGCGGTCATTTTGGCCTCGATATTTTTGAGAATATGGTCGGATTTGCCCTGCAAAAAGTCCATCAACTGCTGGATCATGGCCCGGTATTGGGCCTGGTTGACGGCACCGATGCAGGGGCCGTTGCACAACTTGATGTCGTAGTAGAGGCAGGCCCGTTCATCCTGGCCGGTGATGGTGCGGTCACAGGTGAGGTAGGGGAAGATTTTTCGCAGCAGGTCGAGCGTCTGATGCACGGCCCAGACGGAGGTGTAAGGGCCAAAGTAACGCGCCCCATCGCGCACCATGCGCCGGGTGACGGTCACTTTGGGGAAAGGGTCTTGCCAGTGGACTTTGATGTAGGGGTAGCGTTTGTCGTCTTTGAGGCGGACGTTGTAGTGGGGCTGGTGCTTTTTGATGAGAGTCATCTCCAGCAGCAGCGCCTCTAGCTCGCTGTCGGTGGTGATGATCTCGATGTCGGCAATGTGGCGGCGCAGGCGGGCGGTTTTGACGGAGTCGACGTTTTTCAGGAAGTAGGAGCGGACCCGGCTGCGCAGGTTGATCGCTTTGCCGACGTAGATGATACGGCCGTCTTTGTCCTTGTGCAGATAGACGCCCGCTTTGGTGGGCAGGTTGTCCAGGATTTCCCGGACTTTTTCTGGTGGTTTGAAGCTCATGGAGATAGTCAGGTGGAAACGGCCGTTTCAGCAACTGTTATTTCATTTAATGTTCTATACTCAGACATTGCTCAAGTACCGCTGCGCTTACAGAATGTTTTGGGTCTTCTGGATTTCGCGTGGTAGGGGCAGACCCACGTGTCTGCCCTCTCTGGGCGAACACACGGGTTCGCCCCTACATTCTTGATTTTGGACGGTCACTCAGAAACAATGTCCGTCAGGCTGCGTAAAAACAACTCTGCCAGCCGGACGGTGTGGGCATAATCATCCAGGTTGATCAGCATCGCCGGGGTGTGGGCATAACGACCGGGGATGGCCAGCGTGACCGCCCGCGTCCCGCTGCGGCTTGTTTGAATGGAGCCGGTATTGGTGCCGCCGCCGCCCGGCTGTCGAATCTGAAAAGGGATTTCATGCTCAGAGGCCACCTGCGTCAGATGAGCCACCAGACGCGGGTCCTGGATGGCGCGCCGGTCCATGACGTAAATAGACGGCCCTTCGCCGAGGACGACATTGGGGCTGGCGTCGTTGTTGTTGGGCAAATCGTAAGCGGGGGTGCTTTCTAACACCAGGGCCACTTCGGGATCAATGCCGTAGGCGGCCACCTCAGCCCCGCGCAGACCCACCTCCTCCTGGACGGTGAAGGCGGCGTACAGGTCGAAGGGGTAGGGTTCGGCCCGCAGCAGCTCAACCAGGGCGGCACAGCCGGCCCGGTTGTCAAACGCCTTGCCCAGGGCTGTAGGGCCTAGTTCTTCATAAGAGGTGACAAACGCGGCCCGGTCGCCAACGTTGACCAGCTTGCCGGCCACATCCTTATTTTTAGCCCCGATGTCAATCCGCATGGCGTCCATTTTGACCACGCGCTCCCGCTCACTGCTGCTGAGCAGGTGAATCGGCTTGGCCCCGATGACGCCGGTATGCTTTTTAGGACCAACCTGAACCACTTTACCCAGCAGGGCGCGGTCATCAAAACCGCCAACGCCGGTAAATTGAAGCGTGCCGTCGGTGGCGATGTCGGTAATCATCAGGCCCACCTCATCCATGTGGGCATCGACCATAACGCGCAGATCAGAAGCGCCGGCGCCTTTCTTGTGGGCAATCAGATTGCCCATGCTGTCCACGCGCCATTCGTCCACGTGGTCGGCAATCAGGTCACGCAGCAGCAGGCGCACCTCTTTCTCATCGCCGGCAACGCCGACGGCTTCGGTCAACTTCTTCAACAATTCGTTCATCGACACCTCAGTAGGTTACGCGGAGTTTTCACGGGGTCTGCCGTAAAACGTAATGCGTAATGCGTAAGGTCTTTTTGGTTAAGTTTTACGTTTTACGCATTACGCTATTAAATCCCCAAAAAAACGAAAAACTGGCTACGCCATCATCCCTTCGGTCAACTGGTCCAAAAATTTGTCGTCCAGGCGGGCGGTGAATTCGCCCAGGAGCCGGCCAACTCGTTCAATATCGGTCATGTCCAGGGATTCGACCATGGTGTGCATGTAGCGCAGCGGGATGGAGACAACGCCGGTAGGAATGCCTTCGCGGGCGATTTGCAGGGCGTGGGCGTCGGTGCCGCTGGCCCGGCTGTGGGTGCCGGTATGGACGGTCATTTCCAACGCTTTGGCCGCATCTTTGAGCGCCTGGTGGATGCCGGGATGGACGTTGGGGCCGAGGTCGAGTACGGGGCCGCCGCCGAGGTCAAAGGCGTTGTGGTCGGTGGCCCCCGGTCCTTTGCCAAAGGTGACGTCGATGGCGATGGCAATGTCGGGGCGCTGGGCGTAACCACTGGTGAAAGCGCCGCGCAAACCAACCTCTTCCTGGACGGTGGCGACGGCGATTAAGTCCCACTGGTGGTTACGGCCGTTCAAATAATCCAGACAAAGGGTAACGGCCGCAACCGAGGCCCGGTTGTCCAGCGCCTTACCGGCCACGCGCCGGCCGCGCAGCTTTTGCAGTGGCTGGCGGAACGAGATGAAATCACCCACCGAAACCAGTTCCGTCACCTCTTTGAAGGGCAGGCCCACGTCAACTGTCAACCCTTCAAAGCTGTGGACCTTACCGCGTTTATCCTCCGGCAGCATTTTGTCAGGCAGTGCGCCCACTATGCCAGGCAACGGCCGTTGACCATGCACCACCACCGTCTGGCCATACAAATGTCGCCGGTCCACACCGCCGACGCTGGTGATTTCCAAGAAACCACTCTCCCCCTGGCGCACGATGTTCGTGACCATCAGGGCGATTTCATCCATGTGGGCCGCCAGCAACAGGCGCGGGCGCGGCTCTGGTCCCTGGCCGCTTTTGAGGGCCACCAGATTGCCCAGCCGGTCGCGGCTGAGGCTGTCCACGTGCGGCTGCCACAGGTCGGTAATGAGGTCAGCTACGGCCGTTTCGTTACCGGATGGTGCGGCCGTTTCAGTCAACTCTTTTAACAGGCGAAAAGTTTCCATAATACTCCATGTATGGCCATATATGGGCAATGGTTGTTTTAGTCGCCCCCGGCCTCCGGCGTATCAGTCGGTACGGGCGATGGCGGGACCGGCTCAGGCGTTGAGGTAGGCGTGGCCGGGGCCGTCGTTGGCGTTTCGGTTGGGGGCGGCAGCGCGGCCGGTGTCCAGGTGGCTGATGGGGTGGGCGAGGCCACGGCCGTTTCCGTGGCCGTTGGTGTTAGAGCGGGTGTATCGGTTGGGGTAGGCGTAACAGTTGTCGTTGCCGTGGCCGTAGTGGTAGGCGTGGCTGTGGTTGTAGCCGTAGCCGTTTCGGTGGGCGTGGCCGTTTCGGTCGCCGTCGCCGTCGCCGTTGCGGTGGCCAATGGTCGAGGCGTGGCCGGCTGAAACTGGGGCGGGGTCGGTTGGAGCGTGGCCGTAGGTGGGCCAGGCGTGCTGGTAGGCACGGCCGTCAGTTGGGGTGGGGGCAATCCAGGAACGGCCGTATTGGTCGGCGTGGGCGACAAAACGGCTGGCAGCGTAGGCGGCACAGCCACAATACCACCCGGCGGCGCTGCTCGCAGGGCAAAAACACCCAGGCAATAGCAGGGCAGTGTCAGAATGATAAGGCCAATCAGCAGAAAGTAGGTGCGGCGTCGTGGATCCATAAAACCATTACTTAAGCGAATAAGATATGGTGATGATAGTGGAGATTGAGGCTTTTGACAAGAAAAGCGAAAACTCCGGGGAAGGAGGTAAACCCGGAGTTTTCATTCAAATAAGGAGGAATAAAATGAGACTGCTGATTGCCCTGTGCTGACTTTATTGTAGGGTGTGAGCCGTTGTTTGTAAATGGGACAAACCGGTTAGGACAAAAGTCCACCTACCCATCAAGCACCAGAGGCAAGCCTATCAACTAACTCATCCAGCCGATTGCGTCGCTGCAAGAAACGCAACAGTTCACGCACTTTGGCCTGCTTACCGCTGCCTTGCAAATATTCCCAATCAACAGCCAGATCGAAGGCGACTGCCTGAAGTTGCTCCAGATTGTAATGCGCCAGTAAATAATGACGCAAAACGGGTGATGGCGAATCACTGCTTAGCTTTTCCAGGCGTGGCAAATGGTCGGGCGGTGGTGGCGTTAAGATGCGCTCCACCGCCAGAGCCAGTCCTTTAGCCTGATCCCGCTCGTCGGCTTTGTCAATGATATTGGCAATGAGTTGCACCATGTCCTGATTCAGCGGCATGACTTCACTCTCTTCCAGGTTGAGATCAAACGCCAGGTCCAGCACATCTTCACGGCTAAAGCGCTGCTTGATTTCCTGGAACAACATACCATAATCAACGGCCGTTTCATCACGCCGTTGGCCGCTCAAAACTCTGGGGACAACCGGGCCGGTCACCGGCGCGGCCGTAACGGCAACCGGTGCTGGCGCGGCCGTGGCCGAAGTGGGCGTTGCCCGGTCAATTCGGGGGCGTAGCAAACCCCACAGCCACAGGGCGGCTCCACTGAAGATTACACCACTGAACACGTAAAAGAAAAAGCCAATGCGTGCCACCATCTCTTCACGGCCAAACGTTCCTAACAGCGTATCTAGCAAAACGGCCGATGTGACCGATAGCAGCCCAACACCCCAAACAAGGGTAGGCCGTCGTAAAAAGGCAATCAGGAAAACGATTACCACCAACAGCTTAAAAAACAGAAAAAGCATACCGACCTCCCGTCTGAATTCTCAAGGAGACAACACACGCTGCGGCGCACCAGCAAATGGGCTGAGTAGCGAATGAAAACGGAACGCTGGCTTCCCAGCCGGCCCGTCGCCAGCAGGGATGCTGGCGCTCCATATACACAGGAGTTCCCCATGGGCGCAGCGCACCACGATAAATGAAAATTATCTGCGTTAATCTGCGTTAATCTGCGTCCTATTTTCGAAGGAGAGCAGGACACAGGCTAGACGCCATATCTCTCGCAGCGACGCTGAGACACAAAATAGCAGCTCAACGGCTCACGATTGTAGCACTGCCCCGATGAGGTGCAAGACCGCTCAAAAATTAAACCCTTTGGCCAGAGCAGCCAGTAATGGTATGATCCAGTCCATGATACAAAAACTTAAACGGCCGTTTCGACTCAATTACTTCCTTTTGATCGTTGTTCTTCTACTACCGCTGCTAGGCTGCCAACAAGAGTTACCCATCCCCATCCCCACCCGGCTGGCTGCCGTCGTGCTGGACGAGACAGCCACACCAGCGGCCAATGTACCGCCCACCTGGACTCCCGCGCCTACTGGGGAGACTATCACCCTGCCGTTTATCTCCCACGGCAACCCCACTAACACACCCGTCAATACGCCCGTCATCCCCACCAACACGCCACGTCCAACCAGCACCCATACTCCGACACCGATGCCTTCCCCAACCATTTACCAAACTGCCATACCAACACCGTCTACCGTTGGGTTAGGTCCGAGTAAGCTAGGTCTCCACGTCATCCACGCCAATGATGCCAACATTCAGGAATTTGTACGGCGCGGTCAGCCGGCCGTCATCAAAGCGTTGGATAACTTTGGCTACCTGGAGGAAGTCAAGGAGCTATCACCTGGCACCACCATCGTCGGTCGTGTTGACGATCCGCGCCATAATTACGCCCTGCCACCGCAAGACGCCGCCCGCGAATTTGTAATGAACCAGCTTGATCAATATCTGGCGAATCCGGCCGTTGAGTATTGGGAGGGCTGGAATGAACCCAACCCCGGCCTGGAGCGCATGAGCTGGTATGCCCAATTTGAGCAGGCGCGCATCCGGCTGATGACCTCTTACGGTTTCCGAACGGCTATCGGCGGCTTTTCCACGGGCGTACCCGAACTGGACGAGTTTGCCCTCTTCCTACCCGCCATCGAGACACTCAAACGACATCAAGGCATTTTGACCCTTCACGAGTATGGTGCGCCAGACCTGACCTACCTGTTTGGCGACCCACTACCCGGCTACCCCGCCTACCCTGACCGTGGCTCGCTTAAGTTTCGCTACCGCTGGTATTACCGTGAACTGCTGGAGCCAAACGATTTGGTTGTGCCCCTGGTTATCAGCGAGGCGGGCGTCGATGGGGTTATAGGCAATCGGCCAGGCCCACCCGGTACAGGCTGGTATGATTTTCAGGATTACTGGATAGAGCAGGGTTGGGGCCGCACCGGTCCCGAAGCCTTTATCAATCAGTTGGCCTGGTATGATGCTGGCGTCCGTGAGGATCCGTATGTCATAGGCTTTGCTATTTTTACGGCTGGCGGCATTGACCACTGGCTCAACTATGACATCAACGAGATTCTGCCGCAATTGACCGACTATGTGGTCAGCCAGCAGGAGCGGTAGCAAACAGGCCGTGCGGTTATTGTGCCCGTCATCAGGGCGCACTTCCTGATTGAATCCCATTCTCAGTCGTGCAAACAACTGGTCATGGTAATTGGCCAAATGTGTTACAATCAGCCCATGTCTATCGAAAAACGCCTCAACCAGAAACAGCCGGCGCTGCCGCCAGCTTTACAGGCGGCCATTGCCCTGCTGCTGCCCCTGACGGTAGGGCTGACAGTTGGTGCGCTGCTTGGCGAGGGGGCAGCCAGTGAGTTGGCCGTCCTGGCCCCCTTGTTTACGGCCGTTGGCCTGACCAGTTGGCTGTTAGGGCTGTTTTGGTACGGCCTTAGAAATCTGGGGCTGCGCGGTGGTCGTCCCCTCTTTTCGGGCATCGCTTTTGCTTCGCTGGGTTGGCTGGCCCTGCTGCCGCTACGCTTTATTTTTGTGGAACTGATTGGTTTCGGCGGCGGCTTCAATATCTTCATGTACCTGCTGCTGTTTGAAGCGTTTGCCGTGCAGCTTTGGTTGTTCGGTCTGCTATTTCGGGCAGTGGCCCTGTGGCGAGGCCCACTGACAGCCGCCATCAGCAGCGGCGTCATCTTCGGCGCGGTAGCCGCGTCCTTCTTCCAGGAAGCTTACAACATTGGCTTGATTAGCCTGGTCTATTTCGCGCTCTGGGGTATTTTCTACGGCATTGTGCGGCTGCGAACGGGTAGCATTTGGGGCATTGTCCTGGTCCAGGCAACGCAGAGCTTCACCACCTGGACTGTCCTGCTGCCCCCGGAATCCCCTTCCCTGGCGTACGTTCAATGGCTGTACCTGGCCACCAGCTTTGCGTTCCTCATTTTTATCTGGCGGCTGTGGCCAAAAGAGTTGGATGATTATCGGGTGTAAAGAGGGTAGAGCTAGAGCTAGAGATGGCTCTGGCCATTTTTGAAGAATACGATGCGTGATTTGACGATTCTGATTGATGACCGTGCCCGGCTGGTAACGGCCGTGTTAGCCGCCAGCCGTTGGCCCCAGATAGAACAAAGCCAACTGGCCCATGCTGTGCATCCCCACGCCAAGCAAACACAGCAGTTTGGGCGGCGGCTTGCCGACCACGCGGCCGTAAAGGCTGTGAACAAAGCCCTGGCACAGGGGATATCCCCGGCGCATCTGTTCAGCACGGCCCTGCGAGCCAATTGGGGTAGCTTCATCCCCCGCGAGCCACTGCCTATCAGTGACAACTTTGATGCGGCCGGCTGGCTAAAACGCCTGCCCGACTTTGGTGAAAAGAGTGGTCTGGCTGTCTTTTGGGCCGCTCATCAATCGCTGTGGGAAGAGGGTGCGTCTGAGTTGCGGGCCATTTTTCACAAAAGCACGCTCGGTCGTTTTTTGGCCCACTTACGCCGCCAGTCCCTTGAGCAGCACATTAACCTGATGCCCAACGTCGTCTATCCCGCGCTGCAGCCGGTGCTGGCAGAGACGGCCGAAAACGTTTACCTGTTGCTGCCACCACCCAAAGCAGTAGGCGAGTCTCGCCCCTGGTCCTACGATGAAGACCCCGGCTGGGTGCTGGCTCGTGCCTGCCAGACCTTGATGGATCATTTTCTGGCCGACATCCTGGCCCAGTTTAACACCGGTCAGCAGCAACTACTCAAATACGCAGCCACGACGCTTTATCTGGAAGAAGCCATTGATGAAACCGAAGCCACTGGCTATCTGCTTCGCACCAGGAAACAGTACGACCTGCCCCGTCTGCCGCTGGCCGTTCACGAATTACGTCATTGGCTGCACCGGACAGATCGGGAACTGTTCGAGTTAGACGTTATAAAGCAGGCATAGCGGGCCGTGTCAGGCTGCGCCCGGCGGCTGTCACGAGCAAACTATACGGAGACCATTATGACCCAACAATTTGAATTTATCTTGACCAGTCGTGAAGGGCGTGTGGGCCTGGTTCAGTTCAATCGGCCGGCCGCACTCAACGCTCTGAATCGCCAGTTGATGGCTGAAACCATATCGGCCCTGGAAGCATTTGACGCCGACAGCGAGATTGGCTGTATGGTGTTAACCGGCAACGAGCGGGCTTTTGCTGCGGGAGCGGACATCAAAGAAATGGCGAACGCTACCCCCGCGGCTATGCTGGATAATCCATTTATTGACTACTGGGACCGGCTGCGGAAAATCAGCAAACCGGTCATTGCGGCCGTTTCCGGCTTTGCCCTGGGCGGCGGCTGCGAGCTGGCGATGGCCTGTGACATGATTGTGGCCAGCGAATCGGCCAGATTCGGCCAGCCGGAAATTAACCTGGGCGTGATTCCGGGCGCAGGGGGCACGCAGCGGCTAACGTTGGCAGTGGGCAAAGCGCTGGCGATGGAGATGGTGTTAAACGGCCGTTTCCTGAGCGCTGACGAAGCCTACCGGTTTGGCCTGGTCAACCGCGTCTTTCCCGTTGAAAATCATTTGGAAGAGACGCTCAAGCTGGCCAACGAAATCGCTGCCCGCGCGCCTGTAGCCTTGAGAATGGCTAAAGAAGCCGTTAACGCTATCTTTGAGATGCCGCTGGCCGCTGGTCTGGCTCACGAACGCCGTCTCTTTTACATGCTCTTTAGCACCGAAGACCAGAAAGAGGGCATGGAAGCCTTCATTAACAAAAGACCGGCTAACTGGCAGGGTCGCTAAACGGTTCTGACAGCCGGCGCGGTTCGAGATGAGCAAACAAGACAACCAGTTCAACGTAGCCTCTTATCAAGAAGCGCTCGACTACATCTATAGTTTCATTAACCTGGAGCATCGACCCCAGGACCGGTACGCCGCCAACAAAATGGATTCGGACCGGCCGCGGCGACTGATGGCTCTTCTGGGCAATCCACAGCGTAAGCTGCCGGCCATTCATATTGCCGGCACAAAGGGCAAAGGATCGGTCGCCGCTATGTGTGCCGCCTGCCTGCGAGCGGGCGGTCTGCGCGTCGGCCTGTACACCTCACCCCACGTGATGGAGTTCCGGGAGCGTATTCGGATTCTGACAGCAGATGATGCCGACGGCCGTATCCCACCCCAGGATTTTGTCCATCTGGTCAACCGGTTAAAGCCGGTCATTGAGGCCCTGCCCGGCATTACCTGGTTTGAGATTGTGACGGCATTAGCTTTCCTGCACTTTGCCCAGCAAGAGATCGACATAGCTGTTATAGAAGTTGGCCTGGGCGGGCGTCTGGACGCCACCAACGTCATCATGCCACTCGTTTCAGTCATCACCAGCCTGAGCCTGGATCACACCCAACTGCTCGGCCATACTATTGAGGAAATTGCCTATGAAAAAGGGGGCATCATCAAACCGGATGTGCCGGTTGTGATAGCCAGACAGCCGGCGGCGGCTTCGGCCAGGTTGGCCACAATCGCCGCCGAACGCCGCTCACCGAGCCTGTTTGTAGCCGAGCAGTGGCGCTATACCGGCCGGCTGGCCAAAGGAAGACAGCTCTTAACCCTGCACGCAGGGCCAGACCGCGATTTCTTAATGGTTCCCAGCACCTTTCTGTTAAACCTGACGGGCGCTCATCAATTGGACAATGCCGCCGTCGCGCTCGCCGCGCTGCAACAGATCAGGGCTGGCTTTTCTACCCTGACCCGAGGCGCTATTGCCACGGGTTTGTCACAGGTAAACTGGCCGGGCCGGCTGCAAATGCTGCATCATGGCGTTGATGAACCATCGCTGCTGCTCGACTGTGCCCACAACAGTGATTCGGCTGTCAAGCTGGCCCAGGCGCTGGCGGCCGACTACACTTACGAACGGCTATGGCTGATATTGGGGGTCACGGCCGACAAGAACGTGAGTGGGATATTGGGAGCGCTGCTGCCGCTGGCCCACCATACCGTTGTCACGCAATCCAGCCACCCACGAGCAGCACCGCCAGAGGAGTTGGCAGAGGTGGCAACCCGTCTTGGGTTTAATGTGGAATTTGGCACTGATGTGGCCACGGCCGTTGTTCACCTCTGGTCACAAGCCGGTCCTCACGATCTTATTTGCGCCACTGGCTCTATTTTCATCGTGGGTGACTTGCTAAATCAATGGGACACTCTAAAATTGCGTCTGGTCAAAAGCAAATCATAAAGAGGCGAGGACGCACCAACCACGGCAACGGGCGCAAAACAGATAATTATGTCAAAATACAACGAATTCTATCACAGTTTTCTGAGTGACTTAGGCAGCAGTGTCTCGGGTTTTGAAGAGACCATGTCTAGCAGCACCTACCAGCGCGTCGATGCCGACGGCTTTATAACCTGTCCCTTTTTGCCCCTGCGCGACGTGGTTATTTTTCCCCAGATGGTCATGCCCCTCTTTGTTGGCCGGCAGCGTTCGCTGGCGGCGATTCAGGCCGCGGTTCATAACCGGGAAAATATCATCGTGTCTGCCCAGCGCAACAGTGAAGTGGTAGACCCGGCAGCGGGTGACCTGTATGCCATCGGCACCGAAATTACAATCGGCCGTACCTTGCGTATGCCCGACGACTCCACCAGCGTGCTAGGGCAAGGCCAGCGCCGCGTCGAAATTGTCGAGTATATTCAGTGGGATCCTTATATCCGGGTCAAAGCCCGCCCCATTCATGAGCCGGAAGAATGGCTTCCCCAAACCGAACCTCTAATGCGGGCGGTGTTAGCCCTCTTCGAGAAGATGGTAGACCTGAACCACAACCTGCCCGAAGATGCCTACGCCTTTGCCCTCAACATCGACGAACCTGGCTGGCTGAGCGATTTCGTGGCCGCCACACTGACCCTCTCGTTGGGCGAGCGTCAGGAAATATTAGAGATTTTTGACCCCGCCACACGTCTGCAAAAGGTGAGCCTGGCCCTGGCTAAAGAGATTGAAGTTCTGCAGCTTGAGGACCAGATTCAGTCCCAGGTACAGGAGGAAGTGGAGCGATCTCATCGCGAGCATTTCTTGCGTGAGCAAATGCGCGTCATTCAGGGCGAACTGGGCGAAGCGGATATTTTTGCCCAGGAACTGGATGAAATGGCGCAGGCCATTGAGCAAAAAGAGCTGCCGGCCGAAGCTCGCACAAAAGTCGAAAGGGAACTGGCCCGGCTGCGGGCAATGCCGCCCATGTCACCCGAAATCGGCATTATTCGCACCTACGTGGACTGGATTGTCAGCCTGCCCTGGAGCGAACTATCTGAGGACAATCTGGACGTAACCCATGCGGCCGAGGTGCTGGATGGGGATCATTACGCGCTGGATAAGGTCAAAGACCGCATTCTGGAATATATCGCCGTGCGCCAGATTGCGCCCGATTCGTTACGCAGCCCCATCCTCTGCTTTGTGGGGCCGCCGGGGACGGGTAAAACCTCCATCGGCCGTTCGATTGCCGACGCGCTGGGCCGTGAATTTGTGCGAATGAGCCTGGGCGGGGTGCGGGATGAAGCGGAGATTCGCGGCCACCGGCGCACCTACATTGGCGCTTTGCCCGGCCGGGTTATCCAGTCCATGCGCCGTGTCGGGACACGCAATCCGCTCTTTATGCTGGATGAGATCGACAAGCTGGGCAATGATTTTCGGGGCGACCCAGCCTCAGCCCTATTGGAAGTGCTGGACCCGGAGCAGAACAACTCGTTTACCGACCATTACCTGGAACTGGAATTTGACCTGTCGCAGGTGCTTTTCATTACGACCGCCAATTTTCTGGATACCATTCCGCCCGCTCTCCAAGACCGGCTGGAAGTGATACGCTTTTCGGGCTATCTGGAGGAGGAGAAGTTGGAAATATGTCACCAGTTCCTTGTGCCTCGTCAATTGGAACAGCACGGACTGGCTAAGCGGGGCTTTACCTTTGAAACGGCCGCTTTGCAGACCATCATCCGTAACTACACAATGGAAGCGGGTGTGCGTAATCTGGAGCGGGAGATAGCCAACGTCTGCCGTAAGCTGGCCCGTATGGTGGCTGAGAAAAAACGGACGGCTAAGAAAATAACGGCCGTTCAGGTCGAAAAGCTGCTTGGCCCACCCAAATTCACTGGCGAAATGCTGGCCGAACAAGACGAAGTCGGCGTGGCGACGGGCGCAGCCTGGACGGCCGCCGGCGGTGACATCATGTTTATCGAGGTCAACCTGATGCCGGGCAAAGGCAACCTGTTGCTCACCGGGCAACTGGGCAACATCATGCGCGAAAGCGGTCAGGCCGCCCTCAGTTTTGTCCGCAGCCAGTCGGAGCAACTGGCGCTGGACCCCGACATCTTTGACAAGACCGACATCCACATTCACCTGCCCGAAGGCGCTGTGCCCAAAGATGGGCCATCGGCGGGTGTGACGCTGGTGACGGCCCTGGCTTCCGCCTTTACCAACCGCCCCATCCGCCGCGACGTGGCCATGACGGGCGAAGTGACGCTGCGTGGCCGCGTGCTGGCCGTCGGCGGCATTCGTGAAAAGGCATTGGCTGCCCGCCGCGCCGGCGTCAAAACCTTCATTCTGCCGCGCAAGAATGAAAGCGATTTGCAGACCATCCCCGAAAAATTGCGTGAGGACCTGGAATTCGTACTGGTGGATCGAGCTGATGAAGTATTGGCTACTGCCCTTATGAAACAGTAACCACTCAGACCATAATGCCACTGCTGGGCACCGGATTGGCTTTCATAAAGTCAATTAAACGTTGGGCATAGCTGGGAAAGGGGGGACAGCTAATGCCGCTGCCGTCCAGATCGCGCCGGGCGTTGGTATCATCATAGCGGGTAGGCTGCATAAAATATTCCACAGCCTCCGACTCAATCTTCATGATGTTTTGTACCAGTCCAATATGCTTGAGGGAGCCTTTGGCGATTGTCTTCGGCATAGGGATACGCAGTAATCGTCGCCCCGTTACCTGGCCCGTCAGCGTCAGCGTTTCGTCAACAGTTAGCGGCTGTGGGTCACAGAGCTGGTATACCTGCCCTGCGCTCTTTTCCTGGGCGCTGAGATAGTCGATGGCGTCTACCACAAAATCACGGGGCACCACATTCAACTGATAGCGAGACGGCCGTCCCACAACGGGCACAATCGCTAAACTTTCCGGCTGGCGCAAAATCCATTGGAAGAAGTAGTAAGGACCATCATACTTCTGCGTTTCGCCGGTCTGACTGTCGCCCAATACAACAGCCGGACGATAGATAGTAACTGGCAGTCCCCGCCTCATCTGCCGCTGTACCTCAACTTCGGCCAGGTATTTTGTTTCCTCGTAATAATTGTTAAAAACCTGCCCTTTTACCAGATCCGTTTCTTGAAAGACGCCGTCGTAACGGCCGCTTACATAACAGGTACTCACGTATTGAAAGCGATTCAATTGGGGGCAGGCCTGGGCAAAGGCCAGCATATGCTGCGTGCCCTGGACATTGACCCGCATTGCCAGCAGCCGATCAACGCCCAAATCGTAAACGGCCGCTAAATGATACACCTCCAAACAATCCTGCTGCATGGCCGCCGCCTGCTCACCCAGTCCCAAATCAGGCAGCGTAATATCCCCCTCAACCAGCCGAATGCGGCTTCGATTATCTGCCTGCGTCAATTCAGCCGCCCGCGCCTCGGCCACCTCTCTAAACTTGGGTTGAATCAGGCAGGTGATAGTCACCTCCGCCGGATACCGCTTGAGCAAACGAGCCACCAGCGCCGACCCCAAAAACCCAGGGAATCCCGTCAAAAAGATTGTAGCCATAAAAATTGCTCCTTCATTATTGGCCAGTTACATGCGAACGCCAGCCAGCGCCTCTCCTTTTTTCGCGCCAAGAGTGCGCCACAGCAAAAAAAGGAGCAGGCCAAACGGACCAGCCATCAGCGCAAAAAAGAGGCTAGGAATCCGTACCCAGGCCGGGGCGTTCAGGCGACGGCACTGACGGTAGATCCAGCCCCCGACAAACAGGTCCAGGGCCAGCATGTGGGACCAGGCAGCCAGCGTCCCCGCCCGATGGCCAATCAGCTTGTTCACGCCATCTAACGACGTAAAATCCTGTGGCGAGGTCTCGCCGCCTTCCCCGCTACGCATGGCCATGAACAGGGCCACCACGTAATGTAGCGCGGATAAGCCAAAAATAGTGCTAGAACGGGCGGCCCGCTCTGTCAGCGGGTGGCGCGGGGCAAACATCATCGCCAACCAAAGCGGCATGGGAAACGTATTCAGGTATTGGAAAAATTTATCCATCGGCTGCTCCTGGTCTGTTTATGTGCCAAGAAGCCCAGACCGGCCGGTCTGGGCTTCTTGGCACATAAACAGACCAGGAGCAGCCGATGGATAAATTTTTCCAATACCTGAATACGTTTCCCATGCCGCTTTGGTTGGCGATGATGTTTGCCCCGCGCCACCCGCTGACAGAGCGGGCCGCCCGTTCTAGCACTATTTTTGGCTTATCCGCGCTACATTACGTGGTGGCCCTGTTCATGGCCATGCGTAGCGGGGAAGGCGGCGAGACCTCGCCACAGGATTTTACGTCGTTAGATGGCGTGAACAAGCTGATTGGCCATCGGGCGGGGACGCTGGCTGCCTGGTCCCACATGCTGGCCCTGGACCTGTTTGTCGGGGGCTGGATCTACCGTCAGTGCCGTCGCCTGAACGCCCCGGCCTGGGTACGGATTCCTAGCCTCTTTTTTGCGCTGATGGCTGGTCCGTTTGGCCTGCTCCTTTTTTTGCTGTGGCGCACTCTTGGCGCGAAAAAAGGAGAGGCGCTGGCTGGCGTTCGCATGTAACTGGCCAATAATGAAGGAGCAATTTTTATGGCTACAATCTTTTTGACGGGATTCCCTGGGTTTTTGGGGTCGGCGCTGGTGGCTCGTTTGCTCAAGCGGTATCCGGCGGAGGTGACTATCACCTGCCTGATTCAACCCAAGTTTAGAGAGGTGGCCGAGGCGCGGGCGGCTGAATTGACGCAGGCAGATAATCGAAGCCGCATTCGGCTGGTTGAGGGGGATATTACGCTGCCTGATTTGGGACTGGGTGAGCAGGCGGCGGCCATGCAGCAGGATTGTTTGGAGGTGTATCATTTAGCGGCCGTTTACGATTTGGGCGTTGATCGGCTGCTGGCAATGCGGGTCAATGTCCAGGGCACGCAGCATATGCTGGCCTTTGCCCAGGCCTGCCCCCAATTGAATCGCTTTCAATACGTGAGTACCTGTTATGTAAGCGGCCGTTACGACGGCGTCTTTCAAGAAACGGATCTGGTAAAAGGGCAGGTTTTTAACAATTATTACGAGGAAACAAAATACCTGGCCGAAGTTGAGGTACAGCGGCAGATGAGGCGGGGACTGCCAGTTACTATCTATCGTCCGGCTGTTGTATTGGGCGACAGTCAGACCGGCGAAACGCAGAAGTATGATGGTCCTTACTACTTCTTCCAATGGATTTTGCGCCAGCCGGAAAGTTTAGCGATTGTGCCCGTTGTGGGACGGCCGTCTCGCTATCAGTTGAATGTGGTGCCCCGTGATTTTGTGGTAGACGCCATCGACTATCTCAGCGCCCAGGAAAAGAGCGCAGGGCAGGTATACCAGCTCTGTGACCCACAGCCGCTAACTGTTGACGAAACGCTGACGCTGACGGGCCAGGTAACGGGGCGACGATTACTGCGTATCCCTATGCCGAAGACAATCGCCAAAGGCTCCCTCAAGCATATTGGACTGGTACAAAACATCATGAAGATTGAGTCGGAGGCTGTGGAATATTTTATGCAGCCTACCCGCTATGATGATACCAACGCCCGGCGCGATCTGGACGGCAGCGGCATTAGCTGTCCCCCCTTTCCCAGCTATGCCCAACGTTTAATTGACTTTATGAAAGCCAATCCGGTGCCCAGCAGTGGCATTATGGTCTGAGTGGTTACTGTTTCATAAGGGCAGTAGCCAATACTTCATCAGCTCGATCCACCAGTACGAATTCCAGGTCCTCACGCAATTTTTCGGGGATGGTCTGCAAATCGCTTTCATTCTTGCGCGGCAGAATGAAGGTTTTGACGCCGGCGCGGCGGGCAGCCAATGCCTTTTCACGAATGCCGCCGACGGCCAGCACGCGGCCACGCAGCGTCACTTCGCCCGTCATGGCCACGTCGCGGCGGATGGGGCGGTTGGTAAAGGCGGAAGCCAGGGCCGTCACCAGCGTCACACCCGCCGATGGCCCATCTTTGGGCACAGCGCCTTCGGGCAGGTGAATGTGGATGTCGGTCTTGTCAAAGATGTCGGGGTCCAGCGCCAGTTGCTCCGACTGGCTGCGGACAAAACTGAGGGCGGCCTGACCGCTTTCGCGCATGATGTTGCCCAGTTGCCCGGTGAGCAACAGGTTGCCTTTGCCCGGCATCAGGTTGACCTCGATAAACATGATGTCACCGCCGGCGGCCGTCCAGGCTGCGCCCGTCGCCACGCCGACTTCGTCTTGTTCGGCCAGCATTTCGCCAGTGAATTTGGGTGGGCCAAGCAGCTTTTCGACCTGAACGGCCGTTATTTTCTTAGCCGTCCGTTTTTTCTCAGCCACCATACGGGCCAGCTTACGGCAGACGTTGGCTATCTCCCGCTCCAGATTACGCACACCCGCTTCCATTGTGTAGTTACGGATGATGGTCTGCAAAGCGGCCGTTTCAAAGGTAAAGCCCCGCTTAGCCAGTCCGTGCTGTTCCAATTGACGAGGCACAAGGAACTGGTGACATATTTCCAACTTCTCCTCCTCCAGATAGCCCGAAAAGCGTATCACTTCCAGCCGGTCTTGGAGAGCGGGCGGAATGGTATCCAGAAAATTGGCGGTCGTAATGAAAAGCACCTGCGACAGGTCAAATTCCAGTTCCAGGTAATGGTCGGTAAACGAGTTGTTCTGCTCCGGGTCCAGCACTTCCAATAGGGCTGAGGCTGGGTCGCCCCGAAAATCATTGCCCAGCTTGTCGATCTCATCCAGCATAAAGAGCGGATTGCGTGTCCCGACACGGCGCATGGACTGGATAACCCGGCCGGGCAAAGCGCCAATGTAGGTGCGCCGGTGGCCGCGAATCTCCGCTTCATCCCGCACCCCGCCCAGGCTCATTCGCACAAATTCACGGCCCAGCGCGTCGGCAATCGAACGGCCGATGGAGGTTTTACCCGTCCCCGGCGGCCCCACAAAGCAGAGGATGGGGCTGCGTAACGAATCGGGCGCAATCTGGCGCACGGCGATATATTCCAGAATGCGGTCTTTGACCTTATCCAGCGCGTAATGATCCCCATCCAGCACCTCGGCCGCATGGGTTACGTCCAGATTGTCCTCAGATAGTTCGCTCCAGGGCAGGCTGACAATCCAGTCCACGTAGGTGCGAATAATGCCGATTTCGGGTGACATGGGCGGCATTGCCCGCAGCCGGGCCAGTTCCCTTTCGACTTTTGTGCGAGCTTCGGCCGGCAGCTCTTTTTGCTCAATGGCCTGCGCCATTTCATCCAGTTCCTGGGCAAAAATATCCGCTTCGCCCAGTTCGCCCTGAATGACGCGCATTTGCTCACGCAAGAAATGCTCGCGATGAGATCGCTCCACTTCCTCCTGTACCTGGGACTGAATCTGGTCCTCAAGCTGCAGAACTTCAATCTCTTTAGCCAGGGCCAGGCTCACCTTTTGCAGACGTGTGGCGGGGTCAAAAATCTCTAATATTTCCTGACGCTCGCCCAACGAGAGGGTCAGTGTGGCGGCCACGAAATCGCTCAGCCAGCCAGGTTCGTCGATGTTGAGGGCAAAGGCGTAGGCATCTTCGGGCAGGTTGTGGTTCAGGTCTACCATCTTCTCGAAGAGGGCTAACACCGCCCGCATTAGAGGTTCGGTTTGGGGAAGCCATTCTTCCGGCTCATGAATGGGGCGGGCTTTGACCCGGATATAAGGATCCCACTGAATATACTCGACAATTTCGACGCGGCGCTGGCCTTGCCCTAGCACGCTGGTGGAGTCGTCGGGCATACGCAAGGTACGGCCGATTGTAATTTCGGTGCCGATGGCATACAGGTCACCCGCTGCCGGGTCTACCACTTCACTGTTGCGCTGGGCAGACACGATGATATTTTCCCGGTTATGAACCGCGGCCTGAATCGCCGCCAGCGAACGCTGCCGGCCAACAAAGAGGGGCATGACCATCTGGGGAAAAATAACCACGTCGCGCAGGGGCAAAAAGGGACAGGTTATAAAGCCGTCGGCATCGACGCGCTGGTAGGTGCTGCTAGACATGGTCTCTTCAAAACCCGAGACACTGCTGCCTAAGTCACTCAGAAAACTGTGATAGAATTCGTTGTATTTTGACATAATTATCTGTTTTGCGCCCGTTGCCGTGGTTGGTGCGTCCTCGCCTCTTTATGATTTGCTTTTGACCAGACGCAATTTTAGAGTGTCCCATTGATTTAGCAAGTCACCCACGATGAAAATAGAGCCAGTGGCGCAAATAAGATCGTGAGGACCGGCTTGTGACCAGAGGTGAACAACGGCCGTGGCCACATCAGTGCCAAATTCCACATTAAACCCAAGACGGGTTGCCACCTCTGCCAACTCCTCTGGCGGTGCTGCTCGTGGGTGGCTGGATTGCGTGACAACGGTATGGTGGGCCAGCGGCAGCAGCGCTCCCAATATCCCACTCACGTTCTTGTCGGCCGTGACCCCCAATATCAGCCATAGCCGTTCGTAAGTGTAGTCGGCCGCCAGCGCCTGGGCCAGCTTGACAGCCGAATCACTGTTGTGGGCACAGTCGAGCAGCAGCGATGGTTCATCAACGCCATGATGCAGCATTTGCAGCCGGCCCGGCCAGTTTACCTGTGACAAACCCGTGGCAATAGCGCCTCGGGTCAGGGTAGAAAAGCCAGCCCTGATCTGTTGCAGCGCGGCGAGCGCGACGGCGGCATTGTCCAATTGATGAGCGCCCGTCAGGTTTAACAGAAAGGTGCTGGGAACCATTAAGAAATCGCGGTCTGGCCCTGCGTGCAGGGTTAAGAGCTGTCTTCCTTTGGCCAGCCGGCCGGTATAGCGCCACTGCTCGGCTACAAACAGGCTCGGTGAGCGGCGTTCGGCGGCGATTGTGGCCAACCTGGCCGAAGCCGCCGCCGGCTGTCTGGCTATCACAACCGGCACATCCGGTTTGATGATGCCCCCTTTTTCATAGGCAATTTCCTCAATAGTATGGCCGAGCAGTTGGGTGTGATCCAGGCTCAGGCTGGTGATGACTGAAACGAGTGGCATGATGACGTTGGTGGCGTCCAGACGCCCGCCCAGGCCAACTTCTATAACAGCTATGTCGATCTCTTGCTGGGCAAAGTGCAGGAAAGCTAATGCCGTCACAATCTCAAACCAGGTAATGCCGGGCAGGGCCTCAATGACCGGCTTTAACCGGTTGACCAGATGGACAAAATCCTGGGGTGGGATACGGCCGTCGGCATCATCTGCTGTCAGAATCCGAATACGCTCCCGGAACTCCATCACGTGGGGTGAGGTGTACAGGCCGACGCGCAGACCGCCCGCTCGCAGGCAGGCGGCACACATAGCGGCGACCGATCCTTTGCCCTTTGTGCCGGCAATATGAATGGCCGGCAGCTTACGCTGTGGATTGCCCAGAAGAGCCATCAGTCGCCGCGGCCGGTCCGAATCCATTTTGTTGGCGGCGTACCGGTCCTGGGGTCGATGCTCCAGGTTAATGAAACTATAGATGTAGTCGAGCGCTTCTTGATAAGAGGCTACGTTGAACTGGTTGTCTTGTTTGCTCATCTCGAACCGCGCCGGCTGTCAGAACCGTTTAGCGACCCTGCCAGTTAGCCGGTCTTTTGTTAATGAAGGCTTCCATGCCCTCTTTCTGGTCTTCGGTGCTAAAGAGCATGTAAAAGAGACGGCGTTCGTGAGCCAGACCAGCGGCCAGCGGCATCTCAAAGATAGCGTTAACGGCTTCTTTAGCCATTCTCAAGGCTACAGGCGCGCGGGCAGCGATTTCGTTGGCCAGCTTGAGCGTCTCTTCCAAATGATTTTCAACGGGAAAGACGCGGTTGACCAGGCCAAACCGGTAGGCTTCGTCAGCGCTCAGGAAACGGCCGTTTAACACCATCTCCATCGCCAGCGCTTTGCCCACTGCCAACGTTAGCCGCTGCGTGCCCCCTGCGCCCGGAATCACGCCCAGGTTAATTTCCGGCTGGCCGAATCTGGCCGATTCGCTGGCCACAATCATGTCACAGGCCATCGCCAGCTCGCAGCCGCCGCCCAGGGCAAAGCCGGAAACGGCCGCAATGACCGGTTTGCTGATTTTCCGCAGCCGGTCCCAGTAGTCAATAAATGGATTATCCAGCATAGCCGCGGGGGTAGCGTTCGCCATTTCTTTGATGTCCGCTCCCGCAGCAAAAGCCCGCTCGTTGCCGGTTAACACCATACAGCCAATCTCGCTGTCGGCGTCAAATGCTTCCAGGGCCGATATGGTTTCAGCCATCAACTGGCGATTCAGAGCGTTGAGTGCGGCCGGCCGATTGAACTG
The DNA here is from genome assembly GCA_007123775.1 of Anaerolineae bacterium. GTDB lineage: Bacteria > Chloroflexota > Anaerolineae > Promineifilales > Promineifilaceae > SLGK01. The sequence goes on along the minus strand of SLGK01000014.1, from coordinate 9,695 downwards.
AACCAGGCCCACACGCCCTTCACGACTGGTCAAGATAAATTCAAATTGTTGGGTCATAATGGTCTCCGTATAGTTTGCTCGTGACAGCCGCCGGGCGCAGCCTGACACGGCCCGCTATGCCTGCTTTATAACGTCTAACTCGAACAGTTCCCGATCTGTCCGGTGCAGCCAATGACGTAATTCGTGAACGGCCAGCGGCAGACGGGGCAGGTCGTACTGTTTCCTGGTGCGAAGCAGATAGCCAGTGGCTTCGGTTTCATCAATGGCTTCTTCCAGATAAAGCGTCGTGGCTGCGTATTTGAGTAGTTGCTGCTGACCGGTGTTAAACTGGGCCAGGATGTCGGCCAGAAAATGATCCATCAAGGTCTGGCAGGCACGAGCCAGCACCCAGCCGGGGTCTTCATCGTAGGACCAGGGGCGAGACTCGCCTACTGCTTTGGGTGGTGGCAGCAACAGGTAAACGTTTTCGGCCGTCTCTGCCAGCACCGGCTGCAGCGCGGGATAGACGACGTTGGGCATCAGGTTAATGTGCTGCTCAAGGGACTGGCGGCGTAAGTGGGCCAAAAAACGACCGAGCGTGCTTTTGTGAAAAATGGCCCGCAACTCAGACGCACCCTCTTCCCACAGCGATTGATGAGCGGCCCAAAAGACAGCCAGACCACTCTTTTCACCAAAGTCGGGCAGGCGTTTTAGCCAGCCGGCCGCATCAAAGTTGTCACTGATAGGCAGTGGCTCGCGGGGGATGAAGCTACCCCAATTGGCTCGCAGGGCCGTGCTGAACAGATGCGCCGGGGATATCCCCTGTGCCAGGGCTTTGTTCACAGCCTTTACGGCCGCGTGGTCGGCAAGCCGCCGCCCAAACTGCTGTGTTTGCTTGGCGTGGGGATGCACAGCATGGGCCAGTTGGCTTTGTTCTATCTGGGGCCAACGGCTGGCGGCTAACACGGCCGTTACCAGCCGGGCACGGTCATCAATCAGAATCGTCAAATCACGCATCGTATTCTTCAAAAATGGCCAGAGCCATCTCTAGCTCTAGCTCTACCCTCTTTACACCCGATAATCATCCAACTCTTTTGGCCACAGCCGCCAGATAAAAATGAGGAACGCAAAGCTGGTGGCCAGGTACAGCCATTGAACGTACGCCAGGGAAGGGGATTCCGGGGGCAGCAGGACAGTCCAGGTGGTGAAGCTCTGCGTTGCCTGGACCAGGACAATGCCCCAAATGCTACCCGTTCGCAGCCGCACAATGCCGTAGAAAATACCCCAGAGCGCGAAATAGACCAGGCTAATCAAGCCAATGTTGTAAGCTTCCTGGAAGAAGGACGCGGCTACCGCGCCGAAGATGACGCCGCTGCTGATGGCGGCTGTCAGTGGGCCTCGCCACAGGGCCACTGCCCGAAATAGCAGACCGAACAACCAAAGCTGCACGGCAAACGCTTCAAACAGCAGCAGGTACATGAAGATATTGAAGCCGCCGCCGAAACCAATCAGTTCCACAAAAATAAAGCGTAGCGGCAGCAGGGCCAGCCAACCCAGCGAAGCAAAAGCGATGCCCGAAAAGAGGGGACGACCACCGCGCAGCCCCAGATTTCTAAGGCCGTACCAAAACAGCCCTAACAGCCAACTGGTCAGGCCAACGGCCGTAAACAAGGGGGCCAGGACGGCCAACTCACTGGCTGCCCCCTCGCCAAGCAGCGCACCAACTGTCAGCCCTACCGTCAGGGGCAGCAGCAGGGCAATGGCCGCCTGTAAAGCTGGCGGCAGCGCCGGCTGTTTCTGGTTGAGGCGTTTTTCGATAGACATGGGCTGATTGTAACACATTTGGCCAATTACCATGACCAGTTGTTTGCACGACTGAGAATGGGATTCAATCAGGAAGTGCGCCCTGATGACGGGCACAATAACCGCACGGCCTGTTTGCTACCGCTCCTGCTGGCTGACCACATAGTCGGTCAATTGCGGCAGAATCTCGTTGATGTCATAGTTGAGCCAGTGGTCAATGCCGCCAGCCGTAAAAATAGCAAAGCCTATGACATACGGATCCTCACGGACGCCAGCATCATACCAGGCCAACTGATTGATAAAGGCTTCGGGACCGGTGCGGCCCCAACCCTGCTCTATCCAGTAATCCTGAAAATCATACCAGCCTGTACCGGGTGGGCCTGGCCGATTGCCTATAACCCCATCGACGCCCGCCTCGCTGATAACCAGGGGCACAACCAAATCGTTTGGCTCCAGCAGTTCACGGTAATACCAGCGGTAGCGAAACTTAAGCGAGCCACGGTCAGGGTAGGCGGGGTAGCCGGGTAGTGGGTCGCCAAACAGGTAGGTCAGGTCTGGCGCACCATACTCGTGAAGGGTCAAAATGCCTTGATGTCGTTTGAGTGTCTCGATGGCGGGTAGGAAGAGGGCAAACTCGTCCAGTTCGGGTACGCCCGTGGAAAAGCCGCCGATAGCCGTTCGGAAACCGTAAGAGGTCATCAGCCGGATGCGCGCCTGCTCAAATTGGGCATACCAGCTCATGCGCTCCAGGCCGGGGTTGGGTTCATTCCAGCCCTCCCAATACTCAACGGCCGGATTCGCCAGATATTGATCAAGCTGGTTCATTACAAATTCGCGGGCGGCGTCTTGCGGTGGCAGGGCGTAATTATGGCGCGGATCGTCAACACGACCGACGATGGTGGTGCCAGGTGATAGCTCCTTGACTTCCTCCAGGTAGCCAAAGTTATCCAACGCTTTGATGACGGCCGGCTGACCGCGCCGTACAAATTCCTGAATGTTGGCATCATTGGCGTGGATGACGTGGAGACCTAGCTTACTCGGACCTAACCCAACGGTAGACGGTGTTGGTATGGCAGTTTGGTAAATGGTTGGGGAAGGCATCGGTGTCGGAGTATGGGTGCTGGTTGGACGTGGCGTGTTGGTGGGGATGACGGGCGTATTGACGGGTGTGTTAGTGGGGTTGCCGTGGGAGATAAACGGCAGGGTGATAGTCTCCCCAGTAGGCGCGGGAGTCCAGGTGGGCGGTACATTGGCCGCTGGTGTGGCTGTCTCGTCCAGCACGACGGCAGCCAGCCGGGTGGGGATGGGGATGGGTAACTCTTGTTGGCAGCCTAGCAGCGGTAGTAGAAGAACAACGATCAAAAGGAAGTAATTGAGTCGAAACGGCCGTTTAAGTTTTTGTATCATGGACTGGATCATACCATTACTGGCTGCTCTGGCCAAAGGGTTTAATTTTTGAGCGGTCTTGCACCTCATCGGGGCAGTGCTACAATCGTGAGCCGTTGAGCTGCTATTTTGTGTCTCAGCGTCGCTGCGAGAGATATGGCGTCTAGCCTGTGTCCTGCTCTCCTTCGAAAATAGGACGCAGATTAACGCAGATTAACGCAGATAATTTTCATTTATCGTGGTGCGCTGCGCCCATGGGGAACTCCTGTGTATATGGAGCGCCAGCATCCCTGCTGGCGACGGGCCGGCTGGGAAGCCAGCGTTCCGTTTTCATTCGCTACTCAGCCCATTTGCTGGTGCGCCGCAGCGTGTGTTGTCTCCTTGAGAATTCAGACGGGAGGTCGGTATGCTTTTTCTGTTTTTTAAGCTGTTGGTGGTAATCGTTTTCCTGATTGCCTTTTTACGACGGCCTACCCTTGTTTGGGGTGTTGGGCTGCTATCGGTCACATCGGCCGTTTTGCTAGATACGCTGTTAGGAACGTTTGGCCGTGAAGAGATGGTGGCACGCATTGGCTTTTTCTTTTACGTGTTCAGTGGTGTAATCTTCAGTGGAGCCGCCCTGTGGCTGTGGGGTTTGCTACGCCCCCGAATTGACCGGGCAACGCCCACTTCGGCCACGGCCGCGCCAGCACCGGTTGCCGTTACGGCCGCGCCGGTGACCGGCCCGGTTGTCCCCAGAGTTTTGAGCGGCCAACGGCGTGATGAAACGGCCGTTGATTATGGTATGTTGTTCCAGGAAATCAAGCAGCGCTTTAGCCGTGAAGATGTGCTGGACCTGGCGTTTGATCTCAACCTGGAAGAGAGTGAAGTCATGCCGCTGAATCAGGACATGGTGCAACTCATTGCCAATATCATTGACAAAGCCGACGAGCGGGATCAGGCTAAAGGACTGGCTCTGGCGGTGGAGCGCATCTTAACGCCACCACCGCCCGACCATTTGCCACGCCTGGAAAAGCTAAGCAGTGATTCGCCATCACCCGTTTTGCGTCATTATTTACTGGCGCATTACAATCTGGAGCAACTTCAGGCAGTCGCCTTCGATCTGGCTGTTGATTGGGAATATTTGCAAGGCAGCGGTAAGCAGGCCAAAGTGCGTGAACTGTTGCGTTTCTTGCAGCGACGCAATCGGCTGGATGAGTTAGTTGATAGGCTTGCCTCTGGTGCTTGATGGGTAGGTGGACTTTTGTCCTAACCGGTTTGTCCCATTTACAAACAACGGCTCACACCCTACAATAAAGTCAGCACAGGGCAATCAGCAGTCTCATTTTATTCCTCCTTATTTGAATGAAAACTCCGGGTTTACCTCCTTCCCCGGAGTTTTCGCTTTTCTTGTCAAAAGCCTCAATCTCCACTATCATCACCATATCTTATTCGCTTAAGTAATGGTTTTATGGATCCACGACGCCGCACCTACTTTCTGCTGATTGGCCTTATCATTCTGACACTGCCCTGCTATTGCCTGGGTGTTTTTGCCCTGCGAGCAGCGCCGCCGGGTGGTATTGTGGCTGTGCCGCCTACGCTGCCAGCCGTTTTGTCGCCCACGCCGACCAATACGGCCGTTCCTGGATTGCCCCCACCCCAACTGACGGCCGTGCCTACCAGCACGCCTGGCCCACCTACGGCCACGCTCCAACCGACCCCGCCCCAGTTTCAGCCGGCCACGCCTCGACCATTGGCCACCGCAACGGCGACGGCGACGGCGACCGAAACGGCCACGCCCACCGAAACGGCTACGGCTACAACCACAGCCACGCCTACCACTACGGCCACGGCAACGACAACTGTTACGCCTACCCCAACCGATACACCCGCTCTAACACCAACGGCCACGGAAACGGCCGTGGCCTCGCCCACCCCATCAGCCACCTGGACACCGGCCGCGCTGCCGCCCCCAACCGAAACGCCAACGACGGCCCCGGCCACGCCTACCTCAACGCCTGAGCCGGTCCCGCCATCGCCCGTACCGACTGATACGCCGGAGGCCGGGGGCGACTAAAACAACCATTGCCCATATATGGCCATACATGGAGTATTATGGAAACTTTTCGCCTGTTAAAAGAGTTGACTGAAACGGCCGCACCATCCGGTAACGAAACGGCCGTAGCTGACCTCATTACCGACCTGTGGCAGCCGCACGTGGACAGCCTCAGCCGCGACCGGCTGGGCAATCTGGTGGCCCTCAAAAGCGGCCAGGGACCAGAGCCGCGCCCGCGCCTGTTGCTGGCGGCCCACATGGATGAAATCGCCCTGATGGTCACGAACATCGTGCGCCAGGGGGAGAGTGGTTTCTTGGAAATCACCAGCGTCGGCGGTGTGGACCGGCGACATTTGTATGGCCAGACGGTGGTGGTGCATGGTCAACGGCCGTTGCCTGGCATAGTGGGCGCACTGCCTGACAAAATGCTGCCGGAGGATAAACGCGGTAAGGTCCACAGCTTTGAAGGGTTGACAGTTGACGTGGGCCTGCCCTTCAAAGAGGTGACGGAACTGGTTTCGGTGGGTGATTTCATCTCGTTCCGCCAGCCACTGCAAAAGCTGCGCGGCCGGCGCGTGGCCGGTAAGGCGCTGGACAACCGGGCCTCGGTTGCGGCCGTTACCCTTTGTCTGGATTATTTGAACGGCCGTAACCACCAGTGGGACTTAATCGCCGTCGCCACCGTCCAGGAAGAGGTTGGTTTGCGCGGCGCTTTCACCAGTGGTTACGCCCAGCGCCCCGACATTGCCATCGCCATCGACGTCACCTTTGGCAAAGGACCGGGGGCCACCGACCACAACGCCTTTGACCTCGGCGGCGGCCCCGTACTCGACCTCGGCCCCAACGTCCATCCCGGCATCCACCAGGCGCTCAAAGATGCGGCCAAAGCGTTGGAAATGACCGTCCATACCGGCACCCACAGCCGGGCCAGCGGCACCGACGCCCACGCCCTGCAAATCGCCCGCGAAGGCATTCCTACCGGCGTTGTCTCCATCCCGCTGCGCTACATGCACACCATGGTCGAATCCCTGGACATGACCGATATTGAACGAGTTGGCCGGCTCCTGGGCGAATTCACCGCCCGCCTGGACGACAAATTTTTGGACCAGTTGACCGAAGGGATGATGGCGTAGCCAGTTTTTCGTTTTTTTGGGGATTTAATAGCGTAATGCGTAAAACGTAAAACTTAACCAAAAAGACCTTACGCATTACGCATTACGTTTTACGGCAGACCCCGTGAAAACTCCGCGTAACCTACTGAGGTGTCGATGAACGAATTGTTGAAGAAGTTGACCGAAGCCGTCGGCGTTGCCGGCGATGAGAAAGAGGTGCGCCTGCTGCTGCGTGACCTGATTGCCGACCACGTGGACGAATGGCGCGTGGACAGCATGGGCAATCTGATTGCCCACAAGAAAGGCGCCGGCGCTTCTGATCTGCGCGTTATGGTCGATGCCCACATGGATGAGGTGGGCCTGATGATTACCGACATCGCCACCGACGGCACGCTTCAATTTACCGGCGTTGGCGGTTTTGATGACCGCGCCCTGCTGGGTAAAGTGGTTCAGGTTGGTCCTAAAAAGCATACCGGCGTCATCGGGGCCAAGCCGATTCACCTGCTCAGCAGCAGTGAGCGGGAGCGCGTGGTCAAAATGGACGCCATGCGGATTGACATCGGGGCTAAAAATAAGGATGTGGCCGGCAAGCTGGTCAACGTTGGCGACCGGGCCGCGTTTGTCACCTCTTATGAAGAACTAGGCCCTACAGCCCTGGGCAAGGCGTTTGACAACCGGGCCGGCTGTGCCGCCCTGGTTGAGCTGCTGCGGGCCGAACCCTACCCCTTCGACCTGTACGCCGCCTTCACCGTCCAGGAGGAGGTGGGTCTGCGCGGGGCTGAGGTGGCCGCCTACGGCATTGATCCCGAAGTGGCCCTGGTGTTAGAAAGCACCCCCGCTTACGATTTGCCCAACAACAACGACGCCAGCCCCAATGTCGTCCTCGGCGAAGGGCCGTCTATTTACGTCATGGACCGGCGCGCCATCCAGGACCCGCGTCTGGTGGCTCATCTGACGCAGGTGGCCTCTGAGCATGAAATCCCTTTTCAGATTCGACAGCCGGGCGGCGGCGGCACCAATACCGGCTCCATTCAAACAAGCCGCAGCGGGACGCGGGCGGTCACGCTGGCCATCCCCGGTCGTTATGCCCACACCCCGGCGATGCTGATCAACCTGGATGATTATGCCCACACCGTCCGGCTGGCAGAGTTGTTTTTACGCAGCCTGACGGACATTGTTTCTGAGTGACCGTCCAAAATCAAGAATGTAGGGGCGAACCCGTGTGTTCGCCCAGAGAGGGCAGACACGTGGGTCTGCCCCTACCACGCGAAATCCAGAAGACCCAAAACATTCTGTAAGCGCAGCGGTACTTGAGCAATGTCTGAGTATAGAACATTAAATGAAATAACAGTTGCTGAAACGGCCGTTTCCACCTGACTATCTCCATGAGCTTCAAACCACCAGAAAAAGTCCGGGAAATCCTGGACAACCTGCCCACCAAAGCGGGCGTCTATCTGCACAAGGACAAAGACGGCCGTATCATCTACGTCGGCAAAGCGATCAACCTGCGCAGCCGGGTCCGCTCCTACTTCCTGAAAAACGTCGACTCCGTCAAAACCGCCCGCCTGCGCCGCCACATTGCCGACATCGAGATCATCACCACCGACAGCGAGCTAGAGGCGCTGCTGCTGGAGATGACTCTCATCAAAAAGCACCAGCCCCACTACAACGTCCGCCTCAAAGACGACAAACGCTACCCCTACATCAAAGTCCACTGGCAAGACCCTTTCCCCAAAGTGACCGTCACCCGGCGCATGGTGCGCGATGGGGCGCGTTACTTTGGCCCTTACACCTCCGTCTGGGCCGTGCATCAGACGCTCGACCTGCTGCGAAAAATCTTCCCCTACCTCACCTGTGACCGCACCATCACCGGCCAGGATGAACGGGCCTGCCTCTACTACGACATCAAGTTGTGCAACGGCCCCTGCATCGGTGCCGTCAACCAGGCCCAATACCGGGCCATGATCCAGCAGTTGATGGACTTTTTGCAGGGCAAATCCGACCATATTCTCAAAAATATCGAGGCCAAAATGACCGCCGCCGCCGAAGCCCTCAACTTTGAAAAAGCGGCCGAGTACCGCGACCAGCTCAAGGCGATCAAGCGCATTGTCTCTAAACAAAAGGTCATTTCCTCGGCTACCACCGATCAGGACGTGATCGCCTTTGCCCGCGACCAGGGCGACGCCTGCGTTCAGGTCTTCTTTATCCGCCACGGCAAGCTAATCGGCCGTGAATATTTTATGCTGGAAGGCACCGAGGGGGAGAGCGACGAGGAGGTTTTGAGCGAGTTTGTGACCCAATTCTACGATGAGGCGGCCCACATCCCCAAAGAGGTGCTGCTGCCCAATGAAGTGGAGGAGGCGATGGTGATCGAGCAGTGGCTGCGCCAAAAGCGAGGCACCAAAGTCACACTCCAAATTCCGCAGCGGGGCAAAAAGAAAGAGCTGATCGAGATGGCAACGACCAACGCGCAGGACACCTTAGCCACGCTCAAACAGCAGTGGGCGGCCGATCGCTCCAAACACGTCACGGCCATGGCCGAACTGCAAGAGGCGCTTAACCTGCCCACGCCGCCGGCCCGCATCGAGTGTTACGACATCAGCCACACCCAGGGGCAGCAGACGGTCGGCTCGATGGTCGTTTTTGTCCAGGGCGCGCCGCGCAAGAGCGACTACCGCCGCTTTAATGTGCAAACGGTGGGCAATGACGATTACGGGGCCATGAAGGAGGTGCTGACGCGCCGCTTTGAGCGCTATAAGGAATCGCTGGCTGGAGAACTGCATGATTTGGGGCAAATCGGCCGTAAAAAAGAGACGGCCTGGGCGCTGCTGCCCGACCTGCTGATTGTGGACGGGGGCAAGGGGCAGTTGAGCATGGCCCAGGCGGTGCTGGCCCAATTTGACCTGGCAGATGAAGTGCCGTTGGCCGGTCTGGCCAAGCGGGAGGAGGAGCTATTCGTACCGGGGCAGAAGGGTTCGGTGCGACTGCCGCGCCGTTCGGAGGCGCTCTACCTGGTGCAGCGGGTGCGGGATGAGGCCCACCGTTTTGCCAACACCGGCCACCGGCAGCGGCGGGCCAAAGTAGGCACGGCTTCTATTCTGGACAGCATCCCCGGCGTTGGTCCCAAGCGGCGGCGCACCCTGCTGGACCATTTTGGTTCGCTGGACGACATCCGCAAAGCCACGATGGAGGAAATCGCCTCAGTGCCGGGTATCCCCGTTGATGTGGCCCAGGCGGTGAAGGCCCATCTGGCCTGAGATGGTGAGAAACCGGGTTTTTTGAGAAAAACCCGGATAGTGACATATGTCACCTTTGTCAAGACCCAATATGGGCCAACTCTGAAATGGATAGTAGATCAGGATGATATTTGCCTGCCAGAT
>SLGK01000165.1 GCA_007123775.1 Anaerolineae bacterium | reverse complement strand
TGCCGTCGAGAGCAAGTCAACCCGGCGTATACCTCACAAATGTGTCCCTACTGCGGCTTCGTTAATGGGAAGAACCGCAATGGGGATAGATTTAAGTGCCTAAATTGCGGGCATGGACAGGTTGCAGATCGGGTGGCTGCCATGAACCTGAAAGCAAGACGGACCGACCCCGATATAACCCTTTGGACGCCGAAGGAACGGGTAAAGATTATTTTGCTTGATAGGTTTGCTGCCGGTCACTGTGCCCAGCATAGTGGGGCGGCAGTCTGCCGATTGGAAACTGCGAAGCCGGAGGAGCATACAATGTGTACCTACAACGGCGGAGCGGGGACTGTTACGGGCAGGACTCCAGTTGCAACGATAGCTGCACCCAACAGCGCGTTATCAACGGAGAGCGAAACGACCAGCGCAATGCCATTGGGTTAAATCGCTGGGGATAAGTGTGTGCATATATTTGCATACATTTTAGGTAACAGTAATGAAGGTATCCATAAGCCAGACTCCGTTGACCAATGACCGAAGACGAAAGACTGACGACCAATGTTAGCGCGAGTCGGTCCTTCATCCTCGGTCTTCGGTCTTTTAGATCAGCCTTTCACTGACCAGCCGGCCGACCAGCGCATAGCGGAATTGTCTAAGAATAACTGGGGGGCGCGGTCAGGAGAGCAGCCCTTCGGGACTGAGCTGCGGCCCCAGCAAATCGGGACGTTATTCTTGGATAGCTACTTAGCGACCAAAAGCTGACCGGCATAGGTATTCCCCTTGATAGACAGGTATTATTTCCCTATCTACCTCCAACTCAATGTTCATGGCCGAGGCGGCCAGAGAATGGAAAAGTTCAGCGCGTACCCGGCCCTGCCCATTCGGTCCGGAAACAGTTGTGGTAAAAGCTGTTTCTACCTGTGCTCCCCCACTACGCCAATAGGATAGGAAAACAAAACGGCCCGGGACCACCGGGCTGCCTACGTGTTGTCTAACTATGGTCGAGTCTTTCACGTGGCTCATGACACAGGCATATTCATTTGTGTGGTGCATAGAGAACAAGAAAATGTAACCCATACCAGCCAATACCAGAAAACTAAACAAAAAAGCAAGCACTTTTTTCAAAATAAATAAACCCACCACAAACGTCGCAATTCTTCTCATCGTTCCTTCCTTAGTAACTTCAGTCTGGCAAAAATTATGCTCATCTTTGAGTTATTTAAGCGCCATTCCTAATCAGTTAAAGTCCAGGTCTCCATGCCGTTGAAGTAGCGGAGGAGGGTGTGGGGCACGGCCGTATCATACCAGGCCACTTCCTGCTTGCCCACTTCTACGCGCCATGCTGTACGCGGTCCGGCCGGCGTCTCGATTTCTTCCGGGCCATCCACCTTAACCAGGACAGTTTGCACTACCGGCCCCATGTCCTCCGTGGCCGGCCGCCAGACATCCGGGGCCACGTGGACCAGCCGGGCCGTCGCCCCTGCCTCAAAGCGCAACGCCGTCAACTGCCAGGGCCAGCTACCGCCTGACGAAACCAGCACGTCCTGGGCCAGCAGCGGCAGCGGCTCGGTGGTGACCCTGGTGTCTAAACCACTATACGCAACCTCGACCGTAATTGTCTCATTGGTCAATTCCCAACGCATCTGCCGCTCCTCGTGGTCAGACAGGTCGGCCACGGGTGCGTAGCTGTCACGCTGCCACTGCACCGTGCGCTGGCCCACAAAGTCGATGCTGAACCAGTAGCTTTGTCCATCCTGCACTTCGTACCCTTCCTGCTCTTGATCACAAATCAGGGTGACAACGGCCGTTTCCGGCGTCAGGGTACAGGTGGCATGACCGATGGGGTCGTCAATGATGTTGCTGATTTCATAATGCCACGTCTGCGTCTCCTGCCAGGGCAGCGGGTCGAGGGCAATGGGTGGCGCGGCCAGTTTAGGCGAACGGCCGATAAAGATTTCCAGGCCGACAAAAACGAGAAAGATGGGCAGCGCCGCCAGCAACGGCCAGCCCTGGGCCAGACGGCCGGCCGTTGTAACCGGCGCCTCAGGACGTGGCTCAGGGGTGGTGGTGCGAATCAGCAGCCAGAGGGCCAGCAGGGCGATGATCAGACCGGCAACGGCCGTAGCCGGGGCCAGCAAGAATTCATCGGCTCCGGTAATCCAGACGCCGCTGGTCAGCACAATGGCCGCCATCAGATTAGCCCCCACGTGAGTCAAGATAGCGGCTGGCAGCGAGGCGGTGCGCCAGTAGACAAAGCCCAGCACCAGCGCCAGAAAGATGATGCTCAGCCCTTGCAGCAGCGAAAGATGGAAGGCGATGAAGAGAAAACCGACAAACAGAATGGTGCGGGTAGGGCCATGATGGGCATAGGCATTTTGCGCCACGCCGCGGAAGAGAAACTCTTCACAGATGGGGGCCATGACGGCCAGGGCAATCAGGGCCAGCAGAGCCTCCAGGTGGGTCGTGGGAATCATCTCCGGCATTTCCGGTAGGCTATAGCCGAGAACGGCCTGGAAGAAGATGACCAGGTAAATAGCCAGCGGATACAATCCGGCACCAATCAGGAAAGCGAAAACGGCCGTTTGTCCCCCCGGCCAGCGCCATTTCACCGTCTGGCGCACCGGCAGTTTAGCCCAGCGCAGATAGATGAAGGTGGGCAGCAGGATAAACAACGCCTGGTTCAAAATCAGGCGTACATAAGTTGGCAGCCAGGCAAACAGTAAGTTGCTGGCCTGGAGGCAGATCACGATGAGGAGCAGTAGATTAACCTGTTTGATAGTTGGCTTTTTCATATTCATGTATCACTTCCCACTATTCCAGGTAGCGGTCAAAGAATTCCAGACAGGCCCGATTAACGGCCCGAAGATAGTCGTCACTTTCCCGGCTGGGCGGCCCGCCCTCCAAGAATCGCACCAGCAGCGGGCTGACCAGCGCCAGGTCGGTCAGCGAAAAATGGCCGGCGCCGGGCAGGTGCAGGTTATAGACGGTTGGCGGCGGCTCTGTTAGCCAGGCGGCATTACGGCCGTACTGCGGCCACTCATGCAGATGGTCCCAGGCGCTATCGGAGTAGATGTTCAGAACCGGCGTGGGGTAAGCCGCCTCAAGCCAGACAAATTCGCCGTCGGCCACGCCCACAATGTCGTAGAGAAAAGGGGATTCAAGGGCGATCACGGCGGCAATATCGTCGCGCTGCCGGGGCAGGGCCAGGGCCGCTGCGCCGCCCAGAGAATGCCCCATGACGCCAATACGCTGGACATCTACCAGGCCATAGACGCCTGCTGCGCCGTTTTCCGCTTGCTGTAGAATGGTATCCAAGACCAGGTTGATGTCGCCGGTGCGGACGGCCATCCACTCCTGGTAATAGGTAAAACTTTGCTGCCTGTCGCCCCTGGCATCTTCCCGCTGGAGCGACTGGAAGTAATCCCGGATGACGAAGGTGATACGGCCGTTTACATCCCTGGTCCATAAAGCATGGTGCGGATGGCCAATAGCCGCCACAACGTAGCCGTGGCTGGCCAGTTCCAGATAGAGGGATTCGTTGCTGGTTTCCAGGCCCAGGCCGCCATGCGAAAATAGAACCAGGGGAAAAGTCTCCTCGTTAGTCACCGGTTGCGGATGCCAGACGGTCGCGTTGACCTGCCTCTTTGCCTCACTGTAGTGACCACTGTAGTGACCACTGCCGGCAAACGTCTCAATCCGGTTCTCATCGGTGTAGGTATAGCGGGCGGTAGCGACCACGTAAGGCCCGGTCGGGGCCAGCGGCTCGTACGGCGGGAACAGCAAGGCCAGCGTAACAAAGAGGAAGAGCAGCAGCAAGAGGAAGGCAATTGCCCCGATTTTAAGTTTCCCTGGCAGGACTTTTGAGCGGAAATATACTGTCATTGTTATTGCTTCCCATGTATCGTCTCAATAATCTGGGGTAGGGGCAGACCAGCGTGTCTGCCCACCTCCGGGCGAACACACGGGTTCGCCCCTACATTTTGAAATGATGCCTTCCCATTCCGTTTTCTGACGAAGCCCGCAGAAAATCCTCTTTACGGAACAGTACAATGAGCGCGGCAATGCCGATCCATACCAGGCCATTCAGCGCCATGAAGCGCAGGTCGGCGAGCGCGTCTCTGAGCATAAAGTACCCCAGACTGATGGCAAAATGGAACAGGCCGGCCAGGACCACATTGTAGTCATCGTCACGGAATAGCCAGGCCATTGTTGCCGAATAGCCAATTGTGGCCAACGTGAAAAAGAGCATATACAGGACGCCGTTCTGGTAATTGCCCACATGCCATAAACCCCAGAGAATCCCGACGAGCAAAAAAGCGGCCATCCCATTGAGCCGTTTGTCCAGCAGGTTTTGCAGATAGCTGCGCCAGCCCAACTCCTCGCCCAACGCGCCCAGCAGCATACCGCCGAGCATTATCGTTAACGAAGCGGCCTGGGGGAAAGACATCGTTAGCGGCTGGATGAACTGGCTATAAATCAGAAAGAGCAGGGTGGCCACCAGCATCGGCAGGCCGAAGGCGACAAGGTATTTGGAGAACGATACCCGCTTGGGCACAATTGAGATTTTTAGATTGTCGCTCCTAAACCAGGCTATCATGACCACGGCCGCTATGCCCGGACCTAGCTGAGGTAATATGATCTTCTCGGCATCAAGGCCAGTCGCCTCCTGGACGATTGCCAGAATAATCGTAAAAACAAACGTAAGCCCATAAAAGGCGGCGACTCTGCCCAATATCTTCATTTTTTCACAGTCATGCGCGCCAACGTTAGCGGCGCTGCCACTCTTGCGGCAACTTGGGCGGTAATAAGGCTGGCTAATAGCACCAAAACCAGGTCAGTCACCAGCACGACGGTCAAATCGATAAACAGTCCGCTAAATATCAGCGGCACAAAATAGACAAACAGGGCGTAGTGGATGCCAAAGAGGATAAAGGTAAAACGCAGGGCTGAGCGCATGGGGGAAGTGTCCCGGAAGGCGCTCTTGAGGAAGACGTAGTTGAGGGCAATCATCACGGCAAAAACGGCCGTCCAGAGCATAACGGCCGGCAAATCGACCAGCTCATAACCACCGCCGACAGTCAGGTAGCGAAGGCCCCGGCCGGCCGTGAACAGAGCTGAAAAGATGCCGACTTCAACCAAGACGACGCGCCAATTGATGCGGCGGCTAACCGGCTCTGGTTTTTCTTCTACCATGAAGATAGTCAGCAGCAGGCACAGCGCCACAATGGGAATGAAATCGAGCAGCCCCAGGATGAACTCATCCACGAAACCAGTGCCAAAGGCAAACACCGCTTCGATCATGCCCACCCACCAGATGCCGCCGACCAGACAACCAAACAGCAGCGCCCGGTGCAGTTTACGGCCGTATAGCTTCCGCTCATACCTGAGAAAAACGGTGGCAATCAGGTAATAGGCTACCAGAAAAAAGAGCGTCACCGTGCCTACAAAGGAGAGCGCGTTGGCCACAACCGACAATCTGTCTGAGGTAATGGGCACGGTCGGCGGCGCGAGGGCATGAATCCCCAGAGAGAATATCGTCGTCAATACCACAATGGCTATCTTTTGCAGTTCCCGTTTCATCCTGTTCAATCTCCTCACTTGGCGACCAGTCCATAACCGTGAAAGACAATGCGCTTATCTTGCACCGTCACAAAGGCGTTGCCGTCAACCTGCCTGATCAATTCAAGCAGTTGGCGCAGCCGCCGCCGCGAGGTGACGATGCTCAGCAGACCGACCGGACCAGTCTTGCCAAAAGCGGGCATTTCGGTGGCTCCATAATCGGCCGCCCGCACCTTTTCGGCAAGCGCACCGCCGTTTTCACGCGAGATGACGTAGACGGCGACATCGCCCAGGGCCAACCTGTCCTCCAGCCACATGCCGGCCAGGGTACCCACGGCGAAACCGCCGCTGTAGGCCAGAATTTTCCAGATGCTGTCCATATTGGTAATCACCTGGCTCACGGCCACTACCCAGATGGTCACTTCGACAAAGCCAATGAGCGTGGCCCAGGCACGCCGGTTGCGAATGATTAGGATCATGCGGACCGTGCCCAAAGAAACGTCAATGATCCGCAGTACGAATATCAGAATAAAAGCCACTAGTAGAGAGTCACCAAACAGATTCATCGTCAATACCTCACAAATTATTGGTCCAGGCCCGGCGCAGCGTTAGCAGCCAGGCAGCTACGACCAGAACCGCCCCCAGCCAGAGATGCAGCGGCACCAGCCGCCAGGAAAGCTGGGCCAGGAGTAGGATAACCTGGTCAAGGACGGTGTGGATTACAACCAGCGCTGTCCCACTTATCAGCAAGGCCAGGCTGCCCAGGAACAGGAAGATGATGAGGGTGGGCAGGCTAAACGGCCGTTTTCGTTCCAGATCAACTGTCGCATGTACTGTCATGTTTTGCCTCTGAGTGGTGCGAGGCACTGGCCGAACGATTGTAGACGTGATCGTTCCTGTGGCCAGTGCCTTGCACCGGTAATAGCTCTTGTAGATACCTACTCAGTCCGCTGCCAGCCAGACTGCATCGTAACCGGCTGCGGCTGGCTCAGATCAATAACGGCCGTCCAGCGATAGGTCTTGGGCCAGTTGGTAAAGTCAGACGCCACCCAGTAGATTAAGCGCACCGCCCGCTTGTTCTCGTTAGGCTGCCAACCCTGGCTGGGAACCATTTCCATACGCACTTCATCCCCCTGGCGCGTTATCTGGTAGGTGCCGGCCACCGTGCCTACGCTGGGATCGGCGCTGATGGTGAAACGGCCGTTGCTCTCCGCGCCGTCGGCCAGGCTGAGCAGATGGGGCAGCGGCGGCGTGAAGGCGACGCTGACTTCCCGTTCATTATACGCCCGGCGCATGGCGGCAATTTCCGGCCGGCCCTGATTGTCAACCAGGTCAAATTGAAGGTCGCCCAGTTGGGCCTCGGTGGGGCTGACCATCGTCAGCGGCGCGAGTGGGCCGTCGTGGGCCGGGTTCAGAGTGGCGATCAGCGGGTCGGGGCTGTAGCGGATGAAGGTCATGCGGGTGCCGTCTATGGGCAGGGGCAGGGTGTCCGGCTGCCGCTCCTGGCCGTCCACCTTGATGGAGATGGTGGTGTCGGCCTGGCGCACAAAGTAGAAGTCGTGCAGATAGACCAGGGGCAGCGCCGAGGGGTCGGTGGCCGCGCTGCCCATCGGGGCCAGCAGGCCAAACGGCTTGCGCTCGCGCTGGTTCTTTTCTTGAATAGTGACTGCGATGGGGCGACCGATAGCGTCTTCAAAAGCGAAGTAAGCGTCCACCCCGGCCTCATTGACCCGATAATAGGCGTCGCTCAACGGCCGTTCCAGCATCTCGTTCAGCCCGCCGCCGGCAATATCATACGTCTCCGGGTCGAGCGTCAGACCGGGCTGGTGGTAAACGTCTACACGGCCGTCTACGCGCCAGGCAATAACGATCAGGCCCTGGCCGTGAATGGCGTCGTCAAAAAGCTGCGGCTCAAAGCCAATATAAATCTCGTCGGGGTCGTTCTCAAAGTTGACCAGCAGCAAGCCTGCCATCGGGTCAATGTGCAGATGGACGGGGGCATAGAGCTGGTCAGATACGGCCGTGTCATAAATTTCAACCGGATTGTGGGAGGGCAACGCTGCCGCGCTCGCCCGCCGCCAATAAAGGAAAAGGGTCACTACCAAAAAGGCTACCGCTAAAAAAGCCAGGCTAAGCACCCCTCGGGGCTGCTGCCACTTGCGTTTCAAAAGGCATTCTTTCATCATTTCTCCTTCGAAAATAGGACGCAGATTAACGCGGATAAACGCAGATGATTTTCATTTATCGTGGTGCGCTGCGCCCATGGGGAACTCCTGGGTTTTCTAAGCCGTAAAACGTAAGGTGTGTTTACCAAGCCCATTACGTTTTACGCTTTACGTTTTACGCATCACGTTCTTAATCATACCCCCAAACCCCATCCCCCGTATCAGCCAGATGGGGAGAATTTGACCTGGTCAACTGGCCAGGTCAAGTTCTCCCCAGTGGGAGGGTGCGCCTGCGCTGCCCCTGTAATAGGATACGTGGAGCCGCAAACGAACGGGCAACTGCGGCACGATTGTCTTTCAATCGCCGCCTGTGCCGGATCGGATCGTGATATGAAAACGACCGTGACCTTTCTACAAACAGACTGTACCAGCGATCAGCCGCTATTGGTTCTCCGGGCCGATTACAAACGCGGCCATGTCGGGTATGATTACGGCATAACAACGATAAAAACAACAATGCGAACCCAATCGGCGATAGTTATCGGCGATAGTTATCGGCGATAGTTATCGACGATAAGAACGCTAAAGGAGAAAATATCATGACAAACGAATTCAAATCACAAGTACAGCAAGCCCCCGCTACCCATGCCCTGGCCATCGTCAGCCTGATTCTTTCTATTTTGGGACTGGTCGGTGTACTACCGCTGGTTGGCTCCATTGGCGGCATCATTTCCGGCCGCATCGCCCAACAAGAGATTGAGGCCAAGCCGGAACAATATGGTGGCGAAGGCATGGCCCGCGCCGGTGTCATTATGGGCTGGGTCGGCGTCGCTCTTGGCGTGTTACTGGTTTGTCTGGCGGGGCTGGCTATTCTGTTCTTTATGGCTGTCCCGGCCTTCTAATTTATAATCAGGACGGAGGACGGATGACCGAGAACGAAACAATTACGTTCGGCCCTCCGTCCTTCGTCATCCGTCGGATTCCTGGAGTACGCAAGAAGCTATGAAACCATCCCGCTGGCTAGAAACCGCTCGCTCGCTGCTGCGCCAGCTGAAATGGCAGTTGACGCTGACCTATCTGTTGGTCTCGTTGGCGGCCATTTTTATCGCCTCCTGGTGGGCCATTATTGCTATCGCCCTCTATCTGGGGCAGGCTAACCCCGATCTAGGCTGGCAGGAGGCGATGGGCACGCTCGTACTGCCTGTGATAGCCGATATTTTATCCAGTGCGCCGCTGCTGCTGCTGCCGGCCATTCTGGTCAGCACCTACTTTGGCTTTTTGAGCGCCCGCTGGCTGGATGCCCGCCTGACCCGCCTGCGCCAGGCCACCACCGCCTGGCAGCAAGGGGATTTTTCGGTGCGGGTGCGGGATGAGGCGGCGGATGAAATCGGCCGTTTTGGGGCCGAACTCAACCGGATGGCCGCCGAACTGCACGCGCTGCTGCAAACGCGCCAGGAGTTAGCCACGCTGGAAGAGCGCAACCGGCTGGCCCGTGACCTGCACGACTCGGTTAAGCAGCATCTCACAGCCGCTTCGTTGCAGGTGGCGGCAGCCCAGGCGCTGCTTGAACAAAATCCGACCGCGGCCGCTGCCAGCCTGGAGCAGGCGGGTGATTTGACCCATCTGGCGCAGCAGGAGTTAGGCACCATTATCTTTGAGCTACAGCCCATCTCTCTGCGCCAGCATGGTCTGGTCGAGGCGCTGCGTCAATATGTAGCGGGATGGTCGCAGCAGTCGGGCATTACGGCCGATCTGGATGTGGCTGAGGGGATAACGGAACGGCCGTTGCCACCTCCCGTAGAAAGCGCCCTCTTCCGCTTTACCCAGGAGGCTCTGAGCAACGTGGCCCGTCACAGCCAGGCCGACGCCGTTCGCCTCACCCTGGTTGGCGACGAGAGCGAACTCCGTTTCACCATTCAAGACAACGGCCAGGGCTTCGACCCCGATGCGCCATCAAACAGCGGTCGCGGGCTGCCCAACCTTCAGCAACGCCTGACGGAACTGGGTGGCACAACGGCCGTTACCAGCATGCCCGGCCAGGGGGCCACCATTACCGCGTATTTGCCCTTAACCAACTGACCGAAGACGGAGGACCGAGGACGGAGATTGGCATCCGTCCTCGGTCTTCCGTCCTCCGTCGCCAAGGAATCTCATGACCGAACCAACCCCCATCTCCCTCATACTCGTAGACGACCATGCCGTGGTGCGCCAGGGCTTGCGTGCCTTCCTGGAAACCAACCCCGACTTGACGGTGGTCGGTGAAGCAGCCAGCGGTGAGGAAGCACAGCGGTTGGCCGCCGACCTGGCCCCAGACGTGGCCCTGGTAGACCTGATCATGCCCGGCATGGATGGCGTCATGACCACGCGCCAGATTCGCCAGGCCAGCCCGCGCACCCAGGTCATCATCTTTTCTTCCTTTCATGGCGATGAGCATATCTTCCCGGCGCTGCGGGCCGGTGCCCTCTCTTACCTGCTGAAGGATGCCCGGCCGGCCGAAGTGGCCGAGGCGGTGCGTAAAGCGGCGCGGGGCGAGGCAATTTTGCATCCCAAGGTGGCCGCCCGTATTGTGCAAGAGATGCAAGGGGATAAACCGGCCGGCGTCAACCCGTTCACCGAATTGAGCGAGCGGGAAATGGAGGTGCTACACCTGATTGCCGCCGGTCTGTCTAACCAGGAAATTGCCGAGAAGTTGATCATCGGCGAGCGCACCGTCAAGAGCCACGTCAGCAATATCCTGAGCAAGCTGCATCTGGCTGACCGCACGCAAGCGGCCGTTTACGCCTGGCGTGAAGGCATCGTGCGTAAGGCGTAACGTCTTTCCTCAAAAACGCAGCGATACAGAGGCGCAGAGGCTTTTATCGCCTTTAACTCCGCGCCTTGGCTGCCATATGTGGCGTATTCCCACCTGGTCAGGCGACCAGGTCCAATACTAACCAATCGACCAGTCTGTAATCTCCCCAAATGCCCGGTGTGTTTGGGGAGATTTCTATATAAACTGCCAGCATAAACAGGAGATGATAAAATGAAAAACATACCCAGAATTCTCTTTATTCTCCTCGGATTACTGGCCCTGGTCGTTGTCTTCCTCACTGCCGATTTCAATTTCGCCCGCAGCGAGACGAATAGCCAACACAATCTGACGACTATCAGGCAGGGGTACGAGATACCAACGCCGACGCCGATTGAACAAAATCTGACAGTTGCCGTGGTCGGCGAAGGTGCTTTTGCCGATAAGCTGCGTGAGGCGATTTTGACCGAATTGGCGGCCAGCCGTCTGGCGCCCCAGGGGCAATGGCTAGCAACATCTGATACCAACAGCCAGGCGCTGCATCTGGTGGTACGAGTGGACCATACCAGTTCTCTCTGGACGCCCGTTTATGCCCAGGCCACGGTAAAGGCAACGTTGGGCTACGCCTCTGATCATGATCTATCCTGGCACGGGACCCTGCCTATCAGCATGGAAACTGACCACGACGCTCCCCTTCTCTGGGCAACTGGTGAATTTGAACTCAGCGACAGCTCTCGCGGTCTGCTCTCGCGGCCGGCCTATCAGCGCATTCTAGCCGAAAAGATGGCCGCAGAAATAGTACAGTCGCTGAATAGACTGTACACACAGGGAGGTTGACGATGCAATACCTACAGTTCAGCTTCTGGTTCATCGTTATTCATACCATTGCCTATACGGCCGCCGGCGCCATTGCCTTACAGCTAAGCAAGGACCTGTATGAGGAAAAGAACCGGCTGCTCGATTATTTGCGAGATATGTCCGACCCAGAAGAAAGCGGCTACGTCACCAGATGGTTCATTCCCGCTCAACTGGTGCGCGGTCTGCTGCTCTCTATTGTCCTCTACCCAATTCTGGGCTTCTTGGGCGAGCTTTCTTTTGGTCTTCGCTTTCTGTTACCTAAAATGTATGCAAATATATGCACCCAC
>SLGK01000221.1 GCA_007123775.1 Anaerolineae bacterium | reverse complement strand
CCTTTGCAAGTGGCCGGCTATGACATTTCGCAAATTCCTATGACGGCCGTTGGTGCTGGCTGGTCCCCTGATTGGCCTATGCACTTGGAGGCAAATAGTGTCCCCAACTCGTAACGCTCCCGAACTATGACGGAGAATTACCAGGAAAGCGCATTATATTCTGCTGAAGGATATTTCGTTGACGACGATCCAGACTGTCAAAACCTCAGACTTATGTTTGATACGTCTGCCGTGCTTGCAGGTGAGAGCCATACAAAACTAGCACTTGTTTTTCCCAAGAATCTAACCGTAGTGGATGAGGGTGATTATTTGAAAGAAAATCGCACAGAAATAGCAGAGGTCAGAGGATACCCACTGACGGTAAATTCACTTATAAGCATATGGAATCCAAACAACTTTGATACACACGAAATTATAAAAGTTGATTTATGGCTGGGTTCGGAAATTCAATCAATCTCTAAAAGTACGGGCTTTCAAAAACCCTAATCGCTCATTGTAATATCAACTGAGGCTTTCTCACTGCCTTGCTGGGAATCAGACAGGGCGAAGCCCTCCGCCGCCAGGCCGATCACCTGTTTGACACGCTGCTCCACCGCGCATTTAGCGGGGCGCTGTAGCCGGAGCAGCCATACGAGCCATGAACGACGATCCTCAGCCCTCGACCGCCGCCGCCAACCCCTACTCCTTCGGCACGATGATTACCGACCCGACCCGCTTTGTCGGCCGTTGCGCCGAGTTGGCCACAATCATGGCCCGGCTGAACGGCCAGCAGTCGGAAGGCTCGGCTATCTGGGAACTGGGCCTACGAACAAGTTGTCATGCCCGCGAAGGCGGGCATCCAGCGGCTTGGATTCCTGCCTTCGCAGGAATGACATGGTTCTGACAACTCTTTCGCAGATCCCTGGGAACTTATGGGGTTGACAATCCGTGATGCGTGGCCGAAGAGACATCACGCTCCACGTATCACGCCGCAAAAATCCGTTACTTCCCCAAATCCGCTGTCCCCCCTACCGGCAGGCCGGCCAGGGCCATGACGCGCAGGGCGTTGGTGGTGGGGCAGGGGCCGGGGTGGAGTTTGTAGTCGAAGACCATACGGCCGTTTTCCACATCATCCCGAAAGTGAAAATTAGCAATCAGCGGCGTCTCCTCGGCCAGGCCGGTTAGCTCCAGGTCGTGGGTAGCGATCAGGCCCGTGCCTTGTGCCGAGCCGTTGGCCTCGACCAACGCCCGCACGTAGGCCCGGCTGCCGATCAGCCGCTCCCGATTGTTGGTGCCGCGGAAAATCTCGTCAATCAGATAGAGCAGTGGCGTCTCGCTTTGGGGCAGCGCATCGAGCAAGGCCCGCAGGCGGCGCACCTCGGCGTAAAAGAAGGAGAAGCCGTCGGCCAGCGAATCTTGTACCTGGATGGAGGTGAAGAGGCGCAGGGGTTGCAGGCTGAGGGTGTGGGCAGGAACGGCCGTTCCCGCCAGCCCCAGCCGCACCGCCACCCCCATCGTCCGCAAGAAGGAGCTTTTGCCGGCCATGTTTGAGCCGGTAATGATGGCCAACTCCCCTGGCCGGCCGATGGTGAAATCGTTACCAACCCGTTCCGCGTGGGGAATCAGGGGATGTCCCAGGTCCTGAGCGGTCAGGAGTGGGCCAGGACCAGGCGGACACAATTTGGCGAAGGTGTAGTCGGGGTTGAGGTAGGCGAAGGTGGCCAGGCTGTTGAGCGCTTCCAGTTCAAACCAGATGTCTAACCAGCCAGGCAGAACAGTCGCCAATTCTTTTTTGCGTTCGGCCAGACGGTAGCTGACCCAAAAATCCCAGGGCAGCAGGGCGTTGAGCAGGAAATGGACCAGCGGGTTGCGCTGTAAACCGGCCGCGGCCAGCAGCCGCGTGACGTGGCGCAGTTGGCGTGACGGCCGATTCTGGGCCTGCCAAAAGGGAGCGCACAGTTCGGCCAGGCGCGGATAGGGTTTGTAGGCGTTGCTCTCTAAAAAGTGGAAAACCCCACCCAACTGGCGCAGGCTGCTTTCCAGAAAGTGGACCTCATTAAACAGCCGGTCCAGGCCGTAGCGCTGGGACAGCAAGAGGTAGACGGCCAGGAAGAGCAGGACCGACGCGCCCCAGTAGGGCGGCCAACCGTTGAGCAGAGCCAGGAAAATCCAGATGATGTTAAGCGCCGACCAGCCGCTCAGCCCCAGGATCAACGGCCGTAACCCCTCTACCGGGCTGGGTCGCTGTAACCAGTCGAGCAGCCGCTGGCCGGGCCATTTGTCGTCGCTCATATCGGCGGTTACGGCCGTGCCCTGCAAAGTCAGCTTATCGCGGAAGCGGGTCCGGGCCAGCAGTTCGCGCACCAACTGCTGGCGGGACTGGGCCGTCTCATAGTCGGGATCGTTGTCCAGCAGCCAAGCGGCCAGGCGTTGACTGCCTTCCTGAGAAACGGCCGTGTCCAGCAGCCGGTGCAGCGAGCGGTTGCTGACAAAGTTCAGGTCGTGGGCAAAGGGATGGCTCTTGTCCTCATTAAAGGCTTGGGGTGGCGGCAACTCATCCCAGGCGAGCGACTGCCGCGCCAGGTGGGTGGCCTTAATTTGCTGCCAGATTTGATGTTGGCTGATAGTTTCTTTGACGCGGCTGTGGCTAGAAACGGCCGTGGTAAAAGTGGCCAAAGCGAGCAGCCCTATCAATGAACCAGCCCAGGTGTCCAGATAATAGAAGGCAACGGCCGTGAGTACCAACCCGCCCAAAAACAAAAATAAACGGAGCGTGGCTAAACGGCCGTTGCGCTGTTCCAGTTCAGCCAGCCGTAGTCCTAGCCGCGCTACCTGTCGTGCTAATACCTGAGTACGCCAAGCGCGTGTTGTTGTATCTTTCATAGAAGCTGAATTGTATGAGGCAAGGGGCGAAGCGGCAAGGGAGTAGGGTAGCGGGAATTCGAAGCAAAAGAAAAAGAGGAAATCAACCCCAATTAGACAATCTTCTTGCCCAGCCCCCCATACTTGACGATAGCATAAGGCAAACTCGCACAATGGAGGTGCCTTATGCAACAAATCTCATTAGAAACAGGCAGTCCCAGCAGGGACTCTGAGACTGCCCTATGGTCACAAGCGCAAGCAGGTTG
>SLGK01000010.1 GCA_007123775.1 Anaerolineae bacterium | reverse complement strand
TCAGCAATGGCACGCTGGATAATATGTATGAAACTGCCCGCAAAGCCGGAGCCATTGGCGGCAAAATTTCGGGCGCGGGCGGCGGTGGTTTCTTGTTGCTTTATTGCCCACAAGATCGTAAAGAAGCGGTCCGCGATGCCCTTTCTAGTTTGCAAGAGCTACCGTTTCGCATGGGGCAGGATGGCAGCAAAGTAATCTTTGATTATCAACAATGAGGCAACTATGATGGTCAACATTGTGCAGAGCTACTTTGACGAGTTTAAGACGACGCTGGATCAGATCGAGCATTTCCCCATTGAGCAAACGATTGAAAGGTTGCACCAGGCGCGTCTGGCACGACAGAGGATTTTTATCATGGGCAACGGCGGTAGTGCCAGCACAGCCAGCCATTTTGTCTGCGACCTAGCTAAGAATACCCGTGTCCCCAATTATCCGGACTTTCGGGTGATCGGTCTTAGCGACAATATAGGGCTAATTACGGCCTATGCCAATGATGAAGGTTATGAAAATATCTTCGTTCAGCAAATGGCCAGTCTCATTGAGGAAGGCGATGTGGTTATTGGCATTTCTACCAGCGGTAATTCGGCCAATGTACTCCAAGCTATTGTCCACGCTAACGAAGTCGGCGCGACAACAATTGGCTTTACTGGCTTTAGTGCAGGACAACTGGGCGACATGGTTGACATTCATCTGCACGTTCCGAGCGACTGCATTGAGCAAGTAGAGGATATTCATTTGCTGTTTGAGCATCTGATTACGAAAGCTTTGCGCGAACGCCTTGACCCGAATTTGATGCCCTTTGCCGCCATGACGTCCACAGACAATCTGGTAAAGCGATTAAGCCCCAATGGCACCTAGTTGGTAGTTCGAATAAGCGCTGTTACTGCCTGGTAGAGTTCATCATAGACCGTCAGAGAGACAAAATCAGCCGCCTGGGGCAGTTGTAGCTGAGCCTCACCGCGACCGGTTCGCAGCAGAATCGTTTGGGCCACGCCGGCCGCCTGTCCCGCCGCCAGGTCGGTCAGCGCGTCGCCAATCATGAGGGAACGGCCGATGTCAATCCCGTGTTCCCGCGCCGCCCGCAGCAGCAGTCCGGGGCGCGGCTTGCGGCAGTCACAGTTGTCGTCCGGGGCATGGGGGCAAAGGTAAGCGGCGTCGATGCGGCCACCCTGTTGGGCAACGGCCGTTACGATCTCCGCATTGATCGCCTCCGCCTGCGCCAGTGAAATGATCCCCCGCCCCACCGCCGACTGGTTGGTCACGACGATAATCTTGTAGGGCAAATCCCGCACCAGGGCCAACGCCCGCAGCGCCTGCGGATACAGCTCTACATCCGCCCAAGAGCGCACGTAATTGGCCCGATTCTCATTGATGACCCCATCCCGATCCAGGAACAGGGCCGGCTGTAACGTTTTCATGCAGACAGTTTAAGGCGATTCACTTACAGGCTTACTTATTGACGGAAGACGGAGGACCGAGGACAGAGGGACCATCTATTCCGTCCTCGGTCCTCCGTCCTTCGTCCGTTAAATCGGCGCCACACACTGCGGCCCCTCATTACGCGGGTTATTGACGCAGGTGGACACGGCCGTTATCTGCATCAATTCTGAGGGATACGGCCGTAGCAAATGCAGCCCCAGCGATGGCTCCGGCTCGCTTGCCAGCCAGGTGTCATAATCTTCCGGGGCCACGATGACCGGCATCCGGTTGTGGATGGGCCTCATCAGCTCATTGGGCGTGGTGGTGACAATGGTACAGGTCTCCAGTTCGCTGCCGTCCGCGCCCGACCAGCTTTCCCACAGTCCGGCCAGGGCAAAAACGCCACCGTTGGCCGGGCTGATGTAGATAGGCTGCTTGCCACTGCCCCGCTTTTGCCACTCGTAAAAGCCGCTGGCCGGAATCAGGCAGCGCCGCCGCTTGAAGGCCGCCCGGAACGACGGCCTCTCGGCCACCGTCTCGCCGCGGGCGTTGATCAGCCGGTTGCCAATGGCGATCTCCTTGCTCCAGGAGGGAATCAAGCCCCAGCGCAGCAGCGCCCATTCCCGCCCTCCATTGCCCTGCGCCTGGCGCACCGCCAGGACCGGCTGGGTGGGGGCAATGTTGTATCTAGGTGTCAAATCGGCAATTGTGGGCAAATCAAACTGCATTGCCAACTGCTCTGCCGGATCAATCAAAGCAAAACGGCCGCACATAGTTTCTGCTCCTCTGCGTTAAGTCTGGTACAATTGCGTGAACGTGAAACGTAAAACGTAAAACGTAAGGAGTAAAAAGTGGTCTATTACGCTTTACGTTTTACGCATTACGCACTACGCGCTACGCATTACGCTCTTATTTTACTACAAGGAGACGAAATCATGCAGCTACAGAGAAGTACATTTATCGTGACCGGCGGCAGCTCCGGGCTGGGCGCGGCCACGCTGCGGTGGCTGGTGGCGGGCGGGGCCAATGGGATCATTGCCGACGTGAATGAGGAAGCAGGTCAGAAAATGGCTGAGGAATTGGGTTCGGCCGTTCGTTTTGTGCAGACGGATGTGACGGATGAGGCCAGTGTGCAAACGGCCGTTTCTACCGCCGTTGATACGTATGGTGGCCTACACGGCGTGGTCAACTGCGCCGGCGTGGCCATTGCTGCCAAGCTGCTCAGCAGCCGGGGCATCCACGACCTGTCCGCCTTTAGCAAGGTAATCGAGGTCAACCTGATCGGCACCTTCAACGTCATTCGTCTGGCGGCAGCGACCATGAGCCAGGGCGAACCCAATGAGGCCGGCGAACGGGGCGTTATTGTCAACACCGCCTCCGTGGCTGCCTTCGACGGCCAGGTTGGGCAGGCTGCTTATTCCTCCTCTAAAGCGGGCGTGGTCGGCATGACCTTGCCCATTGCCCGCGAGCTGGCCGGGCACGGCATCCGCGTCATGACCATTGCCCCCGGCCTCTTTGAAACCCCCATGCTGGCCGGTTTGCCCGAAAAAGCCCGCCAATCCCTGGCCGCACAGATTCCCTTTCCCTCACGCCTCGGCCGGCCGGACGAATACGCCGCCCTGGTGCAGCACATCATCGAAAACGAAATGCTCAACGGTGAAGTGATTCGGCTGGATGGGGCGATACGGATGGC
>SLGK01000209.1 GCA_007123775.1 Anaerolineae bacterium | reverse complement strand
GAGGGTAACAACCAACAATTCGCCACTTTTTTGTTAATGAGCCTGTGACAGGCCTTTTGAAGCTGCCTGTATTTTTGGGGCTACCCTATTGCCCCCTAGACTTGCTATGTCGGGTAGTGAAAATCGCTATTATGACATTCATGTTCTCGGCGCTTATGAAACATCCTTGAGTATTATGCAGCAGTTTTTTTCCAATGGGGATATAGAACAGGAGCCGCAGGTCAGCATCCCGCAGGCCAAAAGCTGGATTTTGAATACGGTGGGGTTGTGTTTGATGAGTTTGGGGCGGTTGGCAACGGCCGTTTCCTTCTACGAACGCAAAACCAAAATGCAATTGGAATATGAAGATTGGCGAAACGCCAGCATCGGCTACCAGAACCTGGCGTCGCTAAACGTCTCCCTGGGCCGGCTGGCGGACGGGGCTGCGGCCGCCAACCGCGCCCTGACACTGGCCCGCCGCGCCGAAAATAAGCGGGGTGAGCGCCAATCGTTGGCCTACCAGGGCTGGATCGCCCACCTGCGCGGGGAGCTGGCGGCCGCCGGTGACGCCTTCGCCCAGGCGGAGGCGCTGGAGCGGGAGATTGACAGCAGTGAGCAATATTTGTACGCTCAGCACGGCGTCCGGCACGCGACCCATTTGTGGCGGGTGGGGCAGGCGGCGCTGGCCCGGCGCGTGACGACCACTAACCTGACCATCTGTGAGCGCAATCGTTGGGCTAATCAAATTAGCTGGTGCCGCCGTCTCCTGGGCGACCTGGACGGGGCGGCCGGCGACCACGCCAGTGCCGCTGACCATTACGCCGCTGCCCTGCAAATCGCCCGCTCCATTTCCTACCAGGCCGTCCTTATCGAGGCCCTGGTGGCGCGGGGGCGCTGGGCGGCGCAGTACCACGCAGACCTGGCAGGTTGGCAATCCGGGATTGCTCAAAACCTGTCAGGTCTCGACTCGTCAGGCCTGTTGCCCCAAGCCTTCTCCGACCTGCGCGAAGCCCTCAGCTACGCTGTCGAAGGCGGCTACCGCCTCTACGAAGCCGACATCCGCCTCGGCCTGGCCTACGCCCACCGCGCCGCTGACGACCCCCAGGCCGCCCGCCAGGAGGCCCAACGCGCCCGCGCCCTGTCCCAGGCAATGGGTTATCATTGGGGGCTGGTAGAGGCGGACGCTCTCTTAACGCACCCCGGGGCCGTTTGACCCACCCCACCGATCCGGCTATAATCCGGGCAGTTGAACGGCCCTGTAGCTCAATTGGCAGAGCAGTTGACTCTTAATCAATTGGTTGTAGGTTCGAGTCCTACCAGGGTCATCGCCAGCGCCGCTTTTACCAGGCAGATATACGTAGAACGTGGTGCGTGCGCCGTCTGGCTGCGCCGAAAATAGACCACGCATCACGTTTCGCGTACCTTTTCCCAAACCTCCCCCGAACAACCCCATGCAAAACGTTATACTGACAGGCTTTATGGGCACGGGCAAAACGACAGTCGGCCGTTTACTGGCGACGGCGTTGGGCTATCGGTTTGTGGATACGGATGCCTGGATTGTGGCCCACGACGGCCGTTCCATTCCGACCATTTTTGCCCAGTCCGGCGAGGCCGCCTTTCGCCAATGGGAGGCCAGGGCAGCGCAAACGCTGGCCGCCGAGCGCGGACTGGTCATTGCCACCGGCGGTGGCCTGCTGCTCAACCCGGCCAACGAGGCCGTCCTGGCCCCGTCCGGCCCCATCTTTTGCCTGGTTGCTCGGCCTGACACCATTCTGGCCCGGCTGCACGCGGACGCCACGGAACGGCCGTTGCTAAACCAGCCCCATCCCGCCCGGCGCATTCGGCAACTACTGGCCGAACGGGCGGCAGGCTACGGCCGTTTTCCCCAAATCCATACCGATGACCAGACCCCCCACCAAATCGTGGCCCAAATTCTACAGCAGCTTGAGCCGGAAAGGGTGGATTAACACTCGTCACCCGGCCCGTTTGTCGTACAATACCCCCTATGACCGCAGCAGAGACCATCCAGCTAACCGTCAACCACCCTACTGGCCATTACCCCGTCTACGTCGGTCATGGCCTGCTGCCTCGCCTGCGCCAACTGGCGAGCAGCCGCGGCCCGCTGGCGGTGCTGACCGACAGCAACGTTGGCCCCCTGTATGCCGACCAGTTGGCGGCGAGCGTCGTGCTGACCATGCCTGCCGGCGAGCGGCACAAGACGTTGGCGACCGTGGCCCACTTTTACGACCAGCTTTTAGCGGCCGGCCTGGACCGCGGCGCTACCATCGTCGCCCTGGGCGGCGGCGTGGTAGGGGACGTGGCCGGTTTTGTGGCCGCTACCTACCTGCGTGGCGTCAACTTTGTCCAATGCCCGACCAGCCTGCTGGCGATGGTCGATGCCAGCGTGGGCGGCAAAACCGGCGTCGATTTGCCCCAGGGCAAGAATCTGGTCGGCGCCTTCAAACAGCCCCAGGCCGTCATTGCCGATCTGGACACCTTGACCACACTGCCGGCTCCTGAGCTGGCGGCCGGCATGGCCGAGGTTATCAAGCACGGCCTGATTGCCAACCCGGATTTGTTTGAGCAACTGGACGGAGGACGGAGGACCAACGACGGAGGCTCGGACACATTTACAGGCTCAGTTCAGGCTTTGCGGCCGGCGGCTGCGGTCATCGCCACCGCCATTCAGGTTAAGCGGGACGTGGTGGAAGCGGACCCGTTTGAGCAAGGTCGCCGGGCAGTGCTAAATTTGGGCCACACCTTTGGCCATGCCATCGAGCAGGTCACCGGCTATGAAACAGGGCACGGCCAGGCGGTGGCCATGGGGCTGGTGGCCGCAGCTAATCTGTCGGCCCGGCTGGGGTACGCCCCGCCTGCCCTGCAGGGCCGAATCGAACGGGTGCTGCAACGTTGGCACCTGCCGACGCGTATCCCGTCCGGCTGCCAACCGGCGGCACTGCTGCAGGCAATGGGGCGCGACAAGAAGAAGCTAGACGGCCGTCTGCGCTTCATTTTACTGCGCGATGTAGGCGATGTTTTTGTGACGAGTGACGTGGCGGAAACGGCCGTGTTGGCAACGCTACAGGCGTTACGTGAAAAAATCTGAAAGGAGACAACTATGTCCAATCGTTTTGGCG
>SLGK01000266.1 GCA_007123775.1 Anaerolineae bacterium | reverse complement strand
GCCTGTGGCAGTGGTGGCGATGCGGTAGACGAAACGGCCGTTGTCGGTGATGCGGCTCGTGGTGAACAGCTTTACAAGCAGACAGTTATTGGTTCGGCCAGCGCGCCGGGCTGCATTACCTGCCATTCACTAGAGCCAGATGTTGTTTTGGTTGGTCCTTCCCATGCGGGTGTGGCTACGCGGGCTGAAACCTATGTATCCGGTATGTCGGCTGAAGCGTTTCTGCGCCAGTCTATTGTAGACCCTAATGCCCATGTTGTGGAAGGCTTTCCGGCCGGTGTTATGTACCAGAATTATGGGCAAGACCTGGCCGCCCCCCAAATTGATGATCTGGTAGCGTTCATGTTAACGCTTGAGTAATCCATCCCGGACCTGCGAGGATTAGCCAACCTCGCAGGTCTGCTTTGTGACCCGTCAAGCATGCCTGTATAATGGTCCGTACGCATAGAAACTGTTTTCTTTGAAAAAGTGGAACAACCGTATGACCATTACACCGGCTGAGCGACACGAGAAAATCTTAGACTGGCTAAAAAACGAAAATTTGATACGCATTGATGAATTGACGAGGCGACTGAATGTATCCGCGATGACGGTTCACCGTGACCTCACCTCTCTGGCGCAGCAAGGTCTATTGGAAAAGGTTCATGGCGGCGCACAGCTTCCCGATCTTCACTCTGTCACGGTTGAAGTTTGCCCTCTCTGTCATATGCCGGTGCAAAAGCGATTGCAATTCATTTTGACAACCAAAACGAATGAACGGTTACGGGCCTGTTGCGCTCACTGTGGGTTGCTTTTGCTGGCGCAGCGGGATGATATTGAGACAGCTTTACTACGGGAATTTATTTACGGCCGTATTATCAATACCCTTCACGCCTATTTCGTCAGTGGCAGCCGGATTTCCCTTTGTTGCGAGCCATCTGTCCTGGCCTTTAGCGGCCAAAAGGACGCGGTAGACTTTCAGCGGGGTTTTGGTGGCCAGGTGATGGATTTTCAGGAAGCCAGTACGCACTTGTCAGACGCCCACTCTGTTCATCGAAGTCATTAGCCCACCCTGGCCAGATAATCGGCGGCCAGCAACAGCCGGCTCCCATACCACGAAAACATCTCCCCATCCACCAGACGCACAGGCAGGCCAAACTCAGCCATGAACCCCTGCTGGTGCTTTTCCGCAAACGGAAACGGCTCTGAGGAGAGTAGAATCATGTCCAACTGAGCAACGCGAATTTGCTCAGTAGTGAGTTCAGGGTAACGGCCGTTGCCCATCTCGGCAAACACATTCTCAAAGCCGCAGCGGGTCAGCATATCGTGGATGAAGGTCTGCCCGCCGGCCGCCATGTACGGGTTTTGCCAGATAAAATAGCCAACCCGCAGCGGCCGGGCCAGGCGCGGCAGTTGGGCAAATTTCGCCTCAATGCCGGCCGCCAGCGCCGCTGCCCGCTCCCCTTTGCCCACCAACTGCCCCACCTGGCGGATCATCGCCAGCGCGTCATTCAAGGTAAAAATGTCGCTCACCCAGACGGGATAGCGGGTCGCCAGTCGCTCAATGCCTTCCCGGTAATTCTCCTCTTTGTTGCCGATAATCAGGTCGGGTTGAAGCTGGTCAATGCGGTCGAAGTTGAACTGCTTCGTACCGCCAATAATGGCCACATTCTTGACCTGCTTCACCGGATGAAGGCAAAAGCGGGTACGGCCGACTATCCGCCCCGCCAGCCCCAGGTCAAACAGCAACTCCGTTTGCGAGGGCACGAGGGAGATAATGCGCTGCGGCGACAAGGGCGCAACGACATGCCGCCCCATCTGGTCGATTACAGTCTGGGTAGCAGTGGTCATGAACTGCCCTCTGTATGACCATACCAGTCACGCAGCGTGCCCAACGAATGGCGATAATGATACTGAATTTGCGGCAGCGTATAGCGATGTTCTGGGAAAAAGGGACAGGCCAGCCGCGCCAGGCAGCGGTCGGCGCAGGGAGAATGATCGCGCAGCCGGAAGCGGGCGCAGCCGTCTACGTCGAAGCGGTCCGGCTGTACGGCGCCGACGGGACAGGCGGTGATGCACGGTTTGTCCGCACACGAGGCACAGGGCAACGGCCGTTCCGGTTCAACCCGCAGCGGCAGTTCGGCCGTTGTCAAAAAGGCGGCCCGGTAGGCAAACCAGACGCCAAATTCCGGGTGAATGCCCTGCCCCAACGGGGACGGGTGACTCCAACCGGCCAGCGTGCCCAACTGCTGCAAGGGTACGATGTATTCGGTCTGCGGATACAACCAGCAAACGGGCGGATCGCCCAAATAATCGCGGATAAATTGGCGGGTGATAGTGAGAGTGTAATGGTCAACGGGATCGGCCGTTTTCATACCCCATTCTTGTAAAGCCGCCCACAACCGCCGTCCACCATGACCCAGCAGGACCAACCGCCGGTACTCATTCAATGGTACGCCAGAGGCGAGCATGGGTGCGGTGATGGTCTGCGGCAGAGCGGCACAATCCAAGACAGCCAGGAGATTCAAACCGGCTTCGTCTAAAAACGCAATACCCGTACCCAATTGCCGCTCCCCTATTTGCATGGCCCATTCACCCTGATTTAGCCGTAATGAGGTAGCGTTTAACGCTGTTCGCCTCATTCTGAGCAAAGTAGGCATTGACTCGTTGCAGCCAGATATTTTTCTCAACGACAAAACCGGCGACGGTCAGCAGGTAAGCCACGGTCGCCCGCGTTTGCAAGCAGGATAGAGGCAGGTTGTCAACCAATGCCTCATCATTGCCCCAGCCATCACGCCGCCAGAGGCCATCAATAATCATAACGCCGCCCCTTGCTTTTAACCAACCACGCCAGTTCTGAAACGCCACCAGGGGATCATGAAAGTGGCCTACAACCTGGCGACTGACAATCCAGTCAAATGAGCCGGGCGAAAAAAGATCGGGCTGATGGGTATCGCCTACCAGGAAATTCAGCCTGCCGACCAGAGCTGGCGGCAAACGGGATTGGGCTTCGGCGATCATCCCGGCGGCGGGATCAAGGCCAGTAACGTAACAGCCCCGTTCAGCCAAGATACGGCTCAATACGCCCGTTCCGGCACCGACATCAAGAACGCGGCTGCCAGGCGGGAAGGCAACGGCCGTAAAAATGTCGGCGTTCCAGGCTTCCAGTTCCGCTTGCTCTTGAATGCCGTGCCCAGCCTCCCCCTCATACTGTGAAGCGTGGGTATCATATAGTTGGTTGAGTTGGGACTGTATCTGTTTGTTCATAATAATACGCTTCTTGCCTGCTATGACCACATCATTATATACGTAACCAACAACGGCCGAAACCCCATCTTGGGCCAAAAGCGATTGGACAGCGGATTGGTCAAGACGTAGTAGAGATAAAAGCCAACCACCTCGTATTGGGCCAGGGCGTGTAGGGTGTGGGCCACCAGCAAACGGCCGAGCGTATCATTATTCTGTTCCAACTTGCGGGCGATTATCATGTAGCGTCGCGACTCTGATTTGCCCGTACCCACAAAATAATCATTGACATGAGCCAGCCATTGATTCATCTCTATTTCAAAGCCAGATTTTTCCAACAGATAAGCAACGGCCGCTCGCGTTTGATGGCATGACAAGGGTAGCATATCCACTTGCGTTCCAGTTAGCCAATCCACCAGACGGCAGACGGCCGTTTCGGGAACAAACTATTCAACAATACCCAGCTCTCTTCGCCATCTACCCGGCAGTCAGCAAAAGCATGTTCCAGTTCAGCCAGCGAACGGTAGCCAAAGAGAAGCTGGAGGAAGACGTTTGCTGGAATCCTGACGTCTCCATCTTCCGGGTTACGCGGCGACCAGGGTTCAAGGGTGAAACGACCGTCTTCAAAGCGCAATCTCAGTCCACTCACAAAGAAGTTCAAGGAAATAACTCCCGAATAACCGGCGGCTACCGAGTTCGCCAGGCGGCTTTCAAGGGCCGGTTTAACCAGGTTGAGAAAGGCGGCCAGGTCGGGAACGCGCACATACCAGGCATCCGGCGGATAGTGACGGGACAGGGTGCGGGGCAGAGCCTCATACAGCGGATGCGTGCTGTCAAGCCAGAAGTCAATGTGTGGCGCATTCTCGTTATAGACCTCAAGCAGGTAGCGTATGACGTGCGGCGTAACGGCTAACCAGGAGACGTTGGCCGCCAGTTCCACCTGCCGCACCCACCCGGCGGCGCCGCCTGAGGGGGGTGGATGCGCCAGATAGCCAACTGGTTCCCCAGCGGCCGTTTCAATGATATTTACCTGGGTGAGGAATATGTTTGGCGGGGTACGGCCGTTCAACTCGTACTGCCACAAAGCCTCGTCACGCACACAGCTCACCAGCGAGCGCCGCCGGGCATGAGCGTCCACGGCGATCAAAAAGGGAATATCGGCCGTTTGCGCCAGTCGCACCCGGTAAACGCCATCGCTCCGCTGCGCTGCCTCTGCCAGATCGGAACGGCTACCGCGTCGTCCGCCGCCCCTCTCCAGGGTCAGTTCATAACCAAACTGATGATAAAACCAGGGAATGCCGCTGATAGCTTGCACAAGCCAGCCCCTTTCCCGGCAGCGTTGGTGCATGGCCGTCATTTGCTGCCGTATCAATCCCTGCCGTCGGTAATTAGGGTCGGTGGCGACAAACTCGATCTGCCCCACGTCAAAGGGGATACTGTCAAAACGCCACGGCTGCCGCATCAGCGCCTGCGAGGAGATAATCTGCCCTGTTGCTTCGTCTATGACAACCGTGACGTCCTCGGCGCGGGCCAATGGGTGACGGCCGTCCATCCAGGCGCGTATCCGGTTGGCAATGCGGGGGTTGGGCTGGCCGTCGGCTGTGGGATGGAGATGAGCGGCGTCAAAGTTGACCACTGCTTCGATATCGTCGCCGCCAGCCCAGCGCAGGGTGAAAGAGTCACTTTGTTTCTGTTTCATCTGTTTCTGTCCGCCTCAGGGAAAACAATGTCCATGTTGACGCCACTGCCCGCAGCGGTTCCCGAAGCCGCCGCCATGACAAGCTGATGAAAGGGCGTGACCATATCACCCGCCGCATAAACATTGGGTACGCTGGTGCGCCCCAATTCGTCTACCTTCACATACCCCCGATCATCAAATTCGCAGCCAATTTCATGCGCCAGGGAGCTGTGCGGCTGCGGCTTTGTCCCCACAAAAATGGCCTGGCAGGGCAGCAAACGGCCGTCACCCAACCGAACCCCACGCACATGACCGGAATCTCCGGCAATGGCTTCAATCCCGGTATCATACACTGTTACGCCCATTTGCTGGAGTTTGCTCTGCTGCTCGGCAGTGGGCGGCGGGTCGCCGCGTAAACAGGCTGAAATGTCAGCGCTGAGGGCAGACAATAGGGCGGCCAAATGGTAGACAACGTCGCCATT
This sequence comes from Anaerolineae bacterium, assembly GCA_007123775.1. Classification (GTDB taxonomy): domain Bacteria; phylum Chloroflexota; class Anaerolineae; order Promineifilales; family Promineifilaceae; genus SLGK01. Next base: position 6,440 of record SLGK01000266.1, on the reverse strand, counting down.
GCCGACGATCACAATCTTTTGGTCGCGCACTTCCCAGCCGTGGCAATAGGGGCAGTGGTGTACGCCGCCTTTGCCCCAATAGGCTGCCAGGCCGGGAATAGCCGGTAGTTCGTCACGAACCCCTGTTGCCAGCAGTACCCGGCGGCTTTGTAAGATCGCGCCAGCGGCCGTTTGCACGTCAAACCCGCCGGTAATGGGTTTAAGGCTGACGACCTCGGCCGTCTGATACTGCACTGTGGAATACGGCCGTAACTGTTCCCGGCCAATCTGCAATAATTCCGCGGGCGGCGTACCGTCGCGGGTAAAAAAGTTATGGGCCGCTTGCGCCGGGGCATTGCGCGGCTTCTGGTGGTCACAAATCAAGACACGCCGCCGGAAGCGGCCCAAGACCAGCGCCGCGCTCAGGCCGGCCGCACTACCACCAACAATAATCACATCATACATGCGATTGCTCCTTTGTTTTATACGTTACCAACAACGGCCGAAACCCCATCTTAGGCCAGAAATGGCTGGAAAGAGGATTGGTCAGGACGTAGTAGAGGTAAAAGCCAACTATCTCATACCGGGCCAGGGCGTGCAGGGTGTGGGCCACCAGCAAACGGCCGATCCCCTGCCCCCGCGCCTCCTCTGCCACGCCCACGCTATTGAGATAGGCGTAACGGCCGTCGGCAAACCAACTGCCCGCCATCGTTGACAACCAATTCTCGGTAAAGCCAATAACCTGACCATCTCGTTCCGCCACCAGCAGCAGCGGTGTGTCCGGCTCACCTACCGGCTTACCCTGCCAGACCCGCGCCAGCCGCTGGCGAAAGGCGGGTTCGATGGCCGGCACGACGCGGCTGTAGGGCGTGTAGGCTTCATGGAAACGAATCTCTTCCAGGTGAAGGGCGACCAACGCTTCTTCGTCGGCCGGTTGGGCGGGGCGGATAGCAGCAACGGTCGTTTCCGGCAGCGGCGGCAGGGGTTGTAACGGCCGGTGCGCCGCCGCGCTGTCCGCCACATAGCCGCGCTCTGTAAGCAAACCGGCCAGCCAGTCGTCGGCGGCCGGCCAGGTAATGAGCGTGCCATCCACCGCCTGCTGCCGCCACCATGTTTCAACGGCTTTGAGCAAAGCGTGGGTAACGGCCGTAGCCTCCGGATTGTCAGGATGGGGCAGCGCCAGCCCCACCGTGCCGTTGCGCGGCAAAAAGAAACCGCGCATCTCCTCATCCTCCGCGATTTCCCACACGCCGGGGATAGCCAGAGCGCGTATCCCTCCCCGCTCATCCGGGGCGACCAAGGCGTCGGCCGTCACTTTTTCAGCAATAAAGGTTTGAATGGCGTCGGTAGAACGAGGCGGGCGTAAACGGCCGTCTTGTTCATGCAGTCGTTTGTCCTGTTGTTGCAACAGAGCGGCGACAGCCTGGGCGTCTTGAGGGGTGAATGGTCGTATGGTTGTTAGCTTGTTCATCTGATAGTTTCTGGTTCCGATTGTTTATGATAATGGCGATGCGCGTGAGGCTGCCACTGCCGGATGCAAAATCTTTCCCCCTCACCCCCACCCTCACCCCGCCCGACCACACAGAGCAGATTGCGTGTGCGTAAATCCCCCAGGCAGCGGGTGACGGTGGCCCGCGTAGCGCCCACGGCCGTAGCCAGTTGGGCGTGCGTCAGACGAACGTCCACCAGCATCCCTTCCGGGTGGAGCCGGCCAAACTGCTCCGCCAGCAGGGAAAGAATGCCCATCACTCTCTGGTCCAGGTAGGGACGCGCCTGCATGGCGGCCCACGCCTCCATTTGCCGCATCCGATCCCGCAGATGGTGCGCCAGTTGGCGTGCCAGTTGGGGCGTATGGCAGGCTTCGCGCCAGAGAGTAAGGTTCACCTCCGCTTCGGTATGGGCCACCAAATGCAAACAGCAATCATCTTCCGGGTGACCAAGCAGAAGCTGCCCGGCCCCATGCAAACCCAACAACACCTCTTTGCCATCGCTAAAAATGACCGTTTGGGCAACGATGCCGCGCTGTACGGTCAACACGGCATCGTCTGCCAGGGGAATTGTTTCACCCGACCGATACGGCCGTCCTCGCCGCCCGTTCTCCCCGATACCATGGGAATAAGTCAGCGGTTGGGGCATCTGCTGCCAAAGATTTTCTACCGCCTGTTGCATAGATTCAGGCGGCAGATGGGTGGGCAGAACAGCCAATGCGCCCGCCCTGTACGCAGCCGCAGTCAACGATCCATTTGGCGAACCGGAATGAGCCATGTCCCAGGCGAGCCAGGGCAGCGAAAGCTGTTGGGCAACCAACGTCGCCCGATCCAGGCAGGCAGCGTCAGATAAAGCTGCCAGGAGCAAACAGGGCCGTTTTGCCAGCAAATCAGGCGCCAGATCATTCGCCCCGGAGGCGGCCGTCAGGCTGTACCCACTGGCAAGCAGCCCGGCCAGAGCCGCGCCCCTTTCCGACCAGTCGCCAATCAAGATAAGGTGTTTCATAGATGCGTGTTGCGTGTTGTGTAGCGCATAAATTTCGGTGCGAGCCATTTCTAATCAGTTAATGATACTTTGTATCAATTATAGGCCGATATACCCAGGCTGTCAATTGGTGTCGAATAGCACAAGCGGCCGGTTTTGAATCGCACCGTACCCGGAAAGGTAATGGGGTAGAGTGGACGATGGTATGAATGAAACGACATCTTTTGACGCAATTGTGATTTTGAGCCGGGGCGTTTACAACCGCACCGCGCCGCAGTTGGAACGGCTGGTAGCCGCCGTGCAGCGGCAGCAGCCGGACTGCCTTGTAACGGGCGCGGTTGTTGACCAAAGCGACCCAGCCTTACCGGCGGCGCTGACCGCCTGCCGTGAGGCCGGCGCCCGGCGCATATTGGTTGTCCCCGTCTTCATTCCCGGCGATCCTAATCTGCTGCAATGGCTGCTAAAGGTAATCCGTCGCTGGCAAGAAACAGCGCCAGACATCGCTGTCATGATGGCCGAGCCGTTGAGTGAAACGGCCGTCCTGCCTGACGCTGTTTGCCGCCTGATAGCCAACAGCAGCCCCGCGCCGGACGTGCGCCAGTTGCCGCCGCCCAATTGGGAGAGCGACCCGGCCGGCTGGTCGAAAATCCCCGACCATCGCTACCATCTCCTGTTTTGCCGGGGGCCGCGCTGCACGGCCCTGGGCGCCGACGATCTCTGGTCTTACCTGCAAGAGCAGTTAGCCGCTCATGGGCTGCGCCGCGAGCCGGAGCGGGTCTTGTGCGCCAATACCGGCTGCCTTTACCCCTGCAATTTAGGACCTGTGTTGATTGTCTACCCGGATGGAGTTTGGTACGGCCGTTTAACCAAAACAGCCATTGACCAGATTATCCAGTCCCATCTGCTGCACAACGAGGCGTCGCCCAAAGTTACGCCAATCTTACAAGCAAAATAATCTATTAACCGTTTACGAGGAGAAAATGATGAAACGTTCCCTGTTATTACTTTTACTGGCTGCATTCCTGCTGGCTGCCTGCGGCGGCGAGCAAACAGCCGAACCGGCCGCCCCGCCGCCGAGCGACCAACCCGTTACCGAAGAAACGGCCGTATCGCCTGAAGAAACCTTCCCCCCCTTACGTATTGTAACCTCCTTTCGCATCAACAGCCTGGACCCCGTGCCACAAGGCTTCTGGATGCCGGAATTTGGCGTGGCCGAACTGCTGCTGCAATTCCGCGCCGACGGCCAACACCATCCCTGGCTGCTAGAATCGTTGGAGCAGGTGGACGAACTCACCTGGCGGTTGACCCTGCGCCCTGGCATTACCTTCCAAAATGGCAAGCCCCTAGATGCGGCCGCTCTGTCTGCCCTCATTGAGCGGCAGTTAGCCCTCTCCCCGTCGGCCCAGGGCGAAATGCCCGCAGGGAGTACCGTGGCTATTGTGGATGAGCTGACCGTTGATCTCATTACGCCCGTACCCAGTACCACCATCCCTTCCGCCTTCTCCTCCGAAGGCGTCTTCCCGGTCTACGATGTGGCAGCGGTCGAAGCGGTGGGCGACAATTTCGAGCAGTTGGCCGGAACCGGCTTCTATACCGGCCCCTACAGCGTTGTTAGCCTGACCGAAGAAGAGATGGTGCTGGAGCGATATGACGATTACTGGCAGGGACGGCCGGCGCTGCCCGGCGTTAGCGTCCGCTTCGTTTCTGACGCCCAGGCCCGTATCCTGGCCGTGCAAAACGACGAAGCCGACATCGCCCTCTATCCGCCTACGGCCGCCAAACCGGCCGTAGACGCCAGCCAGACCGCCTTTTTCAATTACGGCACACCCAGTACCGGCGGCTTTCGCATGGTATTGAACATCCAGGAACCCCCTTTTAACGACATGGCCGCGCGCCAGGCCATTATCCGCGCCATTGATTATGACCAATTAGCCAACGAAGTGATGGATGGCGTTTTCTTACCGGCCACCGGCTTTTATGCCGAATGGCTGCCCTGGTCAATTCAAAATCAACAAACTGACCTGGCCGCCGCCCAACAAATTTTAGACGAGGCCGGCTGGCTGCCGGGCAGCAACGGCATTCGCCAAAAAGATGGGCAATCCCTCTCAATTATCCTGCTTATCTATCCCCAACAGCCCGACCTGGAGCCGATTAGTGTCGCCATTCAAAGCCAGTTACGCCAGGCCGGTTTTGCCGTTGAAATTCGCTCGGTGGACAGCATCAACGACGCCATGCTGGAAAATCTGGAGCCGTGGCAGGCCGGACTTGTCTCCTCCGGGTCGTTGACCTTTGGCGGCGCGCCAGAGCCGGTTCTTATGCGCGGTTTTGTCACTGGCGGCGACCGCAATTACGCCAACTTCTCTAACGCCGAACTGGACGCCTTAGTAGAGGAACTAAGCCAAACATTTGACGAATCTCGGCGCGCCGAGATTTTGCGTCGGCTGCAAGTTATCCTGATTGAAGAGGAGCCGTACCAATTTTTTGTCAATTACCATACCGGCCGTGTAATTGTGGGTCAGAATTACCGCCATTACCAACCCGGCTTCAATCTGTTCCATGTCTCGTATGAAACGCAGCCGACACCTTAATATCGAGCAAGCAGGACGGCTAATGCGGCTGGTGGGCGGGCGACTGCTCCAGGCCGTGTTGGCCGTGCTGGGGGCCAGCGTCCTGGTCTGGGCGCTGCTGCCATTGGCCCCTGGCGATCCGGCGCTGCGGCTGCTTCAGGCACGCGGCATTGAAGACCCAACAGCTATCGAGATTGAAGCGATGCGGGCTGAACTGGCTCTGGATCGGCCGTTGCCGGAGCAATATCTACAATGGTTGGGGCGAGCGGTACGCGGCGACCTTTCCCTTTCTTACCGCACCGGCCGGCCGGTTGTGCAAGAAATCGGGAAGCGGCTGCCGGCGACCCTGATCCTGAGCGGTCTGGCCTTGTTGATCGCCCTGGTCACGGCTCTGGTTTGCGCCTTGTTGAGCGCGGCTTTTCACGAACGGCCGTTAGACCGGGCCATTCGCTTAGTCACCCAGGTGATCGCCTCCCTGCCTTCCTTTTTGATCGGGTTACTTTTGCTCCAATATCTGGTTGTCCAATTTGGTATTGGCCGGGTCTTGTCGGGGGGCGACTGGCGTTATGTCGCCCTGCCCGCGCTCTGTCTGTCGCTGGGGCGGGCCGCCGACTGGACACAACTGCTGCGAGCCAATTTGCTGGAATGTTTGGGGGCGTCTTATACGCTGGTAGCCACCGCGCGGGGGGCCACCCGGCTGCGTGTGCTGGTACGCTACGCGCTGCCCAACGCCATCTTGCCTTTCTTAACGGCCGTTGGCGTCGGTATCGGCGGTATCATCGGCGGCGCGGCGATTATCGAAGCCGTCTTTAGCTGGCCGGGCATCGGCAGCTATGTATTAGAAGCCATTTCAGCCCGCGATTTTCCCGTCGTGCAGGGCTTCGTAGCCATTGCCGGGATTTCCTACGTGGCCGCCAGCCTGCTGGTTGATTTGCTAGGGACGCTGCTGGATCCTCGTCAGCGCGAGGCTTAACCGATGAATGTAGAAGCAATCTTAACCCGCTCCCGACAGACCTTTGTCAAAAACTTACCGCTACCAATGCCACGCGGTACGTGGGGCCGCCTGCTGCGCCACCGAGAAGCGCAGGTCGGTCTGCTGCTGGGACTGCTTTTGTTGGGCGCGGTCTTGTTCGGCCCATTGCTGGTAACGGCCGATCCCCACCAGCCCAACTATGCCGCCAAATTACACCCACCCAGCCTGGAACATCCGCTGGGTACCGACCAAAGCGGCCGGGATTTGTTGGCCCGTGTTTTGGAAGGAGGCCGCCGCTCATTGGGCGCGGCCTTGCTGGCGCTGGCCGGTACATTTGCCATCGGCCTGCTGTTAGGCATTACGGCCGGCATGGCCGGCGGAGTCATTGACGGGGCCATCATGCGCCTGGTAGACATCCTTATGGCCCTGCCTGGCATTGTGCTGGCGCT
>SLGK01000248.1 GCA_007123775.1 Anaerolineae bacterium | reverse complement strand
TCGAACCCGCGTCCCGCATTTTCTGAAGCGAGGTATCTACCCATGCCGCTCCCGCGATCAGCAAGCCAAAATATTAACTGTCTTGGTTTAACGGCCGTATCACAATTTCCTCCAAATCGGCTGGAAGCGGCACCCGGCTGACCACGGCCGGCCACAGTTCAATGGGCGGCTGGGCGATCAGTTCTTTAGACAGGCGAATCACGTGTAGATCATCGTAGAGAAACGGCCGTGTGCCACAATGCTGCGCCTCACATCGTATCCGAACGCCCGGTTCACAGCGCTTCCAGGGGTAGGTACGTCCCAGGTAATTGTGCTGCTCATCGGCCAGGAACAGGTCGCCTCTCCGCAAAAAGATTATCTTTGAACTTTTACCCAATTTATACCATAATTCAGTGGTAAGCAGGTCTATATACTGTGAAAGGTCATCAACTGATAGGTACCACTTCGAAAGCGAAAATAGAAAGTATTGACAGCTATGCATGTCCTCCACTTACACTGGCTCGCCCCTACCAAGCCTGAGCAAAACGGCCGTTTATTCCTCTGGGCTGAAACGGCCGATTCCCCCCAACCCAACCGCGACCGGCGCAAAAAGTCGGCCCAGCCCCACCCCTTTGCCGCCGGCAGCGCCGACCTGCGCTCCCTGCTCAGCAATACCAGCTGGCAGGGCAAAGAGCAAACGGACAGCCTGACCTTCTGGCTGCCCACCAACCGCTTTGGCCCCGTGCCCTCTTTGCCGCCCGTCCCACCGTCAGCGCCAGCGTCGCCCAGATGCAGCATTTTACCAGCAGCTTCCGCGCCTGGGAACGCGCCCTGACCATCGCCGGTGACAAACATTACCGGGTGGCCCTGCGCCTGGAAGCGCCGGCCCAACAGAAGTTCAAGCAAACCAAGAAAGGGGAAACCGCCTGGCAGCTTCATTATCTGCTGCAAGCCCGCGACGACGCCAGCCTGCTGGTTCCCGCCGCCGAAGTGTGGAAGACAAGAGGGAGCGTTTTGCAGGCATTGGACCGCCACTTTGAACGGCCGCAGGAGCGGCTGCTTACCGGTTTAGGTTATGCCGCCCGCTTCTTTGCGCCCATCCAGCGCAGTTTGCAGCAGCGCCAACCGGCCACCGCCAGCCTGACCACCGACGAAGCCTATACCTTCTTACGCCAATGTGCCCCCCAGTTGCAGCGGGCCGGCTTTGGTCTGCTGGTGCCGCCCTGGTGGAACAAGCCGGGCACACAGTTGGGGATGCGCCTCAAGCTGGGCAGCAACAGTAAATTGACGGGCGAAACGGCCGTAGGCCAGGGCCACATGACGCTCCATAACCTGGTGCGCTACCGCTGGCAGCTTTCCCTGGGCGACACCGAGCTGACCCGTGAGGAGTTTGAGGCCCTGGTCGCCCTCAAAGCTCCGTTGGTCCAGATTCGCGGCCAGTGGGTACAACTGGACCCGGAACAAATTGAGGCGGCCATCCGCTTCTGGCAGGAGCAGGATATAGAAGGCACGCTCTCGCTCCATGAGGCGCTCAAGTTGGGGCTGGATGGGGATGAAACAGAGCGTGGCGGCCTGCCGCTGGCCGGGGTGGAAATGGATGAGTGGCTGCAAAGCTGGCTCAAGCGGCTGCAAGGGGATGAAAAACTGTCAGTTCTGCCGCCGCCGGAGGGGTTGCAGGCGACGTTACGGCCGTATCAACAATACGGCTTCTCCTGGCTGCACTTCGCCCGCCGCTGGGGACTGGGCGTTATCCTGGCCGACGATATGGGCCTCGGCAAAACGATCCAGACATTGGCCCTTACCCAACAGCTAAAAGAAGAGATGGATGGCGCGCTGCCGGCCCCCATTCTGCTCATCTGCCCCACCTCGGTTGTGACCAACTGGGAGCAGGAAAAAGAGAAATTCGCGCCTGACCTGAAAACGGTTGTCCACCAGGGCGGCGACCGGCTGCGCGGTGACGACTTTGCCGCAGCTGCCCGCCAGAGCGATATGGTCCTGACCAGCTACGCCCTGGCGCGGCGGGATGAGGACAGCCTCAAACAAATAGAGTGGTTTGGCGTGGTGCTGGATGAGGCTCAGAATATCAAGAATCCGCAGACGAAGCAGGCGCGGGTGATTCGCGGCCTGCCCGCCGACTTCCGCCTGGCCCTGACCGGTACGCCGGTGGAGAATCGCCTGTCCGAATTGTGGTCAATTATGCAGTTCTTAAATCCCGGCTTCCTGGGCGGACGCCAAAAGTTCCGCCAGAACTTTACGCTACCTATTGAGAAGTACGGCGACGAGGAAGCGGCCGGGCGGCTGCGCCGGTTGACACGGCCGTTCATCCTGCGCCGCGTCAAAACCGATCCCACCGTCATCCAGGATTTGCCCGACAAGCAGGAAGTCAAGGTTTACTGCCACCTGTCGGAGGAGCAGGCCACGCTCTATGAAGCGGTCGTGGCCGATGCCCTGACCGAGATCGAGAAACAGGAAGAAGGGGGTATTGCCCGCAAGGGACTGGTGCTGAGTATGCTGATGCAGTTGAAACAACTGTGCAACCATCCGGCCCAATACCTGCATGAAACAGAAGCGTATGATCCGCTGGCCGACAACGGCCGTTCCGGTAAACTGGACCGCCTGACCAGCCTCCTGGAAGAAATCCTGGCCGAAGGCGACCGGCTGCTCATCTTTAGCCAGTTCACCGAGATGACCGAACTGCTCAAAAAGTACATTCAGCAGCAGTTTGGCGTACCCACCCTCTACCTGCACGGCGGCGTTCCGGCCAAAAAGCGGGCCGCCCTGGTCGAGCAGTTCCAAAGCGAATCCGGCCCGCCCATCTTCCTGCTCTCCCTAAAAGCGGGCGGTACCGGCCTGAACCTGACCCGCGCCAACCACGTCTTCCACTTTGACCGCTGGTGGAACCCGGCCGTGGAAGACCAGGCCACCGACCGCGCCTTCCGCATCGGCCAGACCAAAAACGTGCTGGTCCACAAATTCGTCTGCCTGGGCACGCTCGAAGAGCGCATTGACGCCATGATCGAGGAGAAGAAGGCACTGGCCGACAGCATCATCGGCAGCGGCGAAAACTGGCTGACGGAAATGAGTACGGCGGATTTGAGGCAGTTGGTCAAATTGAGGAAAAAGTAAGAAGGTAGAAGGAAGAGGGAAGAAGGAAGAAGGAAGAGGGAAGAAGGGAGAAGGAGAAAGAATAATGGGT
>SLGK01000201.1 GCA_007123775.1 Anaerolineae bacterium | reverse complement strand
TAGGCTTTGAGCCGTTTCTTGGCCGCTTTGCGAGCGGGGGCGGTGTGCATACTTTTGACCGTTTTCTTTTGCCATTCGGTAGAACGGCCGTTTTCAATCAAATCCTTCGTGGTGTGCCTATTACCTCTGGCCACGTCCCCGCCCAACCAGTGCATAGCAGCCGTAATGCCTAGCTTAGCCAGTTTATCAGCATCCCACAATACCTGCGATTCCAGACTGGTCAGCGGGTCCTTGAGGTACAGCCCCATGTGGTCGGCGATGGCCTGGGCCACCGCCTCAATTTTTTCTGGCGGGAAATCAGTTTGGGGCAAAAACTTGCGGGCAAAGGCAGCCCCCTTCTCCGGGTGATCATTGCCCGCCCCCTTGCGCACATCATGCAGCCAGGCGGCTGCTTCCACAATATCCCTATCAGCTCCCACCAGGTCAGCCAATTTAATGGCCAGCGGCACCACCGCCTTCACGTGTTCCCAGCGATAATCGAAAACCGGCTTTTTCGTACCGTACCGCTCCAGGGCCTCCTGCCGTGTTGCCCGGCGCATCGCTCTCTTAACCGATCTGCGCCAGGCCTTTTGGGGTGGTTTTTCTTCCGTAATTTCGGTCACAAACTGTCCTTAAGTGCGTAGTTCGTAATGCGTAGTAGCTTACTCCCAACCTTCTACACCCTACGAAATACGAAATACGCACTACCAGGGATACGGCGTCACCGGCGTAATCCCATAATACAACTCGACAAGTCGGCGGAAGATGGGCACGGCAACGGCCGATCCCTCTCCCGCATTCTCAATCATAACCACGATGGCAATTTCCGGATCGCTAATGATACGGCCGTCGGGCATGGTGTAGGGAGCGGCCGGGGCGTAACCGCCATACCAGGCGTGGGGCGTGCGCGGCGGTGCTTCGGCCGTGCCCGTTTTGCCTGCTGTCTCGATAGGCAGACCGACAAATTGAAAAGCGGCCGTGCCCATATTTTGATTATTCGCTACCTGCCACAGCGCATCTTGCAACGTGGCCAACGCTGCTGGCGAGTATGGCAGTTGACCTAGCTCCCGCACCGGCAGCCGCTCTTCCGGCGCGCCGCCCCCGGCCCCAATGCGGTCTACAACCGTTGGTTGCAGCATCAGCCCGTTATTGGCAATGGCGGCATAAATATTGGCGATTTGCAGCGGCGTGGCCTGCAGAAAGCCCTGCCCGATGGCCAGATTAACGGCATCGCCCGGCGCCCAGCCTTCGCCCCGATTGTTGAGCTTCCAATCATTGTCGGGAATCAGGCCGGCCGCTTCATTCAACTGAATGCCGGTCGGCTGCCCCAGGCCAAAAGCCCGCGCTATATTGGGCAACAGGAGCGGGTCCTGGCTGTTGACGTTCAGCCCCATGTCAAAAAAGCAACTGTTGCAGGAGACGGTAATGGCCTGGGCCATATTGACGGTACCGTGCCCGCCGGCCCGCCAATCATTCATCACAATGCCGCCCCCCAGCCGCGTCCAGGTGCCAGTAGAGGTGTAGCGACTCTGCATCGTGTACTGGCCGCTTTCCAAGCCGGCCGCCAGCGTGACCACCTTAAAAATCGAGCCGGTTGGGTAGGTTCCCTGCGTGGCCCGGTTGAGCAGCGGCTGAGCCGGATCGTTCAGAACCTGCATTAAAGCCGACCGTGCTTCGGGTTGTACCTGATCAAAAATGGCCGGATTGTAGGTGGGATAGCTGGCCATGGCCAATACCGCCCCCGTTGTCACGTCCAGCACCACCGCTGACCCGGCCCGGCCGACCGGATGGGTGCGAATGGCTTCGGCCAGCGCGTTTTCCACGGCTGCCTGGAATTCTCGCTCAATCGTTGTGTAAAGGCTGCGGGCCTGGCGCGGCTCCCGTTCCTGCACGGTGGCGATAAATTCACCGCTGGGACCGACAACTGTCAGCCGGCCGCCCCGCTGACCGCGCAAATAGTCTTCACCCCACCGCTCCAGACCGCCCCGGCCCACCATCTCGTCGCCGCGGTAGCCCCGGTCAATATAGCTGGCTTCCTCATCGGCGGGAATGACGGCCACGTAGCCGGTGATGTGGGGGGCCACGCCCTGCTGGGGGTAAATGCGGGCCAGGCGGGTGCGCGGCGGGGCCAGGCCTTTGCCGATAAACGGTTGCAGCGTCAGGGCGTGTTCTTGCATGGTGGCTTCGGGCACGTCGCCAATGGGCACGTACCAGCCGGGCGGCAGATGGGCATAGACGGCGCGAATATCCTCAGACGGCCGTCCTAACACGGGGCTGAGGGCGTCGAGTAGCGCTTCTTCATCTTCAATTTCGCCGGGGATGATGCCCAGACCAATGACGCTGCCCTGAAAGGCCAGAGCCAGCCCATTACGGTCATAGATGTTGGCGCGGGCGGGGATGCGATACTCTAAACTCAAACGGCCGCCCCCTTCCATTTCGGGCAAAATCAGTCCCTCGTGCCAGGCGATCCCCCAGCGGTTGGCCTGCTCGCTGTAGGCTAACTGAATGGTATGATCGCGAATGATGGGACCGACAACGGCCGTTTCCCACGTCACCCGCACACTAAATTCAGCCAAATCCCCATCCTGCCGCAATGCCTGCGCCTGCGAACTGACGTTTTGCACCCGCGCCGCTGTCATGGCCGCCTCATACCGCTGCCGGAAGTCGCCACGCGGCACGAGGGCCTGGCTTTGCGGCGTCAGCAGGCTGTACATGCCGTCATAATCAAAGTTCTCCCAGGCGCGGTAAAAGGCGCGGGCCAGTCCGTCCGGGCTGCCCCGATCCGGCGGCGGCGTGGGTGTGCCGGTCATGGCCTCGACGGTGGCCGGGTTGGGAGTGGAGGTAAAGGGTTGGTAGGAGTCCTGGGGGATGGGGATGCCTGTGCCGCAGGCGGCAGCCAGGGCCATTACAACTAGCAGTAGATAAAACAAACGCCGTTCCATATGGCTTTGATTATAGCCAACCGTAGCCAGATTGGTCCAATCTCTTAACAAGCCGCCCCTACCGTTCGGTACGCAGGAGGACGTAACGGCCGCGTGTCCCCTCCGGTGTAGTGGTGTAGAGATAGGTTGCCCCGTCTACCAGCAGAAAATCGGCATGACCAACGCCCACATTGCCCGGCAAATCCATGATAATCGGGTTGCCCGGATACTTTTTCCAGGGGCCGTCAATCTCCGGGCCGATGCTGCGGGCTAGCC
>SLGK01000235.1 GCA_007123775.1 Anaerolineae bacterium | reverse complement strand
TTGTCTGTTACTGATGCAGAGATGAAATTGTTAATGATCGAAAAACACGCTACTTGTCCACAGTGGAACTATACTATTCGTCCCAGGAAAACGGGAAGTAATTATTAGACGCTTACTTAGCTTCACGCTCCAAGAATTTGTGGAAAGCACACCGCAGACACTACTCTCATTGATGGACGAAATGAGCCGGGAGGCGGTTGCTAATGGCCTGACAGAAGAAATTTTGTCACATCTTGCTCGCCGATGATCTCCAAGATGATTTGAGTGAAGTTATCCTTCGTGCTAAATTTGATCGGTATCTTTCTCTGGAAAAGCGGTTACAGTTGACATTGCTGCAACTCAGGAATATCACTAAACATTACCCACCGGACGTCACGGCCGTTTCTCAAGTAACCCTCTCTATTAATGCCGGAGACGTGCTGTGCCTGTTGGGGCCGTCGGGCTGTGGCAAGACGACGCTGCTGCGCTGCATTGCCGGGCTAGAGCAGCCAGACGCAGGCTCGGTCTGGTTTGAGGGGCGCGACGTGACCAACGTGCCCCCCCACCGGCGCGACTTTGGCATGATGTTCCAGGATTTTGCCCTTTTTCCCCACAAGAACGTGTTTGACAACGTGGCTTTTGGTTTGAAAATGCGGGGCAACGGCCGTTCTGACCGTGCCGCTCGTGTCGAAGAAGTGTTACAACTGGTAGACCTGGCCGCGCTGGCCGGGCGCACCATTGACCAACTGTCGGGCGGCGAGCAGCAGCGCGTAGCCCTGGCCCGCGCCCTGGCCCCTGGCCCGCGCCTGCTGCTGCTGGATGAACCGCTGGGGTCGCTAGACCGTGCCCTGCGTGAGCGGCTGATGCTGGAACTGCGCCAGATTTTGCAGCGGGTGGGGGTCACGGCCGTTTACGTCACCCATGATCAAACCGAAGCCTTCGCCATTGGCGATCAGATAGCCGTCATGCGGGCTGGCCGTCTGGAGCAGGTCGCCACGCCGGAAAAGGTCTATGCCGAACCGGCCACTCCCTTTGTGGCCCAATTTGTTGGCTTTGAGAATTTGATACCTGGTCAGCAGACGGAGATGGCCGTTGGCATCCAAACCCCCTTGGGACCGATGCGCCTGGCTACGGCCCCAGACACCGCGCCAGGAACAGCCGGCCAGCTTTTGCTAAAGCCAGACGGGGCCAGGCTGGTTGACGAGCCTGCGGCGGAAAATGGGGTATCGGGGGAGGTAACGGCCGTATCCTTCCGCGGTCGTTATTACCAACTCTGGTTGCAAACCGCTGCCAGTGATCACCCCCTCATGTTCGAGTTCAACCGGCTACCGGGCTGTGAGTATGGTGATACCGTTCACCTGACGCTTGCCCCGGAATCCCTCCGCTGGTATCCGGGGTGAGAACAGCGGAATTGAAAATCAGCAGATAATTGCACACCAATCTGTTCCTTCCCCTAATCTGTTGCACTCCCCTGAAAAAATTAGCCCACCGTCAAAGGGCAAGTTATACTTGGCGGCGCATTGTAGAATTGTATAGAAATAGAGTGGATTATTATAAGGATACCGAATGATTGGACAGTTAGATATAGCTACCTTGATTGCCCGTGCGGTGGTGCTGCTCATCGCCTTCACCATCCACGAAGTGGCCCACGCCGTGGCGGCCGATTACCTCGGCGACCGCACCCCCCGTTCTCAAGGACGAATCAGCCTTAACCCTCTCGTCCACCTGGACCCGCTGGGCACGATTATGCTGTTGGTAACAGGTTTTGGCTGGGCCAAGCCGGTCATGGTCAATCCCTACCAGATGCGGGGCAATCCGCGTACTTCGATGGGCATAGTGGCCGCCGCCGGGCCAATCTCCAATATTGTCATGGCGGTGGCTGCGGCCGTGCCGATGCAGCTTTTTATGGGTCCGGTGGTACGAGGCGATGGCATTATCCCCACGCCCTCTTTTCTGTTAGGTCAATTCGTGTTTATTAACCTGATCTTGGCCTTTTTCAACCTGTTCCCTGTACCGCCGCTGGATGGCTCGCGTATATTGGCCGCCATTTTGCCCCCTAATATGGCCTACCGCGTCATTGAGTTAGAGCGATATGGCTTTTTGCTGCTGCTCGGCATCATTTTCCTCTTGCCCATGATTGGTCTGGATGTGTTGGGTCTTGTGGTCTTTCAGCCTTCCGCGTATTTGTATGAGTTGTTGACCGGTCAAAGTCTATTCTGGTTGTTTTTCGGGTGAGAGTAGGGTATCGCTTAACGCAATTCTGGCAGTTGCTCACGGCCGCTCCCCTGCCCCCGGCTGCCATTGCTGACATAACGGCCGTTCTCACCCCGGCCGAATATACCCTTTACCAACGTTACAACCTGACCGACCAGCAGCATACCTACCAGGTGTTGGCCCTGCTGCGTCAGGCCGGGTATACACAGCCCGCCTTGCTAACGGCCGCTTTGCTCCATGACGTAGGCAAGACCTGTGTCCCTATCAACGTCCTGGAACGCTCGCTGGCCGTCTTGGCTTACAAACTGCTGCCCCGGCAAACGGCCGTTTGGGGGCAGGGGGAGGCAAAAGGGTGGCAACGGCCGTTTGTGGTCAAAATGCAGCATCCCCAATGGAGCGCCGAACTGGCCCAGGCCGCCGGCTCCGATCCCCTGGCCGTCTGGCTGATGGCCCATCACCAGGACCGCCTGCCGCCACCGGCAGAGCGGGATGAACGCTGGCATTTGCTGGCTCAATTACAATGGGCCGATGACCAATCATGACCGCCAATATTCCTGATCAGTCGCTCCGCATTTTGATGATCGCGCCCACTTCCTTTTTTAGCGATTATGGCGGCCATATCCGCATTCTGGAAGAGACGCGCATTTTGCAGGTGCTGGGCCACCAGGTGGCTATCGTTACCTATTACAAAGGAAGGGACCTGCCCGAACTCGACATTCGGCGCACACCGCCGCTGCCCTGGCACGCCGATTACGAGGTTGGCTCGTCGCGCCACAAAATCGCCTTCGACCTTTACCTGGCGATCCAGTCGCTCATTGAGGGGCTGCGTTTTCGACCAGACATCATTCACGGCCACATGCACGAAGGGGCGCTGATTGGCGGTGTGCTGGCCCGGCTGCTGCGCGTGCCGCTGGTGTTTGATTTTCAGGGCAGTCTGACGGCCGAAATGGTGGACCATAACTTTTTGGATAAAAACGGCCGTATCTATCCCATCTTGCATCGCATTGAACGCTTCATCTCCCGGCGGTTGCCCCAGGCCGTGCTGACCAGTTCCCTGCAAGCGGCCGACCTGCTGCGCGATGAGTTTGCCGTCCCGCCCCACCTTATCCACCCCCTGCCCGACTGTGCCGATACGCAAACGTTTGACCCAGACCGCTTTGACCCGGCCGACCAGCTAACCTTGCGGCGACAGTTGGGAATTGCCGACGGCCGTCTCATTGTTGCCTATCTCGGTTTGCTGACCGACTATCAGGGCATTCCCCACCTGCTGCAAGCGGCCCAACAACTACACCAGGCAAATGAGAACGCCCACTTCCTGGTGATGGGTTATCCCAGTGTGGATCATTATCAGCAGATGGCAGCCAACATGGGGCTGGCCGGGGTGGTCACGTTTACGGGCAAGGTGCCTTACACAGAGGCTGCCCGCTACCTGGCGCTGGGGGATATTGCCGTCGCGCCCAAGATGTCGCTGACGGAAGGGAGTGGCAAGCTGCTGAATTATATGGCGTTGGCTCAACCGGTGGTGGCGTATGATACGGCCGTACACCGGGAATACCTGGACGATCATGGCGTATACGCCCCGGTGGGGGATGTAGCCGCTTTTGCTGACGGCATCCGCATCCTGCTCCACGACCCGACTCGCCGCCACCGCCTGGGCCGGCAGTTGCGCCAGCGTGCCCAGACCCATTATAGTTGGCCGGCGGCCGGCGAGCAGATTGTGGCTATTTACCGCCGGTTGCTAAACCCCAGATGAGAAAGTAAAAACTGGTTCTAATACCGGTTGACACATCAACACTATCCTATATAATACCGGTTCGCATACCACTTTCTGTGGCATATTTTGCTGCAACATCGTAAACATCGGGGTGCAAAACCTGCACCCCTTATTTGTGAAAAGTGTGCGCGTGGCGAGCAGCCGGTGGCGGGCAGGTTCACCTGCAACTTGCCACTTGACATGTAAATTATAATTTAGGGGCAATGATCAATTGTCCCCAAGGGAGCGAGTGGATAAGCCCATGTCAGTAACCCCATTGACAGTCAAAACCTATGCACGCACAACCAATCCGTTGGAACTACCCACCCTGATTGATGTGCAGTTGCAGTCGTTCGACAACTTCATCAGCGAGAGTCTGACCGACCTGTTTGATGAAATCTCCCCCATTGAAAGCTTCAACGGTAATTTGAAGCTCTATTTCCCCTGCAACCGGCCCGAAGTGGAAGGCTTCGACCTGAAATATTGGTTTGGTGAACCCAAATACAGCGTCGAGGAGTGCGTAGAGCGCGATATGAGTTACGCCGCCCCGCTCAACGTCAAGGTCATGCTCTACAGCACCGACCTGGACCAGCCCATTGTGCAGGATATTTTTATGGGTGATTTTCCCCTGATGACTCCGGCCGGCACCTTCATTATTAACGGTACCGAGCGCGTGGTGGTCAGCCAGCTAATCCGTTCCCCTGGTGCCTACATGGAAATTGAGGAAGAGCGCACCACCGGCCGTCCCCTGGCTATGGGCAAGCTGATTCCCGACCGCGGGGCCTGGATGGAGTTCGAGACCCGCAAAACCGACTACCTCACCATCAAATTCAACCGCAAGCGGACCGTGCCCATTACCCTCTTTTTGCGGGCTATGGCCGCCGTTGATGATGGCCTGGGCAATCCGCTGCTCAAAGAAGGCAGCGACGAAGAGATTTTGGCCCTGTTTGAGGATGTGGATACCAACACGGAGCGGCTCTACATCCAGGGCAGCATTGAGCAGGAACCACCCTGGGATCCGGACCGCTCGCTGGCGGAGCAGGCGCTCATCGAATTTTACAAGCGAATGCGCCCCGGCGATCCGCCTACATTAGATAATGCCACCCAATATTTGCAAGAGCAGTTGTTTGACCCGCGTCGCTATGATCTGGCGCGTGTCGGCCGTTACAAGCTCAACAAGCGATTGGGTTTACAAGAGGTCGTGCCGTTAGAGCATCGCACCATTACCCAATATGACATTGTGAACCTGGTGCGCCGCATGGTTAACATCAATAATGGCCTGGAAGGGCCGGATGACATTGACCATTTGGGCAACCGCCGCATTAAAACGGTGGGTGAACTGCTCCAGGCCAAGCTGCGGGTTGGCCTACGCCGCATGGAGCGCGTGGTGCGCGAGCGCATGTCGATTCGTGACAGCGAAAACATGACGCCCGTTTCTTTGATCAACATTCGGCCGGTGGTGGCTGCCATTCGTGAATTCTTTGGCAGCTCTCAGTTGAGCCAGTTCATGGAGCAGGCCAATCCGCTGGCGGAGTTGACCCACAAGCGTACCGTGTCGGCCCTCGGTCCGGGTGGTTTGCGCCGGGAGCGGGCCGGTTTTGAAGTGCGTGACGTGCATCATAGTCATTACGGCCGTATCTGCCCCATCGAGACCCCTGAAGGTCCCAACATCGGTTTGATTGGTCGCCTGGCTTCATACGGCCGTGTCAACAAATACGGCTTCATCGAAACCCCCTACCTGCGCGTCCAAAACACCATCGCTGGTGACAGCGACGAACTGGTCAACCACGATGCCTTCACCAACATCATCGATCCTGACACCGGCGAAATCATTGTCGAAGCAGGCGAAACGATAACGGCCGAACACGCCGCCGCCATCAAAGCAGCCGGCATCGAAAGCGTCAAAGTTCAACCCTTCATTACCGACGAAGTCATTTACATGACGGCCGATGAAGAAGACCACTTTACTATTGCTCAGGCCAATGCGAGCCTGGATGAACGCGGCCAATTTGTTGAAACCCGCGTTTCCGCCCGCCGCGACCAGCAGTTCCGCTTCTCCTCGGTGCAGCGCATCGACTTCATGGACGTAGCTCCTCGCCAGATTGTGGGCATTTCGGCCGCCCTCATCCCCTTCCTTGAGCATGACGACGCCAACCGCGCCCTCATGGGTTCTAACATGCAGCGCCAGGCCGTGCCTCTGCTCCAACCAGACGTACCTATCGTCAGCACGGGTATGGAAGCCCACGCCGCCTACAACTCCGGCCAGGTCATTCTGGCCCAGGCCGATGGCGAAGTCATCAGCGTGACCGGTGATCGCATCGTCCTGATGGAATCTGGCGGCCCGCGCACCTACTCTCTGCGGAAATACACGCGCTCCAATCAGAATACATGTATTGACCAGCGCCCCGTCGTTGTTAAAGGTCAGCGCGTGACCAAAGGTGATGTACTAGCCGATAGTTCTTCAACTGATCGAGGTAAGCTGGCTCTGGGTAAGGATATTGTCGTCGCTTTCCTTTCCTGGGAAGGCGGCAACTTTGAGGATGCTATTCTGATTAGCGAAGAACTGGTCCGTCAGGATACGTTCACTTCAGTTCACATCGAAAAGCACGAAATTGAGGCCCGCGATACCAAACTCGGCCCCGAAGAAATCACCTACGACATTCCCAACGTCAGCGAGGAAGCCCTCAAAGACCTGGACGAGCGCGGTATCATCCGTGTGGGTGCTGATGTCAAAGAAAACGACATTTTGGTTGGTAAAATTACCCCCAAAGGTGAAAAAGAACTTAGTCCTGAAGAAAAACTGCTGCGGGCCATTTTTGGTGACAAAGCCCGTGAGGTCAAAGACTCCAGCCTGCGTTTGCCGCATGGTGCCCGTGGTAAAGTGGTCGATGTGCAGGTGTTTAACCGCCAGCAAGACCGCGATCTGCCGGCCGGTGTAGAAACAATGGTGCGCGTCAGTGTGGCCCAGCGTCGCAAAGTCTCTGAAGGTGACAAGATGGCCGGCCGTCATGGCAACAAGGGTGTCATCTCCAAGATCATTCCGGTTGAGGATATGCCCCATCTGGCCGACGGTACGCCAGTTGACATCATCCTTAGCCCGCTAGGTGTACCCGGCCGTATGAACATCGGTCAGGTACTTGAAACCCACCTGGGTTGGGCCGCCCGCCGCCTCGGCTTCCGCGCCGTTACGCCCGTGTTTGATGGCGCTTCTGAGCGTGAGATTTCTGCCGAACTGGCCCGCGCCTGGCTGGTCGATCAGGCCTGGCACGTAACGACTGAGTGGACCTGGGATTGGCTGACAGAGTTAGAGTACGACATGGAATCTTTGAAGGATGATAGCGAAGCGCGTCGTCTTTTCTTAACCAGTTGGCTGTCTGAAAGAGGGTATGATGCAACCCGTCTGGATGTCGATTACGATTATGCTCGTTTGTCCACAGCTCGTGAGTGGCTGCGTGAGCAAGGTTGGGATCCGGACACGGTTTTCCCGCCCGACGGTGACAGCATACGCAAAGAAGCCTGGGCAACCTATGATAACGGAGCCATTACGGCTTGTATTCAACTCTGGTACACGTACATGCTGCAAAAGCATGGCGATGATCTGCCTGAGGAGCTGCACGTTGACGTTACCCAGCACGATGAAGACGAGCTGCGCCGCCTGTCAGACCAGGTAACGGTCCATATACATGAGCCTTTACCTCTACTTGGTAAAGAAAAGCTGGTTGATGGCAAAACCGGCCGTCCGTTTGACCAGCCGGTAACCGTAGGCGTATTGCATATGCTGAAACTGGCTCACCTGATCGAGGACAAAGTACACGCTCGTTCTACCGGACCTTACTCGTTAGTAACGCAGCAACCTTTGGGTGGTAAGGCGCAATTCGGTGGCCAACGCTTTGGTGAAATGGAAGTATGGGCGTTAGAAGCGTATGGGGCCGCCTACACCTTACAAGAAATGTTGACGGTGAAGTCTGACGATGTACAGGGGCGTGTCAAAACCTACGAGTCAATTGTCAAAGATGAACCAATTGAAGAGCCAGGCGTGCCAGCTTCTTTCCGTGTATTGGTGAAAGAGTTGCAGAGTCTTGGCCTCGCGGTCGAAGCAAAAACCGACTCCGGCGAGATAATTCGCTTTGGCAAAGAAGATGACAGGCGCAACAAACATCGCTGGAATGATCGTGGTCTGAGCAGTCTTGGCCGCAATATGCGCTAATCATGACCGCAGCGACCACAATTAGCGAAATAGACATTAAAACGCTTAAAACGTTTGACATCAGAAGCGATCATGGTACAATACCTCTTCGTATGTTTACCAAATAATTAGACCGGGGTAACGGCTTTACTAAGTGTAGTTACCAATTTAATAAAAGCGGATTTCATGGAGGCCATCGAGTTATGTTAACTGCGATGGCCTCCGTTTGTCGAAACGTAGCAGCGTGGTCGCGTGAACCTCACGTAGAGCTTAGTTCAAGATCAGGCTGCTGCTTTGCTGAAAAGTTAGTGACTGCTCAAGGGTCCACGAAAGCGCATGAGCGGTTGCATTATAAGTTTACCCGTTTCGTTTGGTAAAAATTTAGCAACAGTAGAGCAGTGCGATTTGATAATGTCGTGCTTTATGCGATTATGTTAAATTGCCTGCTTTTTCACTGTGCGTAACCGGTAAGAGATTAAATCATTGGTTTTGGCACAGAAGTGTCGACTGTAAAAAAGGTATACAGCTAATCTTAATCTAAGGTTAAATCAGGGTAAGGAGAGTGAACTGTGCCCACAATTAATCAACTTGTCCGTAAAGGTCGGTCATCGCGGAAAAAGAAGAGTACCGCGCCCGCCTTGCAGTGGACATTTAATTCGTATAAACAAAAGCGTACACGTCAGCCTAAAGGTGCGCCCCAAAAACGAGGCGTTTGCACGCAGGTTAAGACGATGACGCCCAAAAAGCCGAATTCGGCGCTGCGTAAAGTGGCCCGTGTGCGTTTGACCAACGGTATCGAAGTGACCGCCTACATACCTGGTGAAGGCCATAATCTGCAGGATCACTCGGTGGTTCTGGTACGCGGTGGCCGGGTGAAGGACTTGCCGGGTGTTCGTTATCACATTGTGCGTGGCACGTTGGATGCTGGTGGTGTTGACGGCCGTAAAAAAGGTCGTTCTAAGTATGGTGCTCGTACACCAAAATAAGTTTGGATAGGGTTTGAGATATGCCAAGACGTTACCGTCCCGAAAAAAGAACTGTTGAGCCGGATTTGCGCTACAACAATATGCACGTGTCGATGTTTGTCAACCGCCTGATGCGGGATGGCAAGAAAAGCACGGCGCAGCGTGTACTCTATGACAGCTTCGACCTGATTGAAGAGCGCACCAATCGTCCGCCAATCGATGTTTTCGAAGAAGCGCTGGATAACGTGAAACCCCAGGTCGAGGTGAAGCCTCGCCGCGTGGGTGGTGCTACCTATCAGGTTCCCATCCCGGTGGATGCGCGGCGCCAGACTGTCCTGGCCATGCGTTGGATTTTGCAGGCTGCCCGCAATCGGGGCGGCCGTTCCATGTCCGAAAAACTGGCTGCCGAGTTTCTGGATGCGGCCAGCAACCAGGGTACCGCTATCAAACGGCGCGACGACACCCATCGTATGGCTGAGGCAAACCGCGCCTTTTCCCACTTCCGCTTCTAGAGAGATAGGATTTTGTATAGATGTCTAAGATAGACTTGAAGCGTGTAAGAAATATTGGGATTATCGCCCACATTGACGCCGGTAAGACGACAACCACCGAGCGTATCCTTTACTATACGGGTCGTATTCACCGTATGGGCGAGGTACACGACGGCGCTGCCACCATGGATCATATGATTCAGGAGCAGGAGCGTGGTATCACCATTACTTCGGCAGCGACGACCACTTTTTGGCTGGACCACCAAATCAATATCATTGATACGCCAGGCCATATTGACTTTACGGCCGAAGTGCAGCGTAGTCTGCGGGTGTTGGATGGTGGTGTAGTCGTATTCGACGCGGTGGCTGGTGTAGAGCCGCAGTCTGAAACGGTCTGGCGACAGGCCGATGAATACAAGGTGCCGCGCATCTGTTTTGTCAACAAGATGGACCGCGTTGGTGCTGACTTTACGCGGACTATCAAGATGATCCGTGAGCGTCTGAACGGTAATCCAATTGCTGTGCAGTGGCCGCTGGGTCGTGAATCTGACTTTTACGGCATTGTGGACCTGCTGACGATGGAAGCGGCCGTTTGGGAAGATGATGATTTAGGCTCAACGGCCAAGATCGTGGAAATTCCTGAGGATGCCCGCGCCGACGCGGAAGCTGCTCGCCAGGCAATCATTGAGCGCATTGTGGAAACAGACGATGAGTTGATGATGCGCTATCTGGATGGTGAGGAAATTGGGGCTGAGGAGCTACGTGATGCGCTGCGGCGGGCTACCATTAGTGGTGCGGCTACGCCCGTGCTGTGTGGTACTTCTCTGCGAAACAAGGGCGTACAGCGGGTGTTGGATGCCGTTGTGTACTATCTACCCTCTCCGTTGGACGTGCCGGCTATCATGGGCACAAACCCGGATACGGACGAGGAAGAAAAGCGTCGGCCGTCTGACGATGAACCCGTGTCGGCCTTGATCTTTAAGATTGTGACTGACCCTTATGTGGGTAAGCTGGCTTATTTCCGCGTTTACTCAGGCGTGTTACGCAGCGGCGAGTCGGTGATCAACACCAATAAGAACCGCAAAGAACGGATCGGCCGTATTCTGCGAATGCACGCCAATCATCGTGAAGATCTCACCGAAGTTCATGCTGGGGACATTGCCGCCACCCTGGGTCTAAAACAGACCTTCACCGGTGATACCCTGAGCGATGGCAAGCACCCAATCATTCTGGAGGCAATTGACTTCCCGGAACCGGTTATCAATCTGGCTATTGAACCCAAGAGCAACGCCGATCAAGACAAGATGGGTGTGGCGTTGCGAGCCTTGGCCGAAGAAGACCCGACTTTTCAAGTTAAAGTTGATGACCAGACCGGGCAGACGATTCTTTACGGCATGGGTGAACTGCATCTGGAAGTTCTGGTTGACCGTATGTTGCGCGAGTTCAAAGTACAGGCCAATGTTGGCCAGCCGCGTGTAGCCTATCGTGAAACCATTACCCGTGCTGTTGACAAGGCCGAAGCCCGTTTTGTCCGGCAGACTGGCGGGCGTGGTCAATTTGGCCACGTGGTGCTACGACTGGAACCCTTGGAACCGGGCACCGGCTTTGTTTTTGAAAACAATATTGTGGGCGGAGCCATTCCTCGGGAATTCATTACGCCCGTTGAGCAAGGTGTCCGCGAAGCATTGGAAAGCGGTACATTAGCTGGCTATCCAATCGTAGATGTTAAAGCCACTCTGTATGATGGCTCTTTCCATGAGGTAGACTCGTCAGAAATGGCCTTCAAGATTGCTGGCTCAATGGCCTTAAAAGAAGGCGTAGCGAAAGGACAGCCGGTGCTGTTAGAGCCAATGATGGCTATCGAGGTTTCTGCACCTGAGGAATACACGGGTGACGTAATTGGCAACCTGTCGGCCAATCGGGGCATGATTGAGGGTATGGAAAGCAGCATCACTGGGCTGCAAAAAGTGAAAGCACAGGTACCGCTGGCTGAGATGTTCGGCTATGCCACTCGGCTGCGCTCCATGACTCAGGGTCGCGGTACGTTTGCCATGGAGTTTAGTCACTATGCGCCGGTAAGTTCCGACATCGCCCAGGAGATTTTGAGAGGAACGCGAAGTAGAAACTGATGACGGGAAGGGCAGGAAGCTCCCTGCTGCTTGATTCATTATTCGAAAAGGGATGTTAAGAAACTATGGCTAAAGAAAAATTTGTACGCGAGAAGCCACACGTAAATATCGGTACGATTGGGCATGTGGACCACGGTAAAACGACCTTGACCGCAGCCATCACCAAAGTGTTGTCAATGAAAGGTTTGGCTGACTTTTCCGCCTTCG
>SLGK01000228.1 GCA_007123775.1 Anaerolineae bacterium | reverse complement strand
CGTCCGTTGTCCACGCTTATGTCAATCTGGCAGGCAAATATCATCCTGATCTACTATCCATTTCAGAGTTGGCCCATATTGGGTCTTGACAAAGGTGACATATGTCACTATCCGAGTTTTTACAAAAAACTCGGTTTCTTTGAGACAAGAGCAGGTTCGTGGGGCACATCATCCACAAAATGGTGTGCCCCACTTTCTGTTTAGGACGGAAGACGGAAGACAAAAGAGAGAAAAGGCTCACCGTCCTTCGTCCTCCGTCTTTAGTCAAAAAAGTGAACCGTTATGACCAAATTCATCTTCTTCACCGGTGGGGTTGTCAGTTCAGTAGGCAAAGGGGTAACGGCCGCAGCCCTCGGTCGTTTGCTCAAGGCCAGAGGTTTCTCTGTGGCCGTGCAAAAACTGGACCCCTACCTTAATGTCGATCCGGGCACCATGTCGCCCTATCAGCATGGCGAGGTGTTTGTGACCGAAGACGGGGCTGAAACTGACCTCGATTTGGGCCACTATGAGCGTTTCATCGACATCAACCTCAATCAGACCTCCAACGTAACCACCGGCCGCGTTTATGATGAGGTTTTGAGCAAAGAGAGACGAGGCGACTATCTGGGCGGGACTATTCAGGTGATTCCGCACATCACCAACGAAATTAAGCGTCGTATTCACCTTGTGGCCGACACCAGCGGGGCCGATATTGTCATAGTGGAAGTGGGCGGTACGGTGGGTGACATTGAAAGCCAGCCTTTTCTGGAGGCACTGCGCCAGATGCGCAGCGACGTGGGCTATAAAAATACGATGTATGTCCACGTGACCTTTCTGCCCTACATTGGGGCCAGTGGCGAACTCAAAACCAAGCCTACGCAGCACAGCGTGCGCGAACTATTAGGATTGGGTATTCAGGCTGACGCCATTATTGCCCGCGCCGATCATGAAATTCCTGATGAGCATATTGCCAAAATCTCGCTTTTTTGCAACGTGGAGCGGCGGGCGGTCATTCCGGCCGTCACCAGCGACATTTTATACAATATTCCCCTCTTGTTGGAAGAAACGGGGTTGGCCAGGGTTGTGGTGGAACGGCTGCACCTGACCGGCTCGGTTCAGCCCAATTTGTCCAGTTGGAAGCAGCTTATTGAGAAGATACGGGCGCCAAAGCCGGTTCTGCGTGTGGCCATTGTGGGAAAGTATGTTGAGCTGCATGACGCTTATATGAGCGTGCGCGAGGCGTTGTACCACGCGGGCATCGCCAATAATCGTGATGTGGAGGTCGAATGGATTTATTCAGGTGATCTGGAAAAAGCTGACAGTCCGGCGTGGGAGCAGCTCAAATCGGTGGCCGGCATTGTGGTTCCTGGCGGTTTTGGCGAGCGGGGTATTGAGGGCAAAATTCAGGCGGCCCGTTATGCGCGTGAGCATGGCATACCCTATTTGGGGTTATGCCTGGGAATGCAGGTAATGTGTGTTGAGTTTGCTCGCCACGTGTTGGGCAGTGACGAGCCAAACAGCACGGAGTTTGACGCCAAAACGGAGCATCCCGTTATCAGCCTGATGCCCGATCAGCATGATTTGGCCGATATGGGGGGGACGATGCGGTTGGGGGCTTATCCTTGCCACCTGGTGCCGGGCACGAAGGCGGCTGCTGCTTATA
Organism: Anaerolineae bacterium; assembly: GCA_007123775.1. GTDB lineage: Bacteria > Chloroflexota > Anaerolineae > Promineifilales > Promineifilaceae > SLGK01. The sequence continues at coordinate 30,952 of SLGK01000228.1, read as the reverse complement.
ATCGGGACGTGGTGGATGAGCGGCACCGCCATCGCTGGGAGTTCAATAACAGCTATCGGACGCTGTTGGCCGAGGCGGGGCTGGTATTTAGTGGGCTGTCGCCCAACGGCCGTTTAGTGGAAATTGCGGAGTTACGCGATCATCCCTTCATGCTGGGCAGCCAGTTCCACCCCGAATTCAAAAGCCGGCCCAACCGGCCTCATCCTTTGTTTAAGCTATTTGTGAAAACGGCCGTTGGTAGTAGTCAGTAGTCAGTAAGCAGTAAGCAGTAAGCAGATAAACTACAAAAGTCTTGAAGACTTTTGTGGTTTGGGACACGTTTACCCCCGCAGCCTTTCCGCATCTTCAATCTGGCCCACCACCACCAATATATCGCCCTCCACAATGGGAAATGCGGCGGGCGGATTGACGATGACATCCGCCCCGCGCCGCACGGCAATGACCGTTAGATTAAAGCGCTGGCGCAAATTGCACTCAGTCAGGCTGTGCTGCCACAATGACGGCGGTGCCTGAATTTCAACGACACTAATCCCACCCACAATGTCCAGATACTCCACAATATGCCCAAACGCTAGCCGCCGTCCCAGGTGTTCGCCGGCTTCCTGTTCGGGCAGAATCACCTCATGCGCTCCCACCGCTTCTAAAATTGACTTTTGGGTGCGGGTACGGGCTTTGGTAATGACCCGCCGCACGCCAAAGCGGAGCAGCAGCACCGTCGCCAGCAGATTGCTTTCAAAATCCATGCCAATGGAGACCAGGCCGGTATCAAAATTCTCAATCCCAATTTCTTGCAGGGCGTCGGCGTCAGTGGCGTCTAATTGAATAACGTTGGGCAGCGTATGGCTCAAATGGCGCACCCGTTGCTCATCGCCGTCAATACCCAACACGTCGTAGCCTTCGCGCACCAGCGTTTCGGCCACGCTGCTGCCAAAGCGGCCCAGCCCAATAATGACAAAACCAGACTGGGGGCGACGGGGAGACAACGGCCGTTTTTCCGCAACCACCCCCTCATTTAATTGATTAAACGGCCGTTTCAGCCACTGCCAGATTCGCTGTACTAAATTAGTCATCATTCTTCCAATGGGTGGTGCAAGGCACGGGCCAAACCGTCCTGGTTAACCACGAACCTGCTGGCCCGTGCCTCGCACCGCTCACCCTTATTAGATCAACACCTTCTCCGGCGGATAATGCACATGGGTTTTCGCTTCACCATTGGCCCCGAGCGCCGTTACCAGCGTCAGCGCCCCCAGCCGACCCCACACCATCAGCACCATAATCATTAGCTGGCCAAACAGATTCAGCTCGCCGGTAATGCCCAGCGACAGGCCACAGGTGGCGAAGGCAGAAATCACCTCAAACAAAACCATATTTAGCGGCAGGCGATGGGTCATCAAAATCAGCCAGGTAGCCAACACCACCAGACCAATGCTAACGGTCAGCACCACACCAGCCCGGCGCACAATATCAGGCGAGATGGTACGGTAGCCCCAGCGCACCTCTGGCAGCCCCAGCGCATAGCTGCGTAAGTTTAGCAGCAGTACGCCAAATGTGCCTGTGGTGATACCGCCCCCCATCGACGCCGGGGCGCAGCCAATAAACATCAGCATCATGATCAGCAACTGGCTCTCACTTTGCAGCATGTCAAAATCGGACAGCCCCGGAAAACCGGCCGTCCGCGCCGACAGCGATTGAAACAGAGAACGCATCAACTGGTTACTTGTTGGCAGCCCGTGCAGCACCCCGTCTGGCCGTACTTCGGGCAAAAAGAGGCCAATCCAGCCCACCAGTACCAGCAAGACCACCACCCGCAGCGTCAGGCGCGTGTGCAGCGAAAAATGGGGCCAGTGCCAGCCAGTTAGCCAAAAGGAGAAAAAAGCCCGCACGCTTTTCCTGCTGAGCCTGCTGCCTTTATGATGGTGGATTTGCTGAACTTTCTTTAGGTTGAGTATTTCGGAAAGAACCGGAATGCCCAGGCCGCCAATAAATATCAGCGTCCCCATGATGAACAGGCTCACGTTGTCGGCCGGGATGCCGTCTGGATAGGCGGGCAGGCCGGCAAACAAGTCGAACCCAGCATTGCAAAAAGCGGAGACAGCATGAAAAACGGCAAACAGCAGCAGCCGCTCTTCGGCCACGATGCCGTTGGCCCGCCAGTGGAAATAGAGCAGCATCGCCCCCACCGCTTCGATAATCAGGATACCCCAAAAGGAGCGGCGCAAAACCAGAAATATCGCCCCTGGTTTGTCTAATCCCAATGAAGCGGTCAGGGTCAGGCGGTCGCGGAAGCTGAGGCTGCGCCGCAGAAAGAGCAGCACCAGGGAGATGGCAAACATATAGCCCACGCCCCCGATCTGAATCAGGGCCAGAATTGTCAGATGACCAAAGAGGGTGAAATCGGTGCTGGTGGTGCGTACCGTCAGGCCGGTAACGGTGAGGGCAGAAACGGCCGTAAACAAAGCATCCATGAAAGTCAGCGGCTCAGCACTGCTGGCAGCAGGCAGCAGCAGCAGGGCCGTGCCCAGCACGGTCAAGGCGATTAACCCCAGCACCAGTCGTAGGGCAACAGGCCAGGGTTGGGGCGATTTCTTTTTGCTGGCTTGGTTCATAGATAACGGCCGTTACTACCTATGCCTCGACTGAAAAAGATCCAAAAACCGAGTTTTTCAAGGGCACCTATTCTGGTGACGATGACGCTTTTTAGCCAAAAACTCGGTTTTTTCAGTGAACTCACCTATCCCCTTCACCCTTAGCCCCAAACACTTCTAAGAAGCGGGCCTCAGCCTCAACCGTGCCAATAATTACCAACTCACCCTCAGCCGGGAGCGGCTCATAAGCATCCGGGTTAATTTGCAGGTTCCCTTTGCTGCGCAGCGCCACTACATTACAACCTGTCCGTTTACCCACCTCTGCCTCGGCCAGCGATTTGCCCACCAGTGATTTAGGCACATTCACTTCAAACACATCTACTCCTTCGGCTACCATGAGAACCCGGCTGCGGTCCAAAATGCTGAGAATGGTGTTAGCCCCCATCGAGGCATAGGAAAGCACAAAATCAGCCCCGGCCCGGTGCAGCGTATCGACGTTGCGTTCCAGAGTGGCCCGACTAATAATCTGCACATTCGGGCGCAGGCGGCGGCAGTAGATAGTCAGGTAAATATTGGTATCATCGTCATGGGTGGTAATGACAACGGCCGTTGTCTCCATAATGCCTGCTCTTTTTAAGACGGACAGTTCGGCCGCGTTGCCCAGCACATATTTTTCCGGGTCACGAATACGGTCTGGCTGCTGTTCGATAATACGATAGTCCAGGCCGCGCTGAGCCAACGCATAGCCGGTGCCGCGCCCCACGCGCCCGCCGCCAATAATAATGATCGGCGCATCTTGCTCCTGCTCATGGTAATGAATCTGGTTGTAGCGGTCAAGACACTGCTGCGAGCCACTCATCACCAGCACCGTTCCGGTCGTAATTTGTGTATCCGGCGACGCATTTTCATACTGTCCCCGCTCCCATACCCCCAACACCGACACCCCATACTTCTGGCGCAGATTGGTTTCACGCAGGGTTTGGCCCACCAGCGGCGTATGGCCCACAGCTGCCTCAGCAATCACCAGGTTGTCAAAAGAACCAATGGGATGGGCCAGCGTATCTCCGCCTGTCACACGGCGAGCCAGGGCTTGCCCCATCAGATGGCCTAACTGAACCACATGATCGCTACCCGCCAGCTCTAAAATATCCACCGAGGCCGTGAAATTGGCCACAGTCATAATACCCACCTTGTCGGAAAGACCACGTACCGTAAAGGCCACGTTGGTGTTAACCATATCGTTTGAGGTGGCGACGACTAGACGCGCCTGTTCCACCCGAACCCGTTCATAGGTCTCCGGATCGTCAATGTCGCCCCGCACGACCTTGTAGCCTAAATCATGCAAATCGAGCGCTTCGTTCAAATCAGACATCAGCAGCACGTATGGGTATTGATAGGCTTCCAACTTTCTCATCAAGGCTCGTGTCACCGAGTCATAATTGGTCAAAATGACGTGGCCGGCCGTATCTTGGGGCAGTTCACGCGGGGCACGGGCCTCTTTTTGGGCCTCGACCCAGGGGGCATAGAAGAATTCAATGAAGGTAAACGGGAACAGAATGAGCAAAAAGACAATGCCGCTCATCAGTACAAACATGGAGAAAAAACGGCCGATGTCCGAATCAAACGTTATATCGCCAAAACCCAATGTTGACATCACGGTCAATGTCCAGTAAAAACCAGTCAGCCAGCTATGGTCATGGCCTTCATACGCCATGATGTAGTGAAAGATAATGCTATAGATGGTGACGACCACCGCCAGGATCATAAAGAAACGAAGCAGTGTTAACAAGTTAATGCGGCCACGTCCCTGCCGCATGAAATAGTAAATTTGTGTAGGGATTGATTTCATAAGTAACACCACGCGCCGAGGCGCACCAGTAAATGGGCTTAGTAGCGAATAAAAACCTGTAGCGCAAACATCCTTGTTTGCGTGGTCAAGCAGGGATGCTTGACCTACCTGTAGCGTAAACATCCTTGTTTGCGTGGTCAAGCAGGGATGCTTGATCTACCTGTAGCGTAAACATCCTTGTTTGCGTGGTCAAGCAGGGATGCTTGACCTACATTTACAGAGGAGTGACCGAGTGGATTTTCAAAAATATCTACCCAATTTTCTAAAAAAAGAAGCGCCTGACGCTGTGCCGCTAAACCCTACGGGCAATGGACTGCCGCCGACGGCCCGTTTTGGTACTTTTGCCGGTGTCTTTACGCCCAACGTGCTGACCATTTTGGGCATCATCTTCTTCTTACGGGCCGGCTGGGTGGTGGGGCAGGCCGGTCTGATTGGGGCCTTGATCATCGTCGGCATTGCCAATATGATTTCGCTGTTAACCGGTCTATCATTATCGGCCATTGCCACCAATATGCGGGTCAGGGCCGGCGGCAACTATTTTATCATCTCACGCACGCTGGGGCTTGAGATTGGGGGTGCTATCGGCATCCCTCTCTATCTGTCCCAGGCGATTTCCATTGCTTTTTACATTATCGGCTTTACCGAAGCCTTGCAAACAATTGAATATTTTCAGGCGTTTGATCCGCGCCTGATTGCCGGTAGCACGGCTCTGCTTTTTGGCGTCATTGGCTGGATCGGGGCCGACTTTGCCTTGCGCATCCAGTTCTTCATTCTGGCCATTTTGATGGTGGCCGTTGCCTCCTTTTTTGGCGGCAGTTGGGGTGCGGCCGTTCCCATCAATTTTGACCCTAATTATAGCGAAGGGGTCAGCTTTTGGATTGTTTTTGCCGTTTTCTTCCCGGCTGTGACGGGTATTGAGGTCGGCACCAGCATGTCGGGCGACCTGAAGGACCCCGGCCGCAGTATTCCGCGCGGGACGATTGCCTCGATTATTTTTACGGCCGTTATCTACATGGCGGCCGTTTACTGGTTAGCCAGCCGCGCTACCAGTGCCGACCTGATCGACAACACCTTCATCATGGCCGACATTGCCCTCTGGTCGCCCCTGATTATGGCCGGCGTACTGGCGGCTACCCTCTCTTCCGCGCTGGGCAGCATTATGGCCGCGCCACGCACCCTGCAAGCCATCGCCAACGACGGTGTCGTGCCGCGCCCGATTGCCTCCAATCTGGGCAGCCCCACCGAACCGCGTATGGCCGTCCTGGTCAGTACCGGCATCGCCCTGGCTATCATTATGATGGGTGACCTTAACTTTGTGGCTGCCATCATCACTATGTTCTTTCTGAATACCTACGGCATGACCAACCTGGTGGCCGCCTTTGAGCGCATGGTGGGCAATCCCAGCTTCCGCCCCCGCTTCAACGTCCATTGGAGCGTCTCACTGCTGGGCGCGATTGGCTGTTATGCGGCCATGTTCCTCATCAATGCCCCGGCCACCATCTTTGCCGTCGTCGTCAGCTACGGCATCTACTTCTGGCTCAAGCGCAAGGCCACCGAGCGTACCTGGGGCGACCTGCGCAGCGGTATCTGGTTTAGCCTGGCTCGCCGTGCCCTGCTGCAACTGGAAGAGCAGCGCTACCACGTCAAAAACTGGCGGCCGAACCTGCTCGTCTTTACTGGCCAGCCCCACAATCGGGAGCAACTGGTTCTGCTGGCGGAATGGCTCAGCTATGGTCACGGGGTTGTTACCTTTTTCCAACTGCTGGTGGGGGATGTAGATAAACTGGCCGGTCATGGCCTGCGCGAAGTAGCCCGCAAGCAGATTCGCACCTATATCCATGACCGGCACATGGCCGCCTTTGCCGAGGCCGAGGTGGTGGATGATTTTAAGATGGGGGCCATTACGGTGGCGCAAGCCCACGGGCTGGGCGGATTGGAGTCAAACGCTATTTTGATGGGCTGGAGCCGCACGCCCCAGGGTCGCCAGACCCAGTTTGAAATCATGGCCACGCTGCACCGCTTCAAGAAGTCGGTTTTGCTGCTGCGCTATGCCACGTTCAAACAATTCGGCCGTCATCAAATTATTGACGTCTGGTGGCGCGGTCGTGGTCCTAATGCCGACCTGATGCTGCTGCTGGCTCACATTGTTAATCAGCATCCGCAGTGGCACAGGGCCAACATTCGCCTGCTGCGTATCATCCAGGGTGAGCAGGGCCGTGAAGAGACGCTGCGCCACATGGAAGCCTTGCTGAATCGGGTGCGGGTGCGGGCCACACCCCATGTAATTGTCCAGAAGAAGAAGGGTGAGCCAATTACCGAGATTTTGGTCCAGTGGAGCAATGCGGCCGACCTGACTATTATGGGTCTGGACGTACCTGACGACGCCGACCTGGCTGCTTACGCCGAGCGCATGGAAGAGACGACCAACCGCATGGGGACGGTGCTGCTGGTGCGTAGCGGCACGGGGGCGGAATTGTTGGAACCGGATTAAGAGTAAAGCGTGCAGGCGTTACTTCAACGCCTGCACGCTTCTGGGGCAATTTCTGTCTTTTAGGAACGGTAACGCTTATTCAACCGTAATGGTTAGGAAATGCTGGCCTGTGCTGCCGGCAAAGCCGCGCACGTGGAGGACATAAAGGCCGTCGGCAAAGGCGGTGAAGGTGAGCGTCTCGGCTCCGCCGCTGAATTCCCAGTCGCGGTTTTCGAGCATGAACTCCTCTTCGTCGTACAGCTCAAGCACCACGTCAAAAGCGACTTCTGGGGCAGAAACGGCCGTGATGGTCTGGCCATCCTCTAAAAAGATAGCATATCGCAGCGGCCTATCGCCAACCAGCCCGTATAGCTCATCCCCATCTATCAACTCCAGCACAACATCCTCGTTAAATCCCAGCTCGATGAGGTAATCACCCGCCTGGCCCATGAACCCAGTCACGACCAGCAGATACAGCGTGGGTTCCGGTTCCAGGCCGGTAAAGGTGAGCGTCTCTGCCCCGAAAGAGTCATCGACTTCGACCAATAGTTGGTCATCCTCATCGTATATCTCCAGGACAACGTCAAAGCTGCCAAATGGCGTTACCACGACATCAATGGTCCCTTCGTCAGTAGCGGTAAAGTAATAATAGTGGACGTCGTCTTCAAGCAGCGTTTCTTCCAGGATCAGCAAACTGCCCGGCTCGGTTAGAACGACGTCCATCTCCATACCGTCTGCATCGTCGTCAAAGTCAAAGTCAAACAGGCTGTCCATATCAGATTCAAACAGCTCAATCGTATTGGCAATAGCCAACAGTTGGGGTAGGAACTGGTCTACAGCTTGAGGGCTAGTGATGGCAATCATTGCCGCCGTGCGGCCTACCTCCTCATTGATAACTACCAGATAAATTAAGGCCAATTCCTCGCCATCTTCCTCACCAACCGCTACCAGGTAGATACCTTCCTGGCCATTAAAAGTTGTCGTTATCGGTCCCTCGATGATCTCAATATCTTCGTCGGTCAGATCAAATTCTTCGATGGCCTGGTCCAGGGCCTCTGCGGCGGTATCGACACCGGCCTCGTCCAACGACATGCCCAGCACAAAGCCAAAAATCACTTCATCCAGATTAGAGGGCAGATCATCATCCTCCATGAGCGTGTCTAGTAGTTCCGCATCTGAAGCAAAAATGGTGAAGAAAAAGTCGAAAAAGATCCAATCGGCCGGGTGCTGCAAAGCTACCCCGGAAAAGTCAGATTGATAGGCAACAAAACCGTCGGGCACAGCAAACTCTGGCTCCGGTTCAGGTTCAGGGGTATTGGTTGGCTCAGGCGTATCAGTCGGTACAGGGGTGGGTTCGGCGGTTGCTGTTGGCTCTTCAGTTGGTGTGGTGTCAATCACTTCAGTCTGGGCCTCGACTGTTGGCGGTTCCGGCGTAGGCTCTTCAGTGCCGCCGCAGGCCGCCAGAAACAGCGTGAGTAGCATGGCCAGAATGATTATGGGTGTCTTGCTAAATGGGTTCATTGAAATCTCCTTGAATAGGTACTCTCTGGTTCGGGTTTACGTATTCCTGCCTGTTATCCAGGCGGTATACTTCTGATGCCGTGCCTAATTATGGCGAAACATCGTCAACAAACCGTCAAAAAAGCGTGAGTTTTCTCTTGGATTTTGCGCTCAAGCAGGTCAGGTTTGGGCTTCGGGTGCGGTTTGCCAATGACAGATCACGCACGGCAGGCCGCTTCAATGAGGAAAAAAGGAAGATGGGCGATGGGGTAAGTAGCGTGGGCCGTTTGCTGCTCAATGGCTTGCAGTTGCGCTTCTTCGTCCGGGGTGAGGTTGAGGCTGCGCAGGAGGGCAAAACGGCCGTCTTCGGGCGCGGTCAGGGTGTCAAACAGGCTAACACGCACGTCGAAGCCGTGGGCGTGCAGCAGGCCGGGCAGCTTGCGTCCCACCAACGGGTCGGCCCCGGCCCGGCGCAGCGCGTTCAGCCAGAGGGTCTGCGTGGCCAGTGCGGGCGGATGCTCCATCATGCCGCCGTAGTCGGGTTCGAGGGCGACCAGGACACCATCGTCAGTTAACACGCGCCGGATTTGGGAAACGGCCGTTGCTAACCCATCAATCCACATCAGCACGCATTGGCAAAAAACAAGGTCGAAGGTTTGCGGGGCGAAAGGGAGGAAACGGCCGTTGGCGGCTACCCGAACAGCCTCCTGCCAGTCGCCATTCGTTTGCAGGGCGTCCAGGTCCACATCCAGGGCTACCACCAGGCCGCCACTGCGCCGCACCAGTTCCGGCGTGACTGCCCCCGGACCGGCCCCCAGGTCCAGGACTCGCTGCCGGTGGGCAATGGCCACCCGGCGCAGCAGCCGCGCCCGCGCCGGGGCCAGCCAGGCAGCCTGTTCAGTCAGGAGTTGTTTCATCGGCAACAACAGCGGCGACGGCTTGTTCGACTTGGGTGATGGAATCGGCCGTTGCCACCTGGGTGAGGATGATACGCAGCGTGTCCAGATCGTCAATTTTCTCTAAATTTTGGACCAGGGCGAGATCGGCCGTGTCAAAGCGCACCTTCAGCAGATCAAGGATACTGTTACGCATGGCCCTAAGACCCTTTTGCAGACCTTTTTGTATGCCTTTTTCTAGTCCTGCTTGTTCTCCCTCTTGAATCCATTGTTGGGCTAACGTGGTCATAAGCGTCTCTCCTTTATCATCAACTAAAGCGGTTTCCAGCGCGTGTACCAGGTCCTCCCGGCTCACGCGCTCACTGGCGGCTGATAGATAGCGCAGTACCGTTTCTAAAAATTGAAGCGCGGTCTCTTGATGAGCCAACTCGCGAAAGAGTTGAAAGATACGGGGCAACTCATCGGCCAGACGGGGATCAAAAATGTGCCTGAGCAAAAGCTGCGTGATGCGTGTCAGAACTGCGCCCTGTATCTCGGCATCGCTGTAACGGGAGAGGTCGTAGAGAATATACTCGAATTGGGGCCAATACGGCCGTAACGCCTCATCGCCCGTGAACAAACCCTCAAAGTTGGTAGCCACCCGCCACCTCTTGGCCCCGTGATAGACCACCAGCGGCACGACCAGGCGTAGCTGCTGCCGCTTTTCACGTAAATCCTGCTCCCAGATACGGACCAGGTAGCGCAGCAGTTGCAGGGCGATGAAGGGGTCAGGATAGCTTTTGTGTTCCAGGAGGAGGTAGATGTAAAGAGATGTTTGCTCCTTCGTCTCCACCCGGTACAGCCTGTCAGAAAAATGCTCACCCAGGTCGGCATCTACAAAGGTGTCCTTTTGCAGCGCTAACGTATCCAGGTCAATCTGAGCCAGGACGGCCGGCGGTAACTGCTGCGCCAGAAAATCCCGCACCACTTCCGGCCGGGAACAGGCTTCTTTGAAGAATTTATCGTGCGGGTTGCCCAGGCCACTCATCTTGATACCATTATACCAAGAACATACCGTAAAAACTCACCAAATCAAATCGTTTCTCAGCCTACGGGGTGACCCTAACCGATAGACCAGTTATAATCCTGTATCAATCGACATCGGTTCCTCAATTACGAGCTATGCAAAATGGATTCAGTAAAACGACTTCTCTATCTTTTGAGTATACCATTTTTGTTATGGTTATCGGCCTGTCATGGTGAAATAGAAACAGTGTCACCAGAGATAACCGCAAAAGAAAGTGCTATCACTGCCACAATTATTTCCACTAACACCCCTGAAAATACGCCAACCCCGGTGGCTACATGGACAACTACGCCTACACCACGCCCTACCCAAATGCTGACACCAACAACTACTCCTAATCCAAACTTGACTTGGTCGGAAGAAGTTACCTTGATTCGCCAGTTGGATGCTCCATTTAGTCAGCTCCATTGGTCGCCAGCCGCTAACGAGGTCGTTTTCGGTTGTACCGATTATCCATTTCATGAAACAGAAATTTATATGGCAATTGCACCGGAATTCACACCAATCAAAATTACACCCCCAGACTTTGAATGCCCCACCTTTTTTTACATTTTATGGGCACCAGACGGTCAACATCTGGCAATTACCGCTGCCGATTTGGACATCTCTCTCAGCCTGCCAGGCAGTTTTCCAGTTGACGAAAGCAATATTTGGTTGATCGATACCGAAGGTAATCATGTGGACATCCACTTCCCAATCCGGGGCCGTTTCGCTGATCCAGTTGGCTGGGCTACCCCGTTGATTCTAGTCTATACTGAATATTACAGTGGTGGGGAAGGGACATTTTTTATGGCAGATGTGGATTCAGGCGACTTGCTCGCAAGCTTAAGTTTACATAGCTCCTCACCTGTTCCTGGTGGAAAGGATTACGTAGCGATAAAACATACTCCAATGGCACATTCTGTTTCCGCGATACCCATTGGGTTGGCTGGGGATTTAACCGTTCAAGCAAGGGTGCGACATCTCTCTTTGACATTACCGATTATACCGGCCACAGAAGAACAAACCTGGCTGCGCGATATACAGTCCCAATTTATCACCTGGCGTCCAGGTACTAACGAAATGCTAGTCTTAACGGCACCGCGTGAGGTAATTGAGCCAGTTCAATTACAATTGTGGCGAGTTGAAGAGGATGAGTTGACACTGATAGATACGGAGGGAGTTTGTGGCCGTTTCTCACCGGACGGCAGTTTGTTAGCGTATCGCACTCTTCACCCGGATGGGGCAAAGTTGCAGGTGCGCGATATGGAAACTGATCAAATCTTTCTTGAGCTTCCCTCACCAGATGAGCCGCATGAGGTGAAATGGTTCAATGCTGAAACCTGTACACTCCATGCCAGTTTTTCACCAAACGGCCGTTATTTGGCTGTTTTAATTCCAGGTCAACTTGAGATTTTTGACGATAATTCCCTGGTCTTGCTCTCAATTGATTCCCATTTACATCTGTACGTGGTAGAGATCGAAACATTGGAGATTATCGCTGTGCCAGGTATGGTCAATACCACGCCTGACTGGTCCCCATCCAGTCATCAATTTCTTTACCGTGATCATGACAATCAATGGCTGCTTTATGACATAACAACGGAAAGATTGATACCCTTAACAGTAAGCAATGGAGATTTAGCAGGTTGGCCCCAATGGTCATTTGACGGCCGTTACCTTAGTTTTGTGGTTACTAGAGACGGTTATTCAGATACCATGATTATTCAAGTGCCTGAATAATCAATAATCCCCAATATCGGCCGTGCGCCCTTGAGCATAATCGCCGCCCAACTGTTCAACCAGGCGGGGGATGCCAGGCTGTCGGTCAGCGTTTCGGCCATATCGCTGCCCGTTACTTCGTCACGAAACACGCGCGTTAAAATGGCCCGTATGAGCGCGGGGCCAAGCAGCTTCATCAATAGGCTGGCTGTTGGAGAGAAGGTCATAAGTTTAATCCCAGGTAGCGTTTCCGCTTAAATTCCTTTTTGCCAATACCATCCATCCGTTCCTTCCCCCAATCCGTTGTCCTCTACCGACCACCGCCCGCGCAGGCGCAGGCACAGGCACAACCGGCGCAGGCACAGCCGCCGCCACTGCTGCCCCCGCCGCTGCCGGACGATTCAGCCATCGAGCGCAGGATGTCGCCGGTCAGTTTGTCGGCCCCGCTGAGGTTGATGACGCCGCTGCCGGCCGCTTTCGGATTCAAACTGGCGGGCGAAATAGACGAGGCCATCCGGCCCATCGTGTTCTCCGTCCAGCCGGCGAAGGAGGCGGCCACGTCACCAAAGCTGGTACGCCCGCCCGGCCCGCCGGGACCACTGCCTACACCGCCCGTAGGCAGGGCCAGGCCGCCGCCGCTACTGCCGCCCATCCCGGCCATCATGCTGCGCCGCATCCAGATAGGGCGGTAGGTGTGGGGACCGGGATTGAAAACCGTCTCATAACCGTCGCCCATGAGAATCCATTCCATGTTGCGGTCCACGGCTTCTTCCCACTGGGGTAGGTCGCCGACGGCCGATTGCGCTTCGCGCATGGCCCGTTCGATGATGCGCTGGTAGTAGGTTTTGGTTTCATTGAGGTCAAAGCCAACCACACGCTTGCCCACATGTTTGACCAATTCTTTCATGGCTGGACCAAAATCAATTTTGTGGACCGGTTCTTGGGGACTGGCAGCAATCGCTTCCAGAAAGGCGTGTTCATACGTGTGCAGAACCACGCCCGCATCCTGAGCGGCCTGCCGGCGAGCCTTGTTGCGGGCTGAGACTTTCTCCAATTTCTGTTTACTCAGGTCAAAGGCGGGGGCTACGGCGACCCGCAGTGGGTCGGCCTCAACCTGTTCCAACACTCGCTTCTTAAGCAGGCCAAAGATGACCAGCGTCAACACCTTGTTGAGCGGGTTTTCCAGGAGCATGGCCGCTTCGGGGGCGGTCAGGCCACGCTTGATGCCGCCCCCTTCGACGTGGGCCAGGGCAGGCAGATAACTCTGCTTGCGTGACGACAGGTAATATTCGTTGCCGCCGATGCCAAATAATAAAACGGGCACGGACAGAAGCAGAGCGGCCCCTGTTTCGGTGAGAGCAAAAATGAGAATGGCCAGCAGGATAAAGTAAACGGAAAAGCCGGTGCCGCCGGAGAAGCGGAAGAAGAGGAAGGTGAGCATGACGACGGCCAAAATGCCGCCCATCAAGTACACGCCTGGGTTATCTTCAACCCATTTAACGGCCAATTCAAAGAGGTTCATGGTGACGACCCGGTCCAGGCCGCGTTGGGGGAAGGAGGTGCCAACCAGGAAGGGGCCGGTGGCCGGTTGGGTTGTGTTCCAGCCGACAACGGCCGTTTCGTTGAAAATCAGCTTCTCGGTAAAGGGGATGCCCTGGTGCAGCACCTCATCGGGGTCCACTTCGGGCAGCATGTGGACAATGACCCAGATGTCGGACGTGCCGCGCACAAACTGCCCGTCAAACCAGGTGGGCGTAATCTGGAAGGAGGCGTAATCGGGGCGGGTGGTGTCCTGGTAGACCATGTCGGGCATGGTGAAGGAGAAGGTGAGGGTGGCCTGGGTATCGGGGGGAATAGAGTTGCCCCGCAGATGGATTTCGACGCCGGGTGTGACGTATTCGGAGCGGCGGATGACGGTCAAGGGCTGGCCGTCGATGCTGGCCCGCATGTTGCCGATGTCGTAGCCGGCATGGGGCATCCCGATGTCCACAATGTCAATGGTGCGGCCGCCGGGCATGTTGAGGAAGGTGATGTCGTAGACAAACTCCACCGAGGCATCAGGCTGGATGTAGGCCTGCAAAATCATTTCCGGCACGGCAAACTGGTAGTTTTGCGCCGCGACGGGTGGCAGGGACCAACTGAAAAGGATGAGGAGGAGGGTGAATACGGCCGTTCTTTGGATAATCTTACTCATTGTTGACCTCGTAGTGCGTATTGCGTATTGCGTAGCAACTTCTCACATTCTACTTCTTACTGAATACTGCTCACGGGTTCACTGTCCAGCGCCCAGCCGGCCGGATCGGCGGGGCAGGCGGCGGCGCAGATGGCCAGGCCGGGGCAAAGCTGGCAGTGGCTGGGGGCTTCAACTTTTTGGCGATAGCTGGTGAAAGCCTCATTCTGCCAGATGGTTTCCCAATCGTCGTGGAGGATGTTGCCCGCGCTGCGGTAAGGACCACGCGGCGGGATGACTTGGCCGTCCGGCTCAACGCGCACGGCCGCATCGCCGGTGCAGCGCGGGCCGTGTTGGACTTGTTGGGCCAATGTTTGCTGCGCGTGGCGGGCCTGGGGCGGTTCCCAAAGGATGGGTGTTTGTTGGGTATCGGCCGTTTCTTCCACATCGGCTGCTATTTGACGCAAGGCGGCGGCGGGAACGGCCCCATTCCCTTCTTCGGGCGCGGCGATGGCGTAGCAGGAGACGTGAGCCACGTCCCAGGCTTGCAGTTGAGCCAGCGTTTCCAGCCAGTCGGGCTGGGTTTGGGCCAGCAGCGGGATTTCGCCGACGGGGTAGACTTCGAGGATTTGTAGTGTCTCAAAGGTTTTGGCAACGGCCGTATAATCCCCCTCGCCCAATAGTTCGTCGTGTAAATCGGCCGTGGCTGAGGCCAGGGGGATGGTCACGTGGTCTACCCCGGCCATCGCCAGATCGCTCAGCAGCGTACCCTGTAACAAATCGCTGGCCCGACCGCGCACCCCGGCAATCATACCCAAATCCTCGGCCCGCTCAACGGCGCGGACCAGGTGGGCGTGTTGGTCTTCTGTGAGTCCGGGCGGGGCAAAGAGGGTGACGTGAGGGATGCCAATCTCCCACAGGCAGTCGAGCAGGGGCACAATTTGTTCCGGCGCGGCCAGGGGGATGTCGGCCTCTAGCGGGGCGAACAGTTCGGCCTGGCTGGGGTCAAAGTGGGCATCGGCCAGGTTGATGATGGGGTAGCCGGTGTCAGGGGCGATCAACTGCTGCAAGATGGCCTGGACCTGCTGCATGTCGGCCCGCATGGTGGCCTCGTCGGTGCCTTTGAAGCGTTCCCGGAGGTGGTTGAAAACGGCCGTTTCCGGCTCCCCCTCTAACAAATCACGGGCAATAATGACCCCGACCGGCGAGAGACGGGCCGCGGCCGTGGCGTTGGCCAGCAGCATCCCGCTGCCGTCCGGCTCTACGCGCAGGTGAAAGCGGGTATACTGCCCGCCTTCGTCTTCAAAATAATGGTACAGCCCCGGCGCCACCGGCTCCGGTTTGGCCGGCGGTTGGGGCCACAGTAGCCTTTGCCAAAGAGTAGGTGTTTCCATTGGTTGCCTCGTTTTGAGATGTGATGCGTGAAGCGTGATACGTGATGGGTGTTTGCGAAGCCCATTACGTTTCACGTATCACGCTTCACGCTATCGTAATTTGCTCCAATCCAATCAGCCCCGTTGCCCGGCGCGTGTCACGGGTGGTGGAGGGGGAAGGGATGAAACCGGCGGTGGCGTTGGTCGCGTGGCGGGAACTGCCTGTACCACAGCTACCGCTGCATCCCGAACAGCCGCCGCCGCCGCTGCCGTCGGCGATACGGTGGCCGTCACGCGCTTCCCGTTCAATGCGACAGCCGCCGCCGCACAGGGGCAGGTCGGGGCAATCCCAACATTTTTCGGGCAGGCCAGCCCAGCGCGGGTCTTCCTCCCGGTCACGGAAGCTGCGGAATAGTTCGCCGCCCCAGATTTGTTCCCAGGGATCGCGCAAAATGTTGCCGGCCGCCACGTAATAGGATTGGCAGGGCAGCACGTCCCCGTTTGGCTCGATACAGATCGAGTATTCGCCGGCATTGCAGCGCTTGGCCCCGATTTCCAGCTCCACGGGCGACATGCGGCAATATTCGGTGGGCGTGTACCAGAGGAAGCGCATCCCCAATGAAGCGGCGTGGTCGCGCACACGGATGAGCAGGGGGGGCATTTCCTCTTCGGGGATGGCGTTGGGATCGGCAAAACCGCCGCCGGAGTAGATCATGCCGTTCATGGCAAAGGTGCGAATGCCCAGTTCGTAGAGAAAATCAATAATTTCTTCGGCGTGGTCCATGTTGGCCCGCATCAAGGTGGTATTGGTGATGGCGTGGACGTTGGCCGCGACTGCGTTGCGGATGCCGCGCACGGTTTGGTCGAACGATTTGGCTCCCATCATGGCGTCATGAACGGCCGCTTTGTGTGAACCGAGCGTGATTTGGATGTGGTTGAGACCGGCCGCCGCTAATTCTTCCATATAAGGGGCGTGGGCGATGCGACGGCCGTTTGTATTCAGCCCGCACACCATGCCCAGCGAGTCGGCATAGTTGATGATCTCCAACAGGTTGGGGTGGAGGGTGGCCTCGCCGCCGGTGAAGATAAGATGGGGTACGCCCACGTCGTATAGCTGGTCCAGGACGCGGAACCACTCTTCTTTGGGCATGGAGGGCATTTCAAAGCGGTCCGGTTCGTTGTAGCAGTGAGGGCATTCGTTGTTGCAGCCGTAGGTCAGGGCCAGGTCGGCCTTGTAGGGAGCGCGGGCACGCTGGCTGAACAGCGGGGCGCGGTCCAGGCCGTTGAGGGAGCAGGTGGGGCAGCCCAGGCCCGGCTCACGGAAGCGTTCGACCATCTCGTAGATGTGGGCCAGTTCGTTGGCGACTTGCTGCCGGCCGACGTGGAAATGGCTGACAAAGCGGCGGGCGGCTACTTCTTGGGGTACGCCGTCGAGGGCTAATTTGGTCATGGTAACGGCCGTTTCATTCAAATGAATCACGTCCGTCACGTCCACAAACATCACCCCTTTGCCATCGGCCTCCACACGCAGGTGGATGCGCCGCTGGCCACCGCCGGGGTCGATGCGATAGGTGTACATGCCAGCCTGAACCGTCTCCGGAGCGGGGGCAAAACGAGCCAACAGACCGCCAGTGAACTGGCCCAAATCCTGCTGTAAACCTTGCCATAGTTGTTGGGTCAGTGAACGGCTTTTTTGTTCGACTACCATTTTGGTTCTTCCTCCATTTGGTAGGTGGCCCCGCAATATTCACAGTTGACAAAAATGGCCCCGGCCTGAACCTTGACCGACTCTTTGCTGAGCGGCGCATTGCAGGAGCGGCAGCGGATTTCTGCCAAATTCATCTCGCCGCTGAGGTCAATTTTTTGCACAATGGTAGTCTGGGAGGGTTCGGGCTGGACGCGGCTGACGTAGACCAGTGCCCCGGCCGCCGCAAAGAGAATGAGGCCGACAATGATACGGCCGATGCTGCCCTGCGACCCGGCCACAAAAATAAAACCAAAAATGCCCAGCATTGCCGCCAGCGCGTATAGGATGAATTTCATGGTGTCCTCCAGGTGGGCGTAAAACGTAAGAAGCAAAACGTAAGGAGCGGCTTTTGGGGAAGCCATTACGTTTTACGCATTACGTTTTTACGTGTCTTTTTTGCTAAAGAGCCATCAACGGTTGGTATCATACGTAGATTTGGGAATTGTGTCCAGTGAGTTATGTCATCATTGGTCATTAGTAGGCTTTACGTCCTGCTGGCCTGATGGTTGCGGGTAAGATAGGATGGTCAAAAGGCAATGCGACTATCACGCCCGGCTGGGTATTGCCCGCAGTTGTGAACGGATGGGGGATGTGGAAACGGCCGTTGTCAAATATGAAGAAGCCCTCGAATTCATGGAAGGTTCCGACTATTGGCTTCAGATTCGGCCAGGCAGAATTGAGGAAACACGTACCCATCTTGAGCGACTGCGCCGTTCGTTTGAATAAAGGCAAAGGAAGGTGTTGATGATGAGTCCGATCAAGAAATGGTACGTTGTTCTGTTTGCTTTTATGGTATTGGCCGTGATGATAATCGGCTGCCGGGCGGAACCAACCGGGCATTCAGCCTGCCCGTGAGTTGTAAGATTTATCAACGCAGAGACGCAGAGGCGCAGAGAAATGATCCCTCTGCGTCTCCGCGCCTCTGCGTCAAAAATTAACGCTGTAGTCGTATTCCATGTAAGCGGCCGTTTTTTGCGCTACCTCTTCTCCCAGAAGCTGACCAACCACATAGAGGCTCATGTTGATCCCGGCCGAAATACCGCCACTGAGAACGATACGGCCGTTATCCACATACTTCACATCCCGCACCAGCGTGGCCGTCGGGGCCAGTTTGGCCAGCATCTCAAAGCTGCCGTGGTGGGTAGTCGCTTGCAGGCCGTCCAGCAGGTCGGCTTTGGCCAGCAGGTAGGCCCCGGTACAGACAGAGAGCAGCCGTTCCACGTGCTCGGCTTGCTGCTGGATGTAGTTGATGACGGTGGTGTTGTGGATTAACGGCCGTGTGCCCCAACCACCTGGAATTAGCAGTAGATCGGGATCGGGAGCGTGGCTCAGGTCATAGTCCGGAATCACTTTCAGGCCGTTGCGGGCCAAAATGGTGCGCTGTTCGGGCGCAATCAGGTAGACGTTGAACGCAGCCTCGCTGAAATAGTTGGCCACGCTAAACACCTCAAACGGGCCACAAAAGTCCAGCACTTCCACGTCATCAAAAATCATTATGGCTACATTGCGGGTCATAAAAAACTCCAAAAAAGATGTTACGCGGAGATGCGCGGAGGGTTCACAGAGTTTCACAGAGAAAAAAGAGCTTTTCTCCGCGCAACTCTGCGGTCCTCAGCGTACCTCCGCGTTCCTATTTTAAATACACCCGATCCCCCACGCGGATGAGGCCGGGCTGTTCGGGGGAGCCGTAGATCCCGAGGCAGTTGCCGCGCTGTTGGGCGATGGTTTTGAGGATGGTGGGGGATTTTACGGCCGTGTCCGGGTCCACATTCACCATCACGCAGCGCTGAATGGGCCGGTTGAGGCGTAATCCGGGCGCGTTGGGGCCGTCACCAAAAGTTAGCACACCGTCCAGCCATTCTTCCTCGGCAAAGGGATAGCCACTCGCCGTTTCGATGAGAATATTCTGGCGGAATCGTTCAACCGTGACGGGCTGCCCGGCCATCTGCCCCACCTTGTCCAGCGTGGCCTGGCTGACCAGCGACACCACCTGGCTGTCATAGGCTCCGCGACTGATTTTCATCAAATGGATCGGTTGGCCAAAGGCGGCTTGTAGCTCCTGGTGCAGTTCGTCGGAGGTGAGGGGGAGGAAACGGCCGTTTGGCGTCTGCACC
Source organism: Anaerolineae bacterium (assembly GCA_007123775.1). Classification (GTDB taxonomy): domain Bacteria; phylum Chloroflexota; class Anaerolineae; order Promineifilales; family Promineifilaceae; genus SLGK01. The sequence goes on along the minus strand of SLGK01000228.1, from coordinate 11,481 downwards.
TGAATGGGGGAATTAACCGGATCGGATCGCTCAAAGCGAGGCACATAGCCTACCAGTTGGGGCAGTTCCCGCGCCGTCAGCCAGGGAAAGCCGGAGTGGTTTTCCGACTGGACAAAAGCATAGCGCCGGTCGCCGTCCAGCCCGTGCCAGTAGAGGCGGGCTTCATGCAGTGATTCGCCGCGCATGGATTTAACGGGGTAGCGGTATAGGCCCTTAACAATGCCAACTTCCAAGAAATCTTGCATCATAAGTATCCGTGGTTGACTTCCTTCATTGTAGCTGTTCAGTTGGTCACAGATATAGAACGCGGATAAACACGGATTTGGCAGATTAACACGGATTTTTCTGCTTTTATCCGTACGAATCCGCCTAATCTGCGACATCCGCGTTCTATTGTCGAGGTAGGCGAATCCATGTTGGATGCCTTCATTGTATACCGGTCAGCAAATATTGTACCAACCATAACGTCACCATGCCGATACCAATCGTCCATAAAACGTTGCGTGTGTACCAGGCAACCACGACGGCCACCAGCCCGGCCAGCAGTCGCTCATTACCTGGCGACAAATCTAGCACCCCGGCCGGCTGCACTACTTCGGGCAGGATGATAGCCGACAAAACGGCGGCAGGCACAAAACGGAGCGCCCGCCGCAATTCATCACTGAGCGGAAAGCGTTCCAGCAGTTCAATTGGTCCCAGCCGCAGCAGGTAGGTGATCAGGCCCATGCCAATGATTGTTAGCCAGAGAGTCATCTCATTGTCTCCTGAAAAGGACCGAGGACGGAAGACCGAGGACGGAGGCTATCCATTTTCGTCATCGGTCCTCCGTCTTCCGTCTGTTACTTTTCGTCCGCTTAGCCAACTGCCCATCCCAATCCCCACCAGCGCCGCCGCCATCAGGCCCAACTTGTAGGGCCAGTGGAAAGTCAGCACGGCCACCAATCCGGCGGAGAGAGCGGCGGCCAGGTTGGGTCGGTCGAGGCCGGTTTGGGTAAAAAGGGTGGGCACGACGATACCGATGAAGGTGAGGGCCAGGGTGAAATCGAGCGACCAGCCGGCCGGAATCTGGGCACCGAGGAAAAGACCAACGGCCGTACTCATTTGCCACGATAACCACAGCGTCAGCCCCGCGCTGAGGAAGAACCAATGTTTGTAAGTGACGGGCTGGCTCTGGTCCTGGTAGTGAACGGCCGCAACCGCATACGCTTCATCGGTGAGCAAATAGGCCAGCAGCCAGCGCCAGGGGCGGGACAAGTGGCGCAGGTGGGGGGCCAGCGACGCGCTGTACAGCAGGTGGCGCAAATTGACGATAAAGGTGGTGGAAAGCAAGATGGCCGCCGGGGAGGCCACGCTGATCAACTGGACGGCGATAAATTGGGCCGACCCGGCAAACACAATCGAAGACATGGCCAGGGCCAGCAGGGGCGGCACACCAGCCGCCAGCGCCAGCACCCCATAAATCATGCCAAACGGAACGACCCCAACGGCAATGGGCAGTTCCGCTTTGATCCCGGCCAGCAGTTGGGTGGTGATAGGCGTGGTGCTGTCTGACGGCCGTTTCTCATGAATCATGCCGTCTACTTTACCCGTAAAACGTGAAACGTGAAAAGTAAAACGTAAAACGTAAAGCGTAACCTCTTACGCTCTTCGGCATTACGTTTTACGCTTTACGCATTACGGCCCCACATAACGCGACAACGGCCGTATCAACCGATTGCTGGCCTGTTGCTCGCGGCAGTGGGCGATCCAGCCGGCCATGCGCCCTAGGGCAAAGGTGGGCGTAAACAGGTCGGTGGGCAGGCCCAGCCCGTGCAGCAGCAGCGCGGTGTAAAACTCGACGTTGGTTTGCAGATTGCGGCCCGGTTTGTATTCGGCCAGGAGACGCACGGCCGTTTCTTCTACCTGTTGCGCCAGTTCATACAGAGCCATGTCGCCCCCTGCCCGGTACATCTCGGCCGCTGCCTGGGACAAGACCACTGCTCGCGGGTCACGCACCTTGTAGACGCGATGGCCGAAACCCATCAGCCGCTCCCCCTTGTCCAATTTGGCCCGCAGATAGGGTTCGGCTTGCTCGGCCGTGCCAATCTCAAAAACCATATCCAGCGCCGGACCGGGTGCGCCGCCATGCTTGGGACCTTTGAGCGCACCGATGGCCCCGGTAACGGCCGATACCACATCCGAATCGGTTGAGACGATAATCCGGGCGGTGAAGGTTGAGGCGTTCAACCCGTGATCAGAGACGGTGTTGAGGTAGGTTTCCAGGCCGCGCACCTGAGCCGGACTGGGTAGCTGGCCGTGCAGCATGTAGAGGTAATTGGCAGCGTGGTCCAGGTCGGGATGGGGCGGGAGTGGGTCCTGACCCTGGCGTAAACGGCCGTAGGCGGCAATGATGGTGGGCGTGCGAGCCACCAGCCCGATTTCCAACTGGTCGGGGGTTAAATCCAGGTCCAGGCTGGCAATAGCCATCCGCAGCGCGTCCATCGTGGGCACGGCGCGGCTGGCGGCCGCTCGCAGCAAGTCGAGCGTGGCTTCCGGCAGAGATCGGTGGGCAGACAGTTGTTGTTTGAAGGTGGCCAGTTCGACGGGGGTGGGTAAACGGCCGTGCCACAGCAAACAGGCCACTTCTTCACTGGTAAACTGGGCCGCTAATTCTTCCACCGCATGACCGACAATGGTTAAACGGCCGGCTGCGCCTTCGGGATGGCTCAAGGCCGTCTCGGCGGCAATCACCCCTTCCAGGCCGGGCCGGTAGATGGGAGTTGTATCTGTTGGGTTCATGGAAAGCTCCTGGAGAATTGTGAATTGTGAATCATGAATTGTGAATTGTGAATGATTGTTGTATAGTAGTGTAGATTGTAAAATAAATGTTGTCAATATTGATTATACAATCAATATACGTATTGCCATCCTATCTCTTACTCCTACCTGCTTACGCAATACGAAACACGCAATACGGAATACTGCCATGAACTACCTGACCGCCCAAGAAGCTGCTCAAGAACTGGATATTAGCCTGCCCACGCTCTACGCCTACGTCAGCCGCGGGCTGATTCGCTCGGAGGAGACGCCGGGCAAGAGTCGGGCCAAACGGTATCGGGCCGAGGATGTGGCCGCGCTCAAGGCCCGCAAGACGCTGCGCCACAATCCGGCACAGGCGGCTGAAACGGCCCTCCATTGGGGAATGCCGGTGTTGGAGTCGCAGTTGACGCTGATTGAAAACGGCCGTTTCTACTACCGGGGTCAGGATGTGCTTACATTGGCGACCACTGCATCATTTGAGGCAGTCGCCTGCCTATTGTGGGATGAGGAGCCGGAGTTCGGTAATCGGTATGCGGTGATCGGTGAGCAGGGTGCAGCATTGCCAAAGATGGCGGCTTTTCAGGTGGCGCTGGCACAAACGGCCGTTTCCGATTTGGCCGCTTATGATTTATCACCAGTAGCAGTGGCGCAGACGGGAGCGCGGATTTTGTGGCTGTTAACGGCCGTTGCTGCCCGCCAACCGGTCGAGACGACAATCGCCCATACGTTACAGCAAGCCTGGCTGCCTGACCGGCCCTGGGCTGCCGACTGGTTCAACCTGGCCCTGGTGCTTTGTGCCGACCATGAGCTAAACGTCTCCAGCTTCACGGCCCGCTGTGTGGCCTCGGCGGGGGCCACGCCTTACGGGGTGGTTCAGGCCGGGCTGGCCGCGCTGCAAGGCAGCAAACACGGCGGCCACACGGAGCGGGTGGAGGCTTTGCTGCGGGAGGCGGCGGCTGGAGCCGAAACGGCCGTTGTCAGCCGCCTGCGTCGTGGGGAGGCGATTTCCGGCTTTGGTCATCGCCTCTACCCGGACGGCGATCCACGCGGCCGTTTGCTGCTGGATACGGTGCAGGAGCGGCTGGGTGAGCTGCCGGTTGTTAAGCTGGCGCATGAATTGGCAACGGCGGTGTACCAGACCACCGGCCAGCATCCCACCGTTGATCTGGGACTGGTCGTCATGGCCCAGGCGTTGGGTCTGCCCCCGGGCACCGCCCTGACCCTCTTCGCCCTCGGCCGTACCGCTGGCTGGATTGGCCACGCCATCGAGCAGTACGCGCTGGACCAACTGATCCGGCCACGGGCGCGATATGTAGGCAGGGTGGCGAGGTAGCGAGGTGGCGAGGTTACCGCCACTCCGCCACTCTGCCACTCTGCCACTACGCCACTCCGCAACTACGCCACTACGCCACTCCGCCACTCCGCCACTCCGCAACTACGCCACTACGCCACTCCGCAACTCTGCCGCCAGGCTCAGCATCGGCTTCCAGCCCGGTTCGCCATCTTCGTAACTCCACCAGGCGGAGAGAACGGCCTGGGCCAGTGACCAGCCCCATAGCCGCTGCCGCTCAATGTCGAGTATTTCGGCCAGGATGTCCAGGCGTCGGGCTTGTAGGCGGCGTAAACTGGCGGGCGATTCCCGGAAGATGTGGGGGGAAGGGTTTCGCAGCAGCGCACCCACTTCATAGGCCGGTTCGCCGATTACCCCTTTGGGATCAATCGCCAGCCAGGGCTGCCGCGCTGCTTGCAGGATGTTGTCGTGGTGCAGGTCGCCGTGGAGCAAAACAGGTGGCGCGGACGAAGCCAGCAGGTCGGCGAAAAGCTGTTCGGCCGTATCGACTAATTTAGCGGGGAAAGGACCGGTACGGCCGTTAAATTCAGCCCGCAGTCGCACAAAACCCCGGCCCCAATCGGCCACCGTTGGGAAATCGTGGTCGGTCGGAGCCGACCGCCACAATTGCTGCATGACCTGAGCGGCCTGGCGTGTGGCTGCTTCATCGTCGCGCAGAGCCTGGGGAATGAGAGGCGTGCCCGGTTGCAGCCGCTCCAGCAGCATGATGCCCCGCTCTGTTTCGGCTCGCAGCAGGCGGACCATACCCCGGCCGTCATAAAAGCGCAGCGCCTCGATTTCCCGGTGCAGCTCCGGGCGGGGGAAACCGGCTTTGAAGACAACGGCCGTACCGTCACTCAGCCGTGCCGGGGCGACGTAGTTGTAGCTGAGGTTGGTGAAAGGAGGCTGTATTCGTACAGACCAGCGCTGCTCAATATCGGCGATGCAATGGGGCAGTTGTTGCAGCCACGCTGCACCTTCCGCCTCAAACAAAGCGACCTGCCGCTGCCTGAACTCGGTCGGAAGTCGCAACAGCGTTACTTCTCCTTCGTTTCAGCTCCTATTTCCCAGTCAGGTTGCTCCGAGCTTATTTTGCTACCACGTGAATGAGCGGTCGGCGACCCGTTTCATCATAGAGATAACGCTCCAGCGATTTTTCGATCTCCTTGTGCAGTTGGTCCCTCGAGCCGGTAAAGGATCGCACTGTCTGCGCAACTCGCTCCTGAGCGCCTTCTTCCAGTTCATTAGCTTCTTCACGGGCCACGAAGCCACTAGTTACAAATTCCGGGGTACCAACGAGGTCGCCGTTATTGTTAACCGGCACGACGGCGAAAAAGACGCCGCCCTGCGCCAGCCGTTCACGGTCGCGCAGCACATCCCAACCTACTTCGCCCACGCTAGAACCTTCAACGAAGACGTAGCCACCGCGCAGGCGCGGCAATATCTTCATCGAATGGCCGTCTAGCTCAATGGGCGTGCCGTTTTCGACCACGGCGATATTATCAGCCGGAATGCCCAACTGCTGCCCCAGCTTGCCATGCAGCTTCAGGTGACGCAGTTCTCCATGAACGGGGATAAGGAATTGGGGCCGCACCAGATTGATCATCAACTTCATCTCTTCCTGGCTGGCGTGGCCGGAGACATGGACATCGGCAATGCGTTCGTAAAGAACCTCAGCGCCGCGCTGCAAAAGTAAGTTGATGACGCGATAGACCATCTCTTCGTTACCAGGAATAGGATGGGCCGAGAAGACGACGGTATCACCTTTTTTGATGCTGAGACTGCGATGGCGACTGCGGGAGAGACGGCTCATGACCGCCATTGGCTCACCCTGGGTGCCTGTGGCCATAATTGCTACCTGATGGTCGGGCATGTTGACAGCCTGGTGTAGATCGACCAGCATATCGTCGGGAATGTCCAGATAGCCCAGGCGACGGGCCATTTTGGTGTTGTCGCGCATAGAACGGCCGGTGATGGCCAATTTACGGCCGTATTTCTGCGACATATCTACCACCTGCTGAATTCGAGAGATGAGCGAGGCAAAGGTGCCGATGATAATGCGTCCTTTGGCTTCACGAAACAGCTTGTCAAACGCCTCGGTGATGACCATCTCTGAGCGAGTCCAGCCGGCGCGGTCAGCATTGGTGCTGTCGGCCAGCAGGCAGAGTACGCCCCGCTCTGAAAATTCGGCCAGCTTGGCGAAATCGGGGGGCCAACCATCTACGGGCGTATGGTCAAATTTGTAGTCGCCGGTAAACACAATCAGGCCAACTGGTGTGGTGATACCAAAGCCCACACAGTCGGGAATGCTGTGGGCCACGTGGAACGGCTCAATGGTGAAGGGACCAATGTCAAACACATCGCCAGCTTCGATGAGGTTAAGCGCGACGTCACCCAATACACCAGCCCGCTGTAGCTTGACTTCGATCAGACCGGCCGTTAGTTTGGTGGCATAAATGGGAGCAGGCACATCTTTGACCAGATGGGGCAGTGCGCCCACGTGGTCTTCGTGACCGTGTGTTACCAGAATGGCTCGCACTTTGTCGGTTTTGTCCAACAGATAGTTGTAATCGGGAATAATTGTGTCAACGCCCAACATATCATTTTCGGGAAACATGATACCGGCGTCGATAATGAGGATGTCATCTTCATACTCGATGACCATCATGTTCTTGCCAATTTCGCCCAATCCCCCGATGGGAATGATGCGTAGTTTTGAAGTCATAGAATCTACCTTTATACTCGTAATAAGAACCAGACCAGCAAAATCAGCAGCGTTTGCACCACAGAGAGTAAAAGGGTATACGTCCATAAAAAGGGACGCCCGCTGTCTGACGCTGCGGTCTGGCCTGTGATTGTTGTTTTATGCTGGTGGCCATTGGCTGGTACCAGCCGTTCTTTCTGCTTCTGACCGTTGGTGTAGTGAATAACGGCCACTGAAATGTTGTCCTGGCCGCCCCGCTGGTTGGCCAGGTCGATGAGTGTCTGGGTGGCTTTAGACGGCCGTTGCTGTCGAATAACGTGGCTGATTTCGTCATCTGTTACGTGGCGTGTCAGGCCATCGCTGCACAAAACCAGAATGTCACCCGGCGTCAGCCTGTGTTCAAATAGGTCAATGGTGGCCACTCTTTCGGAGCCGATGCTATACAGGATCACGTTTTTGTGCGGGTGGTTGGCCGCTTCTGATTCCGTGATAGCTCCTTCTTCTACCAGTTTGGCCACCAGGCTCTGATCTTTGGTAATTTGCACAAACTGGTTATTATGCCATATATAGCCACGACTGTCACCCACGTTGGCTATGAGAGCGGTCTGGCCATGAATGTGAGCGGCAACCATCGTGGTGGCCATGCGCTTGTTGTCCTGGCGATCAATGACCATCTGGCGCAGATCGTCATTGGCCCCTTGCATGGCGTGCAACAGCCGTTGGCCCCGGTCGGTTATGTTGTCTACGGCAAGAAAATTGGCGATAGTTCTTTCACTGGCATATTGGCTGGCCACTTCGCCAGCGTCGGCTCCACCCACGCCGTCGGCTACCACATAGAGCCAACCGGTCTGAGCGGCTTCCTCAGCAGTGTTGGGTTCCCAGCAGGCAACGAAGTCTTCGTTATGATCGCGAATTAGACCTGTATCTGTTCTCAGGGAGGCCACAATCTGACCAAGCTCGTTCATTGTTTGGGAGTTTATATCCAAACAGCCAGGGTAGCAAGCGGTATTTACGCCCTGTTGATAATCGTAGGGTAGACGTATAATAATGATGAATTGTGAATTGTGAACGGTTAATTTGGAGAGATATGGATTGGGCGGTTGAGACAGAGGGGCTGACGAAGCGGTTTGAGCCGGTAGCGGGTTGGTTGGGGCGCAAAGAGAAGGGCGTAACGGCCGTTTCTGACATCAGCCTCAAAATTCCGCGCGGACAACGGTTTGGCTTGCTGGGACCAAACGGGGCGGGCAAAACCACGCTGACCAAGATGCTGTGTACGCTGGTGTTGCCTAGCAGCGGTCGGGCGACCGTGGCCGGGTTTCCGCTGGCGCAGAGCGGTGCCATTCGCGCTAACGTGGGGCTGGTGGTGTCTGACGCTCGCAGCTTTTACTGGCGGCTGTCGGCCCGGCGTAACCTGGACTTTTTTGCGGCGATGCACGGACTAAACGGCCGTTTCGCCCAACAACGCGTCGAGGAAGTTTTGCAGGCGGTGGACCTGACCGCTGTAGCCGACCGTCGCTTTAACACCTTTTCCAGCGGCATGAAGCAGCGGCTGGCCATCGCCCGCAGCCTGCTGCACCGGCCTCAGATTCTCTTTTTGGATGAGCCAAGCCGCAGCCTGGACCCAACGGCCACGCAGCGGCTGCACGACCTGCTGCGTCGCTTGCAGGCAGAGCAGGAGCTGACGCTCTTTTTTATCACCCATGACCTGGCCGAAGCGGAAGTGATGTGTGACGAGGTGGCCTTGCTGCACCAGGGTCGCATTCGTGCCCAGGGACCACCGGTTGAACTGCGGCAGCGGTTACGGCCGTTTCGTTATTATGAATTGCGGGTATCGGGTGGAGAAACGGCCGTGTTTACACAACTACCGCCTGCTTTACCCTTACTTCATTATCAACCAGAAAAGCCTTATGCCAACCTCACTTTTCAGGCCGCCGAAGAGGACGGGATGGTAACGGCCGTGCTGGACTACCTGCGCCAAAATCAGATAACTATTCACCAGATTAACAGTACGCCGCCGACCTTAGAAGAAGTATTTCACCATTTTACAAAAACATAGTGCGTAGTGCGTAGTGCGTAGAGGGATCGGCCACGCACTACGCACTACGCACTACGCACTAACCATATGTCACACTTAAGCCTTCGCCTTAAAGCGTTCCTCATCCGCGACTTTTACACTGAGACCAGCTACCGGCTGGCCTTCGCCACTGGCATTGGCGGGGTGCTGCTGCGAGCCTTCATTTTCTTCTTTTTGGCTCTGTTCATTGGCGAAAGTGCGGCCCCGCTGTTGGCCGAGTATGGCGGAGATTACTTCGCTTTCGTGCTGATTGGCATAGCCCTGGGTGGCTATTTTGGCGTAGGACTGACCGGTTTCGCCAGTGCTTTGCGTGATGCTCAGACTACAGGCACGTTAGAGGCGCTCATGCTGACGCCCACGCCCGTGTCGCTGGTCATTATTGGTTCAGCGGCCTGGAGTTACGTTTACACCACTTTTCGCGTTTTTGTGTACCTGCTGCTGGGGCTGCTGCTAGGGGTCAATCTTAGCGGGGCTAATCTACTGGCTGCCTTGCTGGTGTTACTGCTGTCAATAATCTCCTTTGCCAGTATTGGCATTTTGGCAGCCAGCATTATCATGGTCGTCAAACGTGGCGATCCGGTCACGGCCCTGTTTGGCAACGCGGCCAATCTGATTGGCGGCGTTTTTTACCCTATCACCATCATGCCCGACTGGTTACAGACGTTGGCTCATCTACTGCCCATCACTTATGCTCTGCGGGCCATGCGCCTGGCCTTGCTCAGTCAGGCCACGTGGCGTGAGATTTCTCTCGATTTACTGGCTTTGTTAATTTTTTGCCTTATTTTGATACCTTGTTCTTTACTGGCTTTTCGCTACGCCGTGGAGCGGGCGAGGACGGATGGCAGTCTGGCCCATTATTGAGAGCGGGCCAACGCCAACCAATTTTGTTTTGCTAACGTAAAATTTACAAAGTTGGGTTATTATGAGCAATGCTGGAAAGCGGTTTGTCAAATTAGGCAGCCGCCGCTAAAATTCTAGCCTAGGAGACCCATTCTAATAAACGTTCGATAGAACCGGGCTTTTGGCACATGTTTGTCAGCTTTGTAGACGCACAATGGAAAGCCCGGTTTCTGGTGCAAAGAGGTTGAGCTATGCCATTATATACTTATCGCTGTAACGATTGTGACCACCTGTTTGAAGTTCGCCAACGGATGAGCGATAATCCGCTTTCCGATTGCCCCGTTTGTGTCGGTGAGGTACGCCGGGTCATCAATTCGGTTGGTGTTGTCTTTAAGGGGAATGGTTTCTACATTACCGACAGCCGTAACGGCCGTTCGCTCAATGGCAATGGGTTAGCTAACGGCAACGGGGTAAGCAGTGATAAAAACAAGCTGACGGAGAGTAAGGCCAAAACCACAGAAGAGAGCAAATCAGGGCCGCCCGCCAGCACGACCAAAGAAACTAAAACGGCCGTGTCTGCATCTGCCTGATTACCAGCCTAACAAAAACTCCTATATCTGAAACCCTCGAGTTGCCGGAATAATCTTTTGGCTATAGCCATCGACAAAATCGGTTAACCGCTCGATCATCGTTTGCCACTCGCTGCTATGTAAGATGCGCTGCATTTGGTCTGATGAATCGGCAACACCACTGGCCAGCTTTTGTTCCCGATTGCCATAAGCTGTGTACCAGACCTGAATGTCGGCCACGCCCATACGGTCCATGCTGGGAATAAACTCATGAACCAGGAACTCAAAATACTCTGACTCCGTTTCTGGCCGAACGTTCCAGCGCATCAATAGTTTGGTAGGCATTAACGTGTTCCTCTTAATCGATTTTAGGGTTTAACAGAACGATTTCTGTTTCCTCTGGCAGATTACTCAACGAAATCTTTAGCGTATCTTCTTGCGTTGGCTCCGTAACACCCATCTCTTTCAAAAACCGGTCAACCCCTTCGAGATCCAGTATCAACCCCGGAAGCTTGTAGTGCATGGGGATAACGATATTTGGCTCTAACATCGAGATCAGTTCGGCGGCCTGAGCAGCGTTCAAACTTTTACCCCCACCAACAGGAACGAGCAAAATGTGGACCTGTTCTAACGGTTCAATTTGAGTCTGAGCCGGCACCTTGGTCATGTCACCTAAGTGAGCTACCGTCAGACCATCGTAATCGAACAGGTACAAAACGTTTCGGTTGCTCTTAGCCTCATTGAGCGTGGATATACCGGTGATAAAAACGCCGCCAATTTCATACTCGCCGGGGCCATTTAGCACATGCCTTGTGCCCGTGACCGCCTCAACGTGGTTGTGCCCTTTGGCATCATGGCTGACCGTGACCACGTCAGCCTTAAGCTTCAACGGAGTTAATCCCAGGTTGCCATTGTAAGGATCGGTTACAATTGTCGTGTGCTTGCGTTCGGTAATGCGAAAGCAACTTAAACCGTACCAGGTAAGTTCCATTTTTATGCGTTCTCCTTCTAACGCTAATTATAACGGATATTGGTGAAAGGGAACAATTGATGATGAAAGGTGAAAGACAGAACCCATGAACGCCGTGGAATTGCCAGGTTTTGCTACCTGCCGCAGGCTGGAGATCAATGGTGGCCTGGTAGAAGCAGGGCTGCCGGTGCGTCT
>SLGK01000083.1 GCA_007123775.1 Anaerolineae bacterium | reverse complement strand
TGTTTTCATAACGCTATCCTCACATGCTAATAATGAAAGCCATGAGAATAGAATCATTCACTGAATTTGGCAATACTCAATCCCAAAATCGGGAAGTTATATTTAGACGACTCCTAAGCAAATAGACACTGCCCGTTATTTGCAGCACAATCAATGTGGCCGCTATCACCCAGTAATCTTCCCTACGTCGCATCGGTCCCAATGTGGTAGCGGCAAGCGGTATAAAGATGCCAAGAACAACGATAGCTCCCATAGAAATCCCAAACGTCACGTTGAACCGTACTCTGGCCCGGTTTGTTTCCTGTTCTTTTTGCTGCCGGATGCTTGCCAATGTTTGCTGATTGCCTTGAGGTAGCCGGTCAACATAGATTCGATTGTCACACTGGTCGACGCGGATCGGTTCCTGTCGTAAAGTATTCACACATTGTGTCCATATCTGTACCTGAAATGCGCCGGTCGTTATCGCGTTGTTGGTTAGCTCAAAACTTTGGGCCGTAACTTCTCGTATTTCGTCTTCTGTAACGTCAGCTACATAAGGTAGTCTGTCACAGCCATTCCCGGCTGCCAAATGGCGATCTTCCACGACAAATCCCTCAGCGCATGAATCATCGAGGCACTCAACAAAATAGAGGAAGAGATAATCTGTGCAAGATAATGCTGCCGCTGCCTTGACTTGGGTAAATAGCAGCAGTAGGGCAAGGCCTGTAATCCGGATGGTATACTGTTCACTTTTCAATCTCTGTCGGATAGTCTTCACAATTGGTTGAGTGGGCTTTTTTGGTGGGGATTCGATGCAGTCCTAATCTCCATACAGTTCGTCCATTAGTTGGCAGTGGAAGCTGAAAATGGCAACATTCCCCTCCCGGCCAGTCCAAATGGGAATGTTTGCCATTCAATGCTATACGCACAGCAAAACTCGGTTGGCTGAGGGATCGTCCACAAAATAGCCATTCTCGTGCTTTTGCAGCGTCAGCCCGTGACGATTCAGACGCTCGGCCACCTGAGCCAATGCCGCCATTGTTGGCAGCCGTATCTCAAACCACGCCAGGCGCAGCGCGTCGGGTGGGGGTGGAGGCGCTCCTACGCCAGCCCAGGTGTTCAGGCCCAAATGATGGTGGTAGCCACCCGCTGCCACAAAACTGGCCTGTGTGCCATACTGCGTCATCAGGTCAAACCCCAACTTGTTTACGTAGAAATCAAGGGTTGCCGGCATGTAGGCCACGTGCAGATGGATATGCCCCATGATGGTCTCATCGGGCAGACCGGTCCAGGCGGGCAACGGGTCAGGCAGTTCGCCCAAAATGCCCTCAACATCCAGGGGGTCCACCGTCATTCTGAGCGTGCCCTGGGGAAATGACCAGTCAGAACGGGGTCGATCACGGTAAATCTCAATGCCGTGCCCATCGGGGTCCGACAGGTAAATGGCCTCGCTAACGTCATGGTCCGACCAGCCAGTGAGTGGAATCTCGTTGGTGAGTAAATGGTGCAGGGTGCGGGCTAATGCCTGGCGCGAGGGCAGCAGCAGGGCAAAATGGTACAGGCCGGTGGTACGGCCGATCCGCCGGTCGTTGGGTTGCTCGCGCAGCGCCAGTAGCCGGGTCTGGCCACAGCCCAGATAATGCCAGGTATCATCCTGACCCAACAGGCGCAGGCCAATGGCTCGTTGATAATAAGCCATTGAGCGGTCCAGGCTGGCAACAGTGAGGTGTACCTGGCCCATTTGGGTTTCTGAGGGTAGTTTCTGTGTCATCACCCACACTATACACGGATTACGGATGATTGTACAAACAAACAGGGCCTTTCAGTCGTCGGTAATTGTCCGCTATTGTAGCCCAGGTATCTTCACCTCGCCGGTGAGAAGCGCGGTTTGGAAACCTCGGCGACACAATCGGGAACAAACAACGGCCGTTCATCGTCTGTTATAATATAGCAAGGGTGCGAAGTGGCGATGTGGCGAGGTGGCAAAGTAGCCACCCCTTGCAATCGCAGATTGCCCACTTCGCCACCCCGCCACTTTGCATAACGGAGGATGTCATGAAGAAAATCTATCACCAGAACCGCCGTCTGATAATCAGTCTACTTGTGCTGCTCATTGCCATTGCCCTGCCGCTAACCTGGCTCTGGCAGCAGCAGCCCGACCCCAACGATTTTACCACCCCCCGTCTCGACGAAGGCCAGACCCGGCCGGGAACGGCCGTTGATCCCTATCTGGCTGAGATGGGCTTTACCGAAGAACGCGAAGGCAGCGCGGCCCTGCGCTTTCGTTTGAGCCAGGGCGAGGCTCAGTTTCGGCCGGCCGCAGCCCTGGCCCCCACCGTCGGTATTCCCTTGAGCGATGCGGAAACGGCCGCCCTACTGGCCCGCCTGCCGGCCATCGAGACCGATCCCGACGACCGGGCCGACTTCCGCCTGCCGCCCGAAACGCTGCCCGCCCCCCGCCCCGGCGAAACGGTTGATCAACCCTTCCCGCCCCCGCCGCCCACTGTAGACCCGCCTGAAATTCCCGACGGGCCGATGGAGGTGCTGCGTTTTGCCCCCGAAGGGGAAATCCCCGTGGCCCCCTTCCTCAGCCTCACCTTCAACCAGCCGATGGTGCCCCTGGCTACCCTGGCCGATCTGGATGAGCTGGACGTGCCCGTCAGCCTGACGCCCGAACTGCCCGGCCGCTGGCAGTGGTTGGGCACCCAGACCCTCATCTTTGAATACGGCGGCGACGCCGGCGACCGCTTCCCCATGGCCACTGAGTATGTGGCCACCGTCCCCGCCGGTACCGAATCAATGACCGGCGGCGTTTTGGCCAATGATGTTACCTGGCGTTTTCAGACCCCGCCGGCCGAGGCCACCAGCTTTTATCCGCAGCACGCCCCCCAACCGCTAGAGCCGCTTTTTTTCATCACCTTTAACCAGGCGGTGGATTCCGATGCGGCTTTGTCGGCTATTAGTTTGACGGGCAACGGCCGTTCCTTCCCCCTGCGCCTGGCCACCCAAGCCGAAATTGAGGCCGACGAACAGATCAGCCGCCTGGCCGAACGGCCACGACCCAACCACGCCCTGGCCTTCCGGGCCACCGAAGCGCTGCCGGCCGCCACCAGCTTCACCGTCACCGTCGGTCCCAATCTGCCCTCCGCCGAAGGGCCGCTGACCAGTGGCGAGAGCCAGAGCTATACCTTCGAGACCTACGCCCCGCTGCGCGTCACCGACC
>SLGK01000016.1 GCA_007123775.1 Anaerolineae bacterium | reverse complement strand
TGCGTAGTGCGTAGTGCGTAGTGCGTAGTGCGTAGTGAAAAGCTTCTACGCACTACGGACTACGTGTCTTTGTCTAAGGCTGCCACAGTATATCGCCTTTGTCGCTATCCTCCACGACCGCGGGTGGGTTCGGGGGTGGGCCGTTCCGGTGTTGTGGTGGGTCGTGACGGCCGTTCCGTAGGTCGTTCGGTGGGTCGTTCGGTGGGTCGTTCGGTGGGAACAGGAGTGGCTGTGGCAGCCTCGGTTGGCGCTGGCGGTTCGGCCGGGCTGTCCGGTTCGGTGGGGATGAGTGTATCAGGGGGAACGGCCGTTGGCTCATCATTTGCTGCGTCCACCACCCCGCCCAACTGAGCAAAAAGCCAGCGACAGCGTTCCCGCGACAAGCCCGCCTCGACACAGCGTTCGACAAACCATTCCCAGCGGGTGGCTTCGTCTGAGCCGCTCATCTGCTCAAAGAGCCAGCGGCAGCGCTCACGGGACAGCCCCGCCTCGATACAGCGTTCGGCAAACCACTCCCAGCGCGTCTGCTCCGGGTCAGGCTCGTCAGGCGCGGTCAACTGGGCAAAGAGCCAGCGACAGCGTTCCCGCGACAAGCCCGCCTCAACACAGCGTTCGACAAACCATTCCCAGCGGGTGGCCTCATCTGAGCCACTCATCTGCTCAAACAGCCAGCGGCAGCGCTCGCGGGACAGACCCGCCTCGATACAGCGTTCGGCGAACCACTCCCAGCGCGTCTGCTCCGGGTCAGGCTCGTCAGGCGCGGTCAACTGGGCAAAAAGCCAGCGACAGCGTTCCCGCGAGATGTCGTTGGCGGCGCAGCGTTCGGCAAAGGCGGCCCATTCGGGATCGCCAGGGGCTTCGACCGGACCGCTCTCGCCCATTTGCGCCAGGGCAATGACGCCGGGCACAAGCAGGAGGCCGAGAATGGCGATAAGAAAGCGATAGGTGAACCAATGGGTGATTTTTAACATGACCTGCTCCTTTTCCAACTGTTGGTATACCGGTGAATATGTCAACGGCCGTATGCCGTCTACCTATATCGAGACATAAACCAGAAAAAGGTTACGGTCATTTTCTACCGCTCTTGGGAAACCCAGGCTTTGGGTCTCTTACAAAACGTCATGAATTCAATGTTGATTGTCGGTACAACGCTTGCCGCCAAATTGCGTAATGAAGAAAGGTATAAACTGACAGCTTATTGTTTACGATGCACCACCACAAGAATGAGAAAGGAGAAATTATGACCGAAACGGCCGTATCCCCCCCTAACCCTAACCCAACCACCACCCAAACCCTGACCCCCGTCAAAAGCGGCGAGCGCATTCAACTCATTGATAGCCTGCGCGGCTTTGCTCTGCTGGGCATCCTGCTGGTCAACATGGCCCTCTTTATCAACCCCGTCTACAAAGTCCTCTTACCCTTGCCACCCGACACCCCCATGTGGGACCGCGCAGCCAGTTGGCTAATCCAACTGCTGGCCGAGGGCAAATTCTTCCCCCTCTTTTCGCTGCTGTTTGGGCTGGGCTTTGCCATTCAGTTTAGCCGGGCGCAAGAGCGCAACAAACGCATTGTGCCCGTTTACCTGCGCCGCATGTTCGTTCTGCTGCTGATTGGCCTGGCCCACGCCTTCCTCATCTGGACCGGCGACATCTTGGTTGTTTACGCCTTACTGGGCTTTGTACTGATCCTGTTTCGCAAGGCCCGCCCTAGAACGCTGCTCATCTGGATTGGTATTATCGCCACCGGTTACTTTCTGCTGATGACGTTGGGCGTAGCTGCCATTGAATTGGGCCGCATGTTCCCTGAGGGAGCGGCCAGCCTTGACCAAAGTATTGCTGAACAAGAAGCCTTTTTCCGCGACGAAGCGGCGCGAGCGGCCCAGATTTACAGCCAGGGGAGCTTTGCCGAAATAACCGCCCAGCGCGTGCGCGAATACTTCACCTTCATGAGCCTGGGCGCGGCCGGAATGCTGCCCAGCGTCTTCATGATGTTCCTGGTCGGCCTCTATTTTGGCAAGCGGCGCGTCTTCTTCGAGATTGAAGAAAACCTGACCTTCTTCCGCAGAATTACCTGGTGGGGGCTGGCGATTGGCTTGCCTGCCAGCCTGATTTATGCCACAGTGATGGCGACCACGTCTATTTCCCAGTTTGACTTTAACCTGACTACGTATGTAGGCACACTGGGCATGGTGTTTGGCGGACCGGCCCTCACCCTTTTCTACGTGGGCGCGTTGACGCTGCTCAGTCGCCGTCAGCTCTGGGCCGACCGGCTGCAAATTCTGGCTCCCGTCGGCCGCATGGCGCTGACAAACTACCTGCTCCAGTCTATCATCTGCACCCTCATCTTTTACGGCTATGGTCTGGGCCTGCAGGGGCAAATTGGCGCGGCGGCTGGTCTGGTTCTTACGTTCCTCATCTTTGGCCTGCAAATCCCCTTTAGCCATTGGTGGATGGCCCGCTTCCGCTATGGTCCGTTTGAGTGGCTGTGGCGCAGCCTGACCTACATGCGGCTCCAGCCAATGGCCCGCCGTTAGCACAGCACAAAGGGCGCAGCATACAAGCTGCGCCCTTTTTCTTTCATCGGACGATTTTCGGACGCCGCCCTGATACACTGCCGCAATAGATAACCATTTATCTCAAGGAGGTGTGAACATGGCGTTGTTCGACTCAATCGACGCTGTTGTCCTGCTGGTAATCGCCTGCGTGGGCCTCATCGTTATCGGTACCGTTGTGCTGTTCGTGGTTGTTTTTCGGTCGGCGCAAAACCCTAAAATTGAGAATGGCGTGCTGGGCCAGGCCACTATTCTCAAAATATGGGAAACGGGCCTCACGGTCAATGACCGCCCCCAAATCGGCTTTTTGCTCAACATCCAACACCCCGATGGCGCCAGCTACGAAACGGAAACCAAAGCCGTCATCCCCATTATACATTTGCCGCAATTTCAGCCCGGCGCAACCGTCGCCGTCAAGATTGATGCCAATGACCGGCAGCGGGTGGCGTTGGCTTAAAGTTACGCGGAGTTGCGCGGAGGACACGCAGAGATACACAGAGAAAAGCGGAGAAAAAAGAACTCTCGCGTTTGAGAGGTACATCTCTACCCAGCAAGGAGAAAAACATGTTTAGTCATAAGCGTTTGTGGAAACTGGTAGTAGCATTGGCTTTAGTGGTGTTGGTGGGTTATAGCTTTGGGCCGCAGGCGGCGCAGGCGGCGAC
>SLGK01000222.1 GCA_007123775.1 Anaerolineae bacterium | reverse complement strand
TGCCGCCAGTGGCCATGATGACGTGGCGAGCGCGGTAGGTTTGGAGACCACGTTGGGGATTGGTGGTGACGGTAAAACGGCCGTCTGACTCGCGGGTTACGGCCGTTACCGGTTCATACACCCGTAAATTCAGGTCAAACATCTCCACCAGCGTCCGCAAATAGGCCAGGTATTGCTCGCCACTGACGTTGCGCTGGTCCAGGTTGTGGACGGGTACACCGGCCAGGGCCACATGCTCCGGCGTGCTGAAAAAATAGGTGGTCGGCGGCCAGCGAGAAATCGCGTCTCCAATTTGCTTTCCCTCAATTAAAACGTAATCCACGCCAGCCTGCTGCAAAGCGATAGCCATCTCAATGCCCAGCGGGCCGGCCCCGACCACAATGACTTCGGTTTCTGTCTGTAACTTCTCACTCATCAAATCGTTTCTCCTGTTTAGCTGACGGGGGACGAAGGACCGAGGACGGAAGATGAATAAAGTGGCTTTCGTCCTCCGTCTTTCGTCTTCGGTCTTTTTTTGCCACAGTGCGTTATGCCTATGAGAATCTTACCATGAGCCGGGCCAAGATAAAACTGTTCATTAGTTTGGACCAAGCAACCGTCAGGTAGGGGCAGACCCGTGTGTCTGCCCCCTGCGGGCGAACACACGCCGGGCGAACAGGCGATGGGCGAACAGGCGATGGGCGAACAGGCGATGGGCGAACACGCGCCGGGCAAACACGCGATGGGCGAACACGCAGGTTCGCCCCTACCCAAAGGCGGTCACAACGGGTCAAATGAGAAAGTTTGACAAATTATGGGCAAATAGTAGACAAAATATAATTAACGTGTACAATTTGTATGATTAGTGCAGCAGGTCAGCGCAATCCGTAGTCAAACACAATAAAAACAAACGGAAAGATAGGCATGAAAATCATCGTTATCGGCAGCGGCTTTGGCGGGCTGGCGGCGGCCAACCGGCTGGCGGCCAAAGGGCATGAGGTTGTTCTATTTGAAAAGCGGGACAGGCTGGGCGGCCGCGCCTACCAATATGAAATCAATGGTTTCAAATTTGATGGTGGGCCGACGGTGTTGACGGCCCCCTACATTTTTGATGAGATTTTTGCCGCAGCCGGCCGTCGTCGTGAAGATTACATGGAGCTGCTGCCGCTAGACCCCTTTTACCGGATTTTTGACGAAAACGGCCGTTACCTCAACTATCGCCATAAACTGGAAGATATGCTGGCCGAAATCGAAAAGTTCAACCCGGCCGACAAGGTGGGCTACCAGCGTTTTATCACCCGCGCCCAGGCCATCTTTGAGGCGTTCCATCCCCACACCGACCGCCCTTTTCTGACGCTCAATTCGATGCTCAAAATCATGCCGGACGTGATGCGGCTGCAAGCGTTCCGCAGCACCTACGGTTTTGTGGCCCAGAACATTCGCCATCCCTTTCTGCGGCAGGCGTTGTCCTTCCACCCGCTGCTGATTGGCGGCAATCCGTTCGACACCCCCTCCATTTATACGCTTATCATCCAGTTTGAGCGGCAGTGGGGGGTCCATTATGCACGGGGCGGCACGGGCGCGGTGGTGGAAGCCCTGGGTCGCCTTTTGGCCGAGCAGGGGGCCGCCATTCATCTGGAATCAGAAGTAGAGGAAATCTTGGTAAACGGCCGTCGCGTCAGCGGCGTGCGGTTGGCCAATGGACATGTGGAAACGGCCGATGCCGTTGTCTGCAACGGCGACGTGGCCTTCACCTACCGTCACCTCATTCCGGCCGCCTACCGGCGCAAATACACCAACCGGCGGCTCGACTTTATGGGCTACAGTAACTCCCTTTTCGTCATTTACTTTGGTACGAAGCGGCGCTATCTGGACAGCCCCTTCCACCACCATAACATCATTCTCGGCGACGGCCACAAACAGTTCATGCGCGACATCTTCTCCCGCCACAAACTGCCAGAGCGGCTGGGCCTCTACCTCCACATGCCCACCATCACCGACCCCACCATCGCCCCCGAAGGCTGTGAATCCTTCTACGTCCTGTCGCTAGTGCCTAACTTGAAGGCCGACGTCGATTGGGAAGTGAAGGCGCAGGCCTACCGTGACCGGGTGATGCAGTTCCTGGAAGACAATTACCTGCCCGACTTGCAAGCCAATATCATCGCCGAACACCGCATCGACCCGCTCCATTTTCAGAATACGCTCAACAGCTACCAGGGCGCGGCCTTTGCCATGAAGCCGACGCTGCTGCAATCCGCCTGGCTGCGCCCCCACAACCGCTCGGAGGAGTTTGACAATCTCTACTTCGTCGGTGCCGGCACCCATCCCGGCGCGGGCGTTCCGGCGGTGCTATCTTCTGGTAAAATTGCGGCTAATTTGATTCACCCGGATTAAAAGCGGTTACGCGGAGATACGCGGAGGACCGCAGAGATTCGCGGAGAAAAGCAAACGGAAAGTTTTTAATATTTGAACCGCAAAGACGGAAAGAACGCAAAGAATTTGAGCCAAAGACTTTGCGCCCTTTGCGTCTTGGCGGTGAGATAGATTAAGATGACAAACAACGTATTTGAACTCGGCTTTGGCCAGACAGAACAGGAAATAACGTTAGATCGGCTGCCGGTGCGGGGGCGTATTCCCGATTGGCTGCACGGGACGCTGGTGCGGAATGGGCCGGGCACGTTTCGGGTGGGGGAGCAGCGCTACCGCCACTGGTTTGACGGCCTGGCCATGCTGCACAAATTCTCTTTTGCCAATGGGCAGGTTTCTTACGCCAACAAGTTTTTGCAGAACAACGCCTATAAGGAAGCGCAGGCCAACGGCCGTATCGCCTACTCCGAATTTGCCACCGACCCCTGCCGCTCCCTCTTTGGCCGGGTGATGGCCGTCTTTTCGCCCCAAATTACCGACAGCGCCAAGGTCAACGTAGCCCAGATCGCCGACCGCTTTATGGCCCTGGCCGAAACGCCCATCCAGGTCGAGTTTGACCTGGAAACGCTGGCGTCGGTGGGTGTTTACCAGCATGAAGAAAACCCGGTGGGGCAGATGACGACCGTCCACCCTCACTTTGATGAGGGGTCGGTCTATAACCTGGTGACGCGCTTTCACCGCCTCAGCCATTACCGGCTTTATCGCACGCAGGACGGCCGTTCCAACCAGTTAGTCGGCCAGATGCCGGTCATCCGGCCGGCCTACATCCACAGCTTTGGCCTGAGCCAGAATTACGCCATCGTGGCCGAGTTTCCGCTA
>SLGK01000225.1 GCA_007123775.1 Anaerolineae bacterium | reverse complement strand
GCGAAACACTGGCGGCCTCGTCATCAGACGACCTGACCGCTCGGAGGAAGTATTAATGAGAGTACGACACAATTTGATGTTTGGCCTTATGGCTCTGCTTCCAGCAGCGATAGGCCACCTGAAAACAGAAACGGCCGTTGCCCAAACCGGCCCCAACCTGCTGGTCAACCCCGGTTTTGAAGGGGGTCATTACAACCAGGACGGTATTCCCCAAATCACCGTTCCTATTGGCTGGCGTCTTTATTGGTTGGATGGGGTAGAATTTGCCGGGTCTAATGGCGTTGCTTTTCGGCCCGAAAGCGTTGTATGGAATATCTCCGGCGCGCCCCCGGATGAACGCGATCTCTTCTGGCGTGACGGCATCTATACCCTAAAAGTATTCAAAAGCTGGGCGCCTATGTACGCTACCCTGGCGCAAGATGTGACCGGTTTAGAAGTTGGCCGCCGTTACCAACTGGCTGTGCCCATTTATATAGACATAATTGCCGATTTTGTTGACGGACAAAAAGTCTCCCCTGAGAAGCTCGACTCTGGCATGGTTCGGCTGGGAGCCAGCCCGGTCGGCGCCGCCTGGCGTGATAGCAATGCTATCAACTATAGCGGGTGGTGGACGGCCGAAACCATCTCCCCCTTCTACCAGGCCTACCCGGTCTTTGTTCACCAATTCACCGCCACCAATGACACCATGACCGTATGGATCGAATTTGCATCCCGAGACCCGTATCCCAACAACGGCTTCTTCCTGGATGGTCTGTCGCTGCGGGCTTTGGATACAGCCGCTGCCCCTCCGCCACCGCCATTACCACCACCAGCAGGTGACGGCCAACCACAGCAGCCCTCTGCCCCAGCCGTACCCCTGCCGCCAGTGCCCACCATTGAGCCGCGTGCCGATGGGTCCATCGTTCATACTGTTCAGGCAGGTGACACCCTGTGGGGCCTGGCTATCCGCTATGCCAGCACGCTGGATATGACAGCCGAGCAAGCCCTGGATCACATCAACAGCCTCAATAATTCGCCCGCTTTTTTGTCTGTTGGCCAGGAGTTGCTAATCATGCCTGCCGGTAGCGTAGCAGAAGAGCCACAAGAGGATGAAGAGGCAGAAGATGACAATGGGGTAGATGAGGTCGAAGAAGAGCCAATAGATGAAGTCGAAGAAGAGCCTGTCGCTGCCGAAACGGAAAACAACGTCATCTGCGTTGTGGCCTTCCATGACCAGAATGCCAGTGGTCAGCAGGATGCCAACGATGTGGCGCTGGCTGACGCCGCGCTGACGCTCACGCGAGATGGCAGTACGGTGGCCACGGCCGTTTCTGACGGTTCAGAAGATGGCCACTGTTTTGACGGATTAGAGGAGGGCACGTACCTGGTCCAATTCTTCCCGCCGGCCGGATTTGTACCCACCACCGCGCCCAGTTGGGCCGTGGCTGTGGCCGATGGGTCACTTGTTTCAGTCAGGTTTGGAGCGCAGCGAGAAACGGCCGTTGCTGCCGTGGACACGAGCGAAACTGATCCGGCCGCAGCGGAGGAAGCAGACACCCCACCTGTCGAATCGGACCAGGTAGTTGAGGAGGGTGGCGGCCTGATGGCTAATCTGGGCACGATAATCATCGCCATTGCCGTCTTCCTCATCCTGCTGGCCGGAGCCGGAATCTTCCTGCTGCGGCGCGGGTAGGCCCATTCAAAGCCAACAGCATGTGAAATAGTTCACAAGCGTAGGTTTTGCGTAGCCTGGACGTAGACTCGGCGTACAGCGACGGTACGCATTTCGTCATAGAATAGGAGCGTAGTAGAAATCTCTTCTTCTTCTCCTCCTTTTTAACGAGAGTCAGGTTCGGCGTTCCTGACTCTCCCAAAAACAATCGGGCCGGTCATTTTGACCGGCCCGTTTTTTGTTGGGTGTTGTCAGTTTGCCGCCAATTTCAATCAGTGGCCATTTGAAGTAAAATACCAGCCTTATGACGACACAACTGTCGCGCCGCTGGGAATGGCTCCTGGTGGCGCTGATTTTACTCTTGGCAGCCGGCCTGCGCCTGGGCTGGCCCGGACTGACCGAATTCAAGGCTGATGAAGCTCGCCTGTTGACCCTCTCTTTTGAGATGGTCGAGGAACGGCGGCTGGCGCTGCGCGGCATTAGCAGCTCTGTCGGCCTACCCAACTTCCCCGTAAGCGTCTGGCTCTACGCGCTGCCCCTACTGCTTTGGCCCCACGTCTATGCCGCCACCCTGTTTACCGGCTTACTGAATACGCTGGCAGCGGCCGGCTGTTACGCTCTGGTGCGCCGCTACTGGGGCGTGGGGGCGGCGCTGGCGGCCACGCTGATGCTGGCCGTTAGCCCCTGGGCGGTCATCTTCTCGCGTAAGATTTGGGCGCAGAATTTGCTGCCGCTGCTGGTGCTGGGTTGGGCGGCGGGGGCACTGCTGGCCCTCGTGGACAGACGGCCGAAATTTATCCTGCTCCATTTTGTCTGCCTGGTGCTGGCCGTACAGACCCATCTGGCCGCCGTAGCCCTGGTGCCAGCCACGGCCGTTTTGCTGCTGATCTTCTGGCGGCGGCTGGATTGGCGACAGGTGGGGCTGGGCCTGGGTCTGGCGGTGGCCACCGTTATCCCTTTTCTGCTCTACCTGACGCGGCATGGAGAGCAGATTGGCCTGGGACGCGATGTTGTGGCCGAACGGGGCGGCCAGTTAAGCCTCGACTCGTTTCGCCATACCATGCAGCTTAGCCTGGGGCAGGATATTCACTCGCTGGCCGGTCCGGCCGCCTATCAGGATTATCTGGCTCTGGTGCCTAACGCAACGGCCGTGCAGTGGTTCTGGGGGCTGCTGATTCTGGTCGGGTTGGGCACGTTGGCCTGGCAAGCCTGGCGCAATTGGGGCCAATCCCAGGCCGAAGCGGGGCTGGTGGTGCTGGTCTGGCTGCTGATGCCGCCTCTCTTTTTCCTCTGGCAGAGTACCCCCATCTACATCCATTACTTCATCGCCACGCTGCCGGCGCAGTATATAGCGGCAGGGGTTGGTCTGGTGATGATAACGGAGCGTAGTGCGTATTTCGTAGTGCGTAAGGGCGACTTCCAGCCACGCACTACGCACTACGCACTACCTATAATTGGTGGAACCATTTTTCTAACAACGATTGTTCTCCAACTCTGGTTGATAGTAGGATTGATCGCCTTTGTCGGTGAGCGGGCCACGCCGGGCGGTTTTGGCACGCCGCTGCGGCTGCAGTTGGCGGCGGTGGCTGAGGC
>SLGK01000032.1 GCA_007123775.1 Anaerolineae bacterium | reverse complement strand
CATCGGCAACGGCATAGCTGTGACCCAACATCGGTACTTGTGAACCCTGCCATAATGGCGGCTCATATCTGCCAACAAGCCGCATAGGCCCGACGTGATCGATTGTTGGTGTTGGCGGCAGTATGGCCGTCGCTACTGGAGTTGGGCTGAGCGTGGCTGTTGCCGTTGGTAGGAGAGCAGGCGGGGTTGCGGTCGCTGCCGGGCCAGCGGGTGACCCGGTGGGTGTGGGTAAAGAAGCTACAGGCTGAGTGGGATATGGCGTAGGCGTAGGTGCAGATGTGCCCGGACGGTCACAGCCTACAAAGAGAAAAAGACAGGTTGCCAGGAAGCATAAGCTTCCCCAAATGTTCATGATGCGATAGCCTCGTCATCGTTACATGCCACTATGCCCAGATTATAGCACAGTGCAAACCGGCTGGCTCGTGGGCTGGTAGTTGCTGAAAGGAAAGAAAGAATAGGGTCTGCCAATGGCAATATCAACCATCCAAACGCCCCATATGGCTGGCCAACACATTCACCACCCCCTCCTCCTGCTGCACCACCCCCGCCACCAGCAGCAGGTGGGCCGTCCGCAGCAGCCGGCTGTACCGCCGGTAGACGGCCGGCCGCACAATGACGTTAATCAGGCCCGTTTCCGTCTCCAGCGTCAGGAAGTGAAAGCCTTTGGCCGTCGGCGGCGACTGGTGGACCACCAACAGACCCGCCACCCGTACCCGCCGGCCGTGGGGCGTCTCTGCCAGTTGGCGGCTGTCCAGAATGTCGTTGTCGTGCAGCCACGCCCGGTAAAAAGAGAGAAGGTGGGGACCGGTGGAGAGACCCAGGACCGACTGCTCGGCCAGCAGTTGTTCGGCCTGGCTCAAGGGAGGCAGCGTCAGGTCTGGCAGCTCGTCGGGCAGCGGCAGCCCTTCTTCCTTATAAGAGAGCGTGCCCAACTGCCAGACCAACTGGCGGCGCGGCTCGCCCCATTCGTCCATAGCTCCGGCCAGAACCAGCCGCTCCACCAGCCGCCGGGCTATCCCGGTGCGGCGGCAGAAGTCGGTCAGGTCGGTAAACGGCCGTTCCTGCCGGCAGGCCACAATCTTCTCTATCTGCCCCTCGCCCAGCCCCTTGACGTAGGCCAGCCCCAGCCGAATCGCCTCACCTTCTAAGGTGCAGGTGGCCTGGCTGCGGTGAATGTCCACGCCCAGCACCGTGCCGCCGCGCCGCTGCATCTCGTTGACCAGGATAGAGGGCGGCCAGAAGCCGGGCCGGGTGTTGAGCAGAGCGGCATAGTACGCCTCGAAGTGATACCGCTTCAACCAGGCCGACTGGTAGACGATGACGGCAAAGGCGGCCGCATGGCTCTTGGCAAAGCTGTAGCTGCCAAAGGCGGCCAGTTGGTCAAAGACCTGTTCGGCCACATCCGGCGGCACACCCTTCTGCTGCGCCCCGGCCAGGAAATCGGCCTGGAACTGGCGGATGGCGGTCTCGGCCTCTTTGGCCCCCAGCGCCCGCCGCAGCAGCTCCCCCTGTCCGGCGCTAAATCCGGCCAGGTCGCGGGCCACTTTGAGTACCTGCTCCTGGAACAGAATGACGCCCAGCGTTTCGGCCAGGGCCGGTTCCAGCAGCGGGTGCAAATACGTAACCGGCTCCAACCCCGCCCGACGCCGCAGAAACGGCCGTACCATGTTGCCCTGCACCGGTCCGGGCCGGATGAGCGAGATGGCGATAATCAGGTCGTTGAAGCAGCGCGGCTTGAGCTTGGGCAGCATTTGGGCCTGGGCGCGAGATTCGACCTGGAACACCCCCAGCGTATCGGCTTGGGCAATCATTTCATAGACCTGGGGGTCGTCAAAGGTGAGGTCATCTAAATCAGGGGCCTGGCCGATGGCTGTCTTTATCAGCCCAACCGCTTCGGTAAGGGTCGAAAGCATCCGCAGCCCCAGCACGTCAATCTTGACCAACCCCACCGCCGCCAGCGCCTCTTTGTCCCACTGGACCACCACCCGCCCGGCCAGCGCCGCCGGTTCGGTGGGGACGCGGCTGTTGAGCGGTCGGCCCGTGACCACCATGCCCCCGCTGTGCAGCCCCAGGTGGCGTGGGTAGCCGGCTAGCTGGCGGCTCAGGTCCAGCAGCAGTTGGCGCGGCGACGTCTGGTCGGTGGTGGCCTCATCTGCCGGCTGTTGGTCGTCCAGGCTGTGGCCAGCAGCCTTCAGGCTGTGGGCGGCAGCGGCTACCAGGTCGGCCGGCAGCCCCAGCACCTTGCCCACGTCACGCACGGCGCTGCGGCGGCGGAAGGTGACAAACGTACAGGCCATAGCCACATGCGCCGGGCCGTAGGTCTGGTAGATATATTGAATCACTTCTTCCCGCCGCTCGCTCTCGAAGTCCAGATCAATGTCGGGCACGACCTGCCGCTCGTCGGAAAGGAAGCGCTCAAAGACCAGCCCGTGGGCCAGGGGGTCAATGGGGCTGATGTGGAGCAGGTAGGCCACCAGCGAGTTGGCCGCCGAACCGCGCCCCTGGCAGCGAATCCCCTGGCGGCGGGCAAAAGCCACGATGTCGGCCACAATCAGGAAGTAGTTGGCCAGCCCGGCCCGCTCGATGATGGCCAGTTCGTGGTCGAGCCGCCGGCGCAGGTCGGGGTAGGGGCTGCCCTGCCTTTCGTAGAGGGCTTGCTGGCACAAACGACGCAAATAGGCCAGGTCGCTCAGGCCGCCGGGGGTGGGGAAGTGGGGCAGGTCTTGCAGGCCGTAGCCCAGTTCAAAGCGGCAGCGGTCGGCGATGTGGCCACTGTTGGCCAGAGCCTGGGGGTAATGGGGCAAGAGCGCTTCCATCTGAACGGCCGTTTTCAGGTAGAACTCGCCATTGCCCCGCAGCAAGTGAGCGGCCTGGTCCAGCGTGGTCTGCTGCCGGATGCAGACTAGCACGTCTTGCAGGCGGCTCTGCTGGGGCAGGGCATAATGGACGTTGTTGGTGGCCACACAGCCCAGCCCCAGGTAGTCGGCCAGCCCCGCCAGTTGGGCGACCAGGTAGTCGTCGCCGGGCCGGTAATGGTTTTGCAGCTCAAGCCAGAAGTTGCCGGGGCCAAACAAGTCGCGGTAGTAGGTGGCGGTCCGGATGGCCTGTCGCCGACGCCCCTGGCGCAGCAGGTGGGGGATTGCTCCCTGCCGGCAGCCGGAGAGGGCGATGAGGCCACCGGTGCAGCCAACCAACTCTGCCGGCGGCAGGAGAGCCTGGCCTTTGGGCCGCTCGCGTTGGGCGGCGCTGATCAGGTAACAGAGGTTGTGCCAGCCCGCTTCGTTTTCGACCAGGAGGGTCAGGTGGTGGGGCGCGAGATCGGCAGCGATGTTTTTGTTCTCCTCTGCGCCGCCGGTCGCGGGCCAGCCCACCGTCAATTCAGCACCGAAAATCGGCCGGATACCCGCCTCTTGGGCCGCCTGCCAGAAGCGGACCGCCCCGTACACGTTGTCATGGTCGGTCAGGGCCAGCGCCGGCATTCCCAATGCGGCCGCCCGCGCCACCAGCGTTTCAGGATGGTCGGCCCCGTCGAGCAGGCTAAAGTTGCTGTGGGTGTGGAGTTCGATGTACATAGCAAGTGGCAGGTGGCGAGTAGCAAGTAGCAGGTGGCAGGTGGCAAGTGGCAGGTTATACCTCACTCACAACATTTCGGTGAAGCCAAGCGCAAGCTCTGCACACCCCCAGCCTGCATACTTGCAACCTGCATGCCTGCATACCTGCATACTTGCATACCTGCAACCTGCAACCTTAATCATAAAGTCTCTGCAAATACCAATCGCCGGTCAGTAAATCCTGGTGGACGATGACCAGCAGGCCGCTGTCGGTATAGAGCTTGTAGCTGCTGCGCCAGACGCGCTCACGCCACCACGCCACATCGGTGCGCCACTGTCGGGTAATCTGCGCCACCTCATGCCGCCGGCCGCGCCAGGTGAAGGCGACGGGTTCGTTACGGCCGTTGGTCTGAACGGTGATGGGTTGGGCTTTACGCCATAAGCGGGTCATGGTTTATTGGGGAGTAGGGAGTGGGGAATAGGGGCAGCGGTCGGGTGAAGCTGGAAGCGTCGCTCCGGCAGCGGGTGGTCGTTGGCGGCCAGAAGCGGCCGGGCCAGAAGCGGCCGGGCCAGGACCGGCCGGTAGAAGCGGCTGGCCGGGTAGCGGATAGCTAAACTGTAAAGCAGATCCTCGCTTCTCACGCTGCGGGTTGGCGGTGAAAAGAGGCTCAACTGCTGCGCCACGGCCGGGCTGAGGTCAGACAGGGTAACGGTCAGTTCGGTCAGGCCGCCGGCCAGGCTCTCCGGGTCAAAGAGGTGGGTCAGGGCCAGGATTAGCCGCTTGGCAACGGCCGTTGGCTGGTGGAGGCGCTCTGTTTGCTGCTGCTTTTGGTCACGCTCTCCCTGCCAGGCCAGGCTGACAACGCCGGTTTGCAGGGCCGCCGCCCGCAATCTGGCCGCCAGTGCCTCAGCCGCCTGCTGTATGAGGTGATCGACGGCCGCCAACGAGGTGAGCGGGTCATCAAAGCGGTAGGTTATCGTCTCCACCCGTGCGGCCGGTGCCGACCGGAGCGGCATCTCGTCCTGCCCCCGTGCCCAGCGCTGCCAGCGGGCCACCTCTCGACCAAACCGGGTCTGTACGGCCGTAGACGGCAGCACAGCCAGATCGCCCAGGGTGCGGATGCCCAGCAGGTGCAGGCGGCGGCTGGTCTCGTCAGCCAGCGGCAGAAAGCGCAAGGGGCAGGTGGCCAAAAAATCTTGTTCTGCTTCCGGTTCTACCGGCCGGATGTGGTGGGGTCGGGCCAGGGTAGCGGCAATCTGGGCCGTGAATTTGTGGGGGGCGATGCCCACGGCCGGGGCCAGGCTGGTCTGCGCCCGCACCGTCCGCCCCACTTGTTGGCCGAAGGGGAGCAGGTCTGCGGCCGGGATACCGTCCAGGCTGGCCAGGCAGTGGGCGGGTAGGCGACGGCCGATAGCCGGGGCTGTCTGTTCGGGGGTACGCCACCAGTCGGCCGTTTCTACCCGGTGGGAAAAATCAGCAACAACCGCGCCCATCTCGGCCGCTACCGTCTGATAGTGGGGCTGGTGGGCCGGCATGAAGTGGGCCGAGGGGGCCAGCAGGTGGGCCTGGCGCAAAGGAATGCCCGGTCGCACGCCACGCCGGGCAACTTCGGCCGAAAAGCCGAAGATGGGCTGCGTTTCCCAGGGCTGGCCACCAATTGCCAGCGGCGTCCGGGCCAGGCGTTGGTCATCGCGCCGCTCAATCTGAGCGGCAAAGTAGGGGATGGCGATGCAGATGATCATAGCGTTTCCCGTGTCGCCGACGGAGGGATTGCACTAAGCTTGTCGAAGTGACGGACACGCTGCTCTACGACTCCGTCCGCCGTCTTCCGTCCTCGGTCAGGTTTATTGAACGATAGATTCAAAGACTATTACCGGGCAAGGTCAAGGTCAGGTTGACCGGACCCTGGGCGGCCGCCAGCTTGTTCTTGGCGATGTAGACTTTGGCCTCATAGCCGCCCACGTCCCGCCGGCCGTAGCGCCAGCGGGTGCGGTAGACGATCAGGCGCACGGCCGCATAATGGGCCAGAGCAGGATGAATCGCCTGGTTGGGCGCTGGTTGGTCCGGCCGGGCGTCGTGGGCCCGGATAGGCTCGTGGGCCGGAGTACGCTCGTGGGCCGGCATACGCTCGTGGGCCGACATACGCTCGTGGGGCAGTAAGCTAACGAGAAAGAGCAGGACGCTTTCCGTTTTGCCCAGAGGCAGGATGAGGCGGTCGAGTGTTTGGGTCAGGCGACGGCCGTATGCTGGCTGCCAGAGCAGGTGGGCCGGGGTGTCAAACAACAGCAGACTGCTGCCCCCTGCCAGAACAAAATCACGCATGATGGCGCAGGCGTCGCGCCAAGAGTGGGGTTCGACCAGAAGCAGCGTCTCTACGTCCACGCCCAGCCCGGCGGCCGTGACCGGGTCAAAGCTCTGGTCAACGTCCAGGTAGACCACCGGTCCTTTGGCCTGGGCCTGGGCGATCAGGGTCAGGGCGATGGTGGTGGCCCCGGCCGTGGGCAGGCTGACCAGTTCGCTCACCTGACCACAAGGCAAACCGCCACTGCCCAGTGCCTCGTCCAGTTGAGGGAAGCCGGTGGGCAGGTGGGGAATGGGCTGCGTCTGGGGTGAAAGCGGTCGCAGAGAGAGGTGGCCGTAGCGGGCCTGAATCGCCTGGATGGTCATTTCCAGGCGCTCTCGTTTGTCGTCGTTGGTCATAGATACTGGTTTCCATCAATTTGGCCACCAAGCGGGTGGCCACCAAACGGGTGGCCACCAAAGGGTGGGGCGGGTCAGACAAAGAACAGATGTTCGAGTGGGCATTGTAGCATGGGGCGGCGTAATTGGGGGTGGAACGGCCGTGAAGGATGCGTGAAAAGTGATGGGTTGGGACAGTACGTGACAGTAGGTGACGCGCTTGGGTACGAGGAAAGGCAGGTCAGATGCCCGGCAATTCGGGCAGCAGTTTAGATGCTTTGGTTTATGTTGGTTTGGCAGGAGTAGGGAAAATAGCAGTCCGCTGTCGTTGCCCTGCCTGTGCGTGATACCTATGCCACAAATACGTCGCGCTCATCGGCCAGGGTAAAGCCCAGCTTTTCGGCCGTGGCCACCGACGGCCGATTACCGGCCCAGCAAATCCAGCCGATGTCGTAGACGCCCTGCGTCAGCGCCTGGTCTATAAACGCCCGCGCCATCAGGGTAGCCAGGCCTCGTCGCCGGAACGGTTCGGCTACGGCAATGCCGATTTCACAGCGAGGGCCGCAGTTGTACTCCGACAGACACCAGCCAACAATCTCCTGCTCGTGCAGCAGGCAGACGCCGAAGCTCTTGGCCAGAAAATCCTCAGTAGACGGCCGTTCCGACACCATTTCCTCGGTCAGATAAGCCTTGTTCTGAACGCGCTCGTCGGCCAACAGATCGGCCGCAACCGACCGCAGCCTAAAGTCAGCGGGGAAGTCTACCGCCCAACTGGCGCCGCGGGCATCCAGGCGGTAGGCGCGTCGGGTATAGACCTGTGGCGTTGGGGGCGTGCATACGGCCGTTATGTATTGAGCCCAGGTCGTATCTACGTGCAAAACCAGCCCGCCCAGGCCGGATTTCGCCCTTTCGAGTAGTACCACATCGCGCCACCAATCAGCCATCTGCTGCTGCGTCGGTTCATCGGCCCGACCCACCACAAAGGCGCGGTGGCCATACCAGGCAACGGCCGTTTGCGGCGCGTTCGGAGCATCGGCAAAGACCCGGCCCGGCGTCAGCCCGGCGAAGATAGCCTCTGGCGTCAGGTAATGGGTGAGGGAGGTAAACAACGGCCGTACGCTATCGTACTGCGCCGGTGTCAACTCTTTCATGTGGACTCCGTGAGGGGCATGTCCAGGCAGGGCACGTCGTTTTCAATGCGCTGCCGCCGGCCGCGCATAAACCGGGCCGTCCACGGGTGGCCTTCAATTTCGGCCGGCGGCACGTCGCGCAAGATGACGGCGTATAAATCAATCTCGCGCAGCTTCATGAAGTAAGGAATCTCGGCCAGCCAGCGCTCGTCCAGATGGTTTTCCTGCCGGTAACCGCGCCAGAAGAGTGGCCAGAAGAAACGACCGAACGCCTCGGCATCGTCCCGGTTGGTGACGGCATAAAACAGCACCATAGCCAGGTCATAGGCAAAGTGGCCATAAACGCAGTCGTCAAAGTCGAACAGGGTGATACGGCCGTTTTCATCCACAAAAAAGTTACCGGCGTGGGCGTCCTGATGGATCATGCCATAGCTGTCGGCGTCACGGGGCAGAGTCCGCAGGTAAGCAAACACAGCCTGGTACCGCTGCGCCACAACACTCTCCGCCTGGGCCAGTGCTGCGTATATGTCATTGTTGATCGGGTCATCCCACTGGGGGCGCTGCCAGGCCAGGTTAGCCGGTTGGTATTGTTTGCTCAACGCGTGGATACGGCCCAGTAAACGGCCGTAGTTGGTTATCAACGCCTCGTTCCAGCCTCCCATCTCGTCCACCGAACCGCCAAGGGCACGTACGAAAGCGGTTGCCAGAAACTGCCCGCCCAGTCCGTCGTCGATTAGCTCCACCAGGTTGGCGTCGTCAGACAGAATGGCCTGAGCCACGCCCGCACCGCCCGCCGCCAGGTAGTTGATCCAATCCACCTCGCCCCGAATCAGGTCGGGCGAGCGCCGCAGGCTGTGGCCAATACGCAGGATATAGTCTTCACCCCCTTTGGTAAAGGCATAGATGAAGCTCTCAAAACCGTCCAGCAGGTGAATATCGGCAGCGGCAATGCCGTAGCGCTGCCGGGCCTGGTGCAATATCTCGTCGTTGTACCTGTCTCTGATTTTCTGTTCCATGATGCCTCAAGCCTGAAACAGGTACAGTGCCCAGCCGAGCGTGTCCCGCCCCCAGCGTAAATAGGCCATCTTCTGCGCCTGCACCCGCTGTTGCAGGTCGGGTAGATCGGGATCATCGGGCTGTTCCCGACCATAGCGGATGGCGGCCTGCCATTGCAGCCCCTCATACCGGTCCCAATCATCCTCGCTGCTGACCAGGGCGTGGAGCAGGCTTAGCCCCAGCGCTTCACCGACGGTAACGTTGTCAACGTGACGGCCGAATGTGTCCAGTTGGAAATCGGCATCTGCCAGATAAGCCGGGTCTGGTTCCCTTTTCCAAAACGGTTCGCCCACCAGAATAAGACCGCCCGGCTTGACCATCCGTCGCAGAGCCGCTAACGTGCCGTGATGCCCGTCAAAAATCCAACTGGCGCCCAAACAGACGGCCAGGTCAAATTGTTCGCCGGGCTGGGGTCGGTAGTCGGCCCCGCTCATCTCCAGAAGTTCTATGGCCGCATCAGGCACTCGCTGGCTTATCTTCTGCCTCATGTCACGAATGCAGTAGGGAGAGATGTCTACGGCCACGGCCGAAACGCCATACTGTTCCACCAGCCGCACCAGAAACTCCCCCTTACCAGCAGCCAGTTCCAGCACGTGGGCGTCCGGCGGCAGTTGCAACAGCGCAATCATCTCGTTTGTTTTGTCCGGGTTGAGCGGATTGCAGAGCAAATGATCCCGGTGGGTGATGTCGAAAAATTTCCAGATGTCCATATGCGTCATTATAAGGTGAACTGAGGGAAATAGCTATTTCGGCACTGGCAAAACGAGACAGATACGTGTAGCATTTGTGGGTCGATGCGACCAGCATGCCAACAGCGTAGCGAAGCGCGTTTGTTTTGCCTGACCCAACCGGCACCAGACAGTCAGTAAGCCATAAGGAGGCAGGTATTGTCAAACCAAAACCAAATCTATTATCGTTCGGCCACAACGCTCGCCCGGCAAATTCGAGAGGGGGAGATTACGGCCGAAGAAGTGGTGCAGGCCTGTCTCAAGCGTATTGAAGCGGTCAACCCAAAACTCAACGCTGTGGTTCAGTTAGCCGCCGACCAAGCGCTGGCCGCGGCACGGGCAGCCGATTACGCGCTGGCGTATGAACAACCGGTTGGCCCGCTGCATGGCGTTCCCTTTACCGTGAAAGATTGGATTGATACGGCCGATTTTCCCTGCACCGGCGGCGATCCCAACTTTGCCAACCGCCGCCCCCAGGAAGATGCGACGGCAGTGGCCCGGCTGCGCCAGGCAGGTGCCATCTTGCTGGGCAAGACCAATGTGATAATAGACAATGAGGTATACGGCCGTACCAACAACCCCTACAATCTGGCCTATAGTCCCACCGGCAGCAGCAGCGGCGAGGCAGCCATCATTGCCGCCGGTGGCTCACCGTTTGGCCTCGGTTCAGATTCCGGCGGCAGCATTCGCCAGCCAGCCCACGCCTGCGGCATTGCCGGTCTCAAGCCAACCACAGGTCGCGTGCCGCTGACGGGTCACTTTCCCTTCATCAGCGCCGTCAACGATCCGCGCACCACCATCGGCCCCATGGCCCGCTACGTCGAGGATTTGGCCCTGGTGCTGCCCATCATTTCCGGGCCGGACTGGCGCGATGCCAGCGTGATTCCCATGCCGTTGGCCAATTGGCGTGAGGTAGACGTGACCCAATTACGGGTCGCTTTTTATACCCATCATCCCACTGCCAAACCGACGCCGGCAACAGACGCCACCTGCCGCCACGCCGCCCAGGTTCTGGCTAACGTCTGTGCGCGTGTAGAGGCAGCGCTGCCACCCCGCATCGAAGAGGCCTACGCCATCAGCCGCGATTACTGGCAGCGACCAGAATCGGCTTCTGCCGACACCTGGGTTCCCGATGGTGAATTCAGCCTGACGAGCGAGGCCGTGGAACGCCATCTGTTCACCTGGGATCGTTTCCGTCGCTCGCTGATTCAGTTTATGGCCGACTATGATGTGATCTTGACGCCGGTAGCTGAACGGCCGGCCGTACCACATGGGGAAGATGAAGGCGGCATTCCTTACACGTTGCCCTACAGCCTGACCGGCTGGCCCTGTCTATCGCTGCGTGCGGGTACATCGCCTGATGGCATGCCTATCGGTGTGCAGATCGTTGCCCGCCCCTGGCGAGACGATGTGGCGCTGGCGGTGGGACAGGTGCTGGAACAAGCATTGGGCGGCTGGCAGCAACTAGCCTAGATGAGGATAGCCACAGGCCCCTTCTTGCCGGCTGTTTCCAGGTAGCGATGGGCCGCGGCCGTTTCGGCCAGCGGGAAGCGTTTGTCAATGATCGGCCGGATTTTACCCGCTTCAAGCAGCATTTTGACGGCCAGTAAATCCTCACGGCTGCCGGGGGCCAGACCGCAGATAACCCGTTGCCCGCCAGTAACGGCCGTACTTGACGGAGGTGGCCCGGTTGCGAATCAGGTTTTTCCTTACAGAAGCAAGACTGAAAGCCAAGACAGCCCTGAATCATGATTCTGTTGCTTGCCGGACATTACGGGACCGTACAGAAATAGTTGTACCGTTATCAGAATTCTGGATTGCATACCCAAGGAACTGATTCAGAAACAACGATCAGTCTGGATCGACCGATTCTCCCCCAATCAGGTCTTCCGGATGGTGGCGGATTTCAAGGTTGCGCCGCTCCACCTCCCGGCGAAACTCACGGCGCAACTGTGCGGCAGCCCAACGCCGCTTTTCGACGGGGGTGACAATCCGGACCGGCTCTACCGGCACCGGTTTGCCCGCCTCGTCCACCGCCACCATCGTGAAATAGCAGGTAATCACGTGGCGGGAGGTGCGCTCACGAACGTCTTCGGCCTCCACACGGACACCAATCTCCATCGAGGTTGTGCCCGTATAGTTAACCGATGATCGAAACGTCACCAACTCACCGACAAAAACCGGTTTGCGAAAAGTGACCTGGTCTACCGAAACCGTAACCACATAGCAACCAGAGTAGCGTGCGGCGCAAGCATACGCAACCTGATCGAGGAGGCGCAAAATCGCTCCGCCGTGAACATGGCCGGAGAAGTTGGCCATGTCGGGGGTCATCAACACAGTCATTGTCGTGGTTTTGAAGGGGGGTTCCTTAGGCATGGCAGGGTTCCTTGTCTCAGCGAGAGAGTGTCAGGAGCCAGCAACAGCTGCGATGACTGATCTGCTGCCGGCAGGTTTGGGGGTATTTTCGGCCGATTTGCCCCACACCGGGTGCCACCTCCAGGCCATGCGGCCAGGAGCATGGCTGTCGGCCACGGTTCACACACCACCCTGAATCTTACCCGTTTCCTGCGGTTTGGCAATCAGTTTACTACCGGTAATTCTAGATTTGGCAGCGCTCAGGACGGTCTCTGAACCCTGCGTCGGGCGGCCGCCGCTCAACCGACCGCCCGACTGCCTTGCAACTGGTGGGCATACCCCAGTGTCCAGATGGTGGCGGTCCGCATGGGCAGGTTGTGGGGGTGTAGATTGGCCAGCACCCATCGAATTATTCAAATCATGGTATGGTTAAAGCTGCTTGAATGAATAGTAAAAAATTGAATTATAAGCAAATCTATGGTGTAGAACATAATTACTGTTTATACTATAATTGAATCGTTCTTTAACAAGTGATAGGCGGTTGCCAGAAGAAACCGTTGTCT
>SLGK01000119.1 GCA_007123775.1 Anaerolineae bacterium | reverse complement strand
GCCTGCCGCGCCATCTCCTTTTCAGCCAGCTTGAGTCGCAG
Source organism: Anaerolineae bacterium (assembly GCA_007123775.1). GTDB lineage: Bacteria > Chloroflexota > Anaerolineae > Promineifilales > Promineifilaceae > SLGK01. The sequence continues at coordinate 12,027 of SLGK01000119.1, read as the reverse complement.
CCAGGCATTGGCCACAATTTCAGAAATCTGGGCACCGATACCGCTGAGCAACTCCAAATCATCGGCCGAGAGACGCTTGTCCTCTTCGCATAGTAGATTGATCACGCCAAAATATTCACCACTGGCCTCAATAGGCAGGGTGATGTGCGTGCGGGGAAGTTGTAGTTCAGGCGGCATCCATACATCCAAAAAGGAGCAGCGCATTCTGGTCGCTTTCGGCTGCAATTGGTTCTGGGCAACATCTTGCTGGCATTGGCACAATCCATCCGTTTGGGCTAACAATATTGCTTGCAACTCTTCCGGCACGTCATACCAACTCGCCAGATGAAAAACGCCTTGTTCGGGGTCACGCAGATAGACCCAGGCCGTCTTAAGCCCCATGACGCCTACAATCCTCTCCAGAATCAGATACAGTACGTCATGTATTTCCGCTTCCTGGTCGGCGGCCATAATAATCTGGTTGACAGCTTCCAGGTGGCGATTGGTACGGGCCAGATTTTCCTGAGTATTTACCAGATGGTCGGTCATAGTATTGATAGCGGTGGCTACTTCGCCAATCTCGTCATTGGACCAGACGGGCGCACGCACGTCCAGATGACCAGCGGCTACCTGTTGGGCCATACGGCGCAGCGCCAATAGGGGCCGGGTCAAAATAAAAGTTAATACGTAGGCCAAAATGATTGAGCTGGCGGCGGCCAAAAAAGTGACCAACGTTACACTCCGACCGCCAGCCCGCATGGCGGCATCCACGCGCACGTCGGTTAAAATGTAAGAAAGCCAATCGGAAAGGCCGGTGGTAACCCAGTAATTGAGAGACAATCCCAAAATAATGACGGGTAGCATGACAATGCCGGTAATCTTGACGCGCACCGGTACAGATAGTACGGCATTGTAAACCCAGGCACTTGACAAATTGAGAAGGTTTTTTAAGCGGTTGGATTTGCTCATGGAGATAGTGTAACATAAAAAAGAACTGTACCTCATGATTTTTGTCCTGTATTTCTTTGTCAGATAGTAGATGATAAGCGACTTTTACCCTTGATGAACGTCCTACTTTGTGTCATGATAGTGGCATGGACGAACAACAAATTTCTCTCGAACTGTTAGCCCTGGCCTTGTTTGATATTGAGGCTGTCAAGCTGGGAAAATTTACGCTCCACAGCGGTAAGAAATCGCCCATCTATCTCGATCTGCGCCTGTTGGCCTCTTACCCGCGTGTGTTGAAGCAGGCTGCGGCCGCTTACCGCACGGTGTTGCAGCGGTTGACCTTTGATTTGTTGGCCGCGGCACCATTGGCCGGACTGCCCATCGGCACGGCCGTTTCCCTAGACATGGAAATCCCCCTCATCTACCCGCGCAAGACGGCCAAGAGCTACGGCACCGGCAAGTCGATTGAAGGCGTATGGCAGGTGGGGCAAACGGCCGTTGTCCTGGATGATCTGGTGACTTCTGGCGATTCCATTCTGAGCGCCATCGCTTCTCTCAAGCCGGCCGGACTGCACGTAAAAGATGCTGTTGTGCTGATTGACCGAGAGCAGGGGGGTACAGCCAACTTAGCCGACCTCGGTTACCAGCTTCACGCCGTCATCAGCCTGAGCCACCTGCTGGCTATTCTCGAAAACCACGAACGAATTACCGCCCGCCAGCGAATGCGGGTTTTGAATGCCCTGTGATGAGTAAAGCGTAATGCGTAAAACGTAAAATCCCCGGCACATCCGACTTCTTACGTTTTACGTTTTACTCCTTACGCACCATCTAAGTTGATATAAAGGAGCTATTACCTATGGCAGACATCCGCAGCAGCACCGCCCATGATGTATTGGGCTATGATAAGAATCCACTCGACGTAATCTTTAATCCTAAAACCGTTGCCGTCATTGGGGCAACTGAGCGCGAAGGCAGCGTCGGCCGTACCATTATCTGGAACTTGATGACCAACTCGTTTGGCGGTACCATTTTTCCCGTTAACCCCAAACGGCCCAGCATCCTGGGCATCAAGGCCTATGCTTCTATCGAAGCCATTCCCGAGAAAATTGACCTGGCCGTTATTGTCACCCCGGCCCAGACGGTGCCTGGCATTGTGCGTGAGTGTGTCGCGGCCGGGGTCAAAGGGGCCATTATCATCTCGGCCGGTTTCAAAGAGATTGGACCGGAAGGAATGGCCCTGGAGCATGAGATTCTGGAAGAAGCCCGCCGGGGCGGTATGCGTATCATTGGCCCCAACTGCCTGGGCGTAATGAATCCCATCGGTGGCCTCAACGCGACTTTTGCCAGCGCCATGGCCCGCCCCGGCACTGTCGGCTTCATCAGCCAGAGCGGCGCCCTCTGCACCTCCATTCTCGATTGGAGCTTCCGCGAGAACGTCGGTTTTAGCGCGTTCGTTTCTATTGGCTCTATGCTCGACGTGGGCTGGGGTGACCTGATCTACTACCTGGGCGACGATCCGCGTACCAAGAGCATTGTCATTTACATGGAATCTATTGGCGACGCCCGTTCGTTCCTCTCGGCGGCGCGTGAGGTGGCCCTGACCAAACCGATCATCGTCATCAAGCCAGGCCGGACTGAAGCGGCCGCTGCCGCCGCTGCCTCGCACACTGGCTCGTTGACCGGCAGTGACGAAGTGCTGGCGGCCGCCTTCCGCCGCGTGGGTGTGCTGCGTGTGGATACGATAGACGACCTGTTTAACATGGCCGAAGTGCTATCCAAGCAGCCGCGCCCGCAGGGGCCACGCCTGATGATTGTGACTAACGCCGGTGGGCCTGGCGTGCTGGTGACAGATGCGCTCATCACTAGTGGTGGCGAGCTGGCCGAGATTTCCGAGGAGATGATGGCTGATCTGGATGCCTTTTTGCCTGAGCATTGGAGCCGCAACAACCCTATCGATATTTTGGGTGACGCTGACGCCAAGCGCTACGTCAAGACGCTGGAGCGGGTGGCTCACGATCCCCACAACGACGGCATGTTGGTCATTCTGACGCCGCAGGCCATGACTGAACCAACGCAAACGGCGCAAGATTTGAAGAAGTTGTACAGCAAGCCGCCGGGCGAACGGCCGAACAAACCGATCCTGGCCAGTTGGATGGGTGGGGCTGACGTGGCCGCCGGGGAGATGATTCTCAACCAGGCCAATATCCCTACCTTCCCCTTCCCCGATACGGCCGCTCGTGTGTTTAACTATATGTGGCGCTACAATCGGCGGCTGGAAAGCCTGTACGAAACACCCCATATGCCGCTGGAAACGGCCGAAATCATTAGCCAGCATGATGAAGTGTCAACCCTTTTCGACAAGGTGCGCCAGACTGGGCGTACCATTCTTACCGAATACGAATCGAAACGGGTATTAGCCGCTTACGGTATCCCTACTGTGGAAACCCGTTTAGCCACCAGCGCCGAGGAAGCGGTGGCCGTAGCCGAAGAGATTGGCTACCCGGTAGTTCTCAAACTCAATTCAGAAACCATTACCCACAAAACAGACGTGGGTGGTGTGCGCCTCGACTTGCTTTACGCCGACGAAGTGCGGCAGGCGTTTATCGACATGGAAAAAGCGGTCAGCAGCAAGTTCAGCGCCGACGACTTCCTGGGCGTGACGGTGCAGCCGATGCTCAATTTGAAGGATGGGTATGAGCTAATCATTGGCTCAAGCCCTGACCCGCAGTTTGGACCGGTACTGCTCTTTGGCACGGGCGGCACGCTCGTTGAGGTATTTAAGGATCGAGCGCTGGGGCTGCCGCCCTTAACCACCACGCTGGCCCGGCGCATGATGGAGCGGACCAAGATCCATACCGCCCTAAAAGGGGTCCGCGGCCGCGATCCGGTCGATCTGGCGGGCTTGGAAGAGCTGATGGTACGCTTTAGCCAACTAGTGGTGGAACAGCGCTGGGTCAAGGAGATTGACATCAACCCGCTCTTTGCGTCGTCTGAGGACCTGATTGCGCTGGATGCGCGGGTGGTGCTGTACGAGCCGGAGGTGACGGAAGCTGATCTACCGAAGCTGGCAATACGGCCGTATCCCAGCCAATACATCGATCAATACACCAGCAATGACGGGCAGGAATACACCATCCGCCCCATTCGCCCCGAAGATGAGCCGAAACTGGTTGCTTTCCACGAAAGCCTGTCCGAAGAAAGCGTCTATCTGCGCTACTTCCGCGCCTTTAACCTGAGCCAGCGGGTAGAGCATGAGCGACTGACCCGCATCTGCTTCGTTGATTATGACCGCACGATGGCTTTGGTGGCCGAACGGCCGAATCCCGACACCGACGTCATGGAGATTATTGGCGTGGGCCGCTTGAGCAAAGAGGTAGGTGTGCCCGAAGGGGAGTTTGCCCTGTTGATAAGAGATGATTATCAGGGGCAAGGTCTGGGCACAGCTTTGCTCACCCGGCTGCTCGACATCGGCCGTGACGAAGGTTTGCAGACGGTCAACGCGTATATGCTCGATGAAAATATGGGAATGCGTCGCATTTGCAAAAACCTGGGCTTCACTTTTCATCGGGATGATAACCTGATCAAGGCAGAGATTACCCTGTAGTTTCGCAACATTGTCCTTTGTGAATGGAGCGCCAGCATCCCTGCTGGCACCGGGCCGGCTAGGAAGCCAGCGCTCCGTTTTCATTCGTTTGTTGGTGCGCCGCAGGCGCACGTTGTCTCCTGTCCAAAACCTGGGAGGTCTCGCAGACCGCGCAGGTTTGGGCGGAACCTGTTTTTGCACAATCACCCAGGGCCAAACGGCCGTTTGCTAAAACCGTCAAAAAAACTGGCGGGTTTACCCCAACCGTGAACCTGCCAGTTCTTTTGCTTTGTGGGCACGGCCGTCATGTTGTTGTCTGATGACTTTTAGCAGCCCACAAAATGCCCTTTGTCATTGACATACGTCACCTTAATCGGACATACTATGTGCAGGGAAAACTGTATCAATTGGCCCTGGTCTGAGGTGCAACCCTCAGAGGCAGGGCACTGGTCATTGCCAGTAGTAATTTAAATTTAATAGAAGGAAGGTGATCCATATGTTAACCGCAGAAAAGCTGTTCAAGAGAATAATGGTGCCATTGGATGGGTCAAAATTGTCTGAGAATGCCTTAGCACCTGCGGTCGCGCTGGCCCGTGCGAGTCAGGCTGAGCTTATTTTGTTAAGCGTACCTATCATGAAGCACGTCATGGTGATGCCGGAGTACAGTGGTTATGCAACGTTGCTGCCGGAGCAATCGCTGGAAGATTCCCGATATGCGCTTAGAGAGTACCTGGAACATCTGCGTGACAAACGGCTCGATGATGAACTGATTGTACACATTGAGGTTGTCGACGGGGATGAGGCCAGCGTTATTGTAGACCGGGCTTTCGCTGAGACGGTCGATTTGATCGTCATGGCCACCCACGGCCGTTCCGGCCTGTCACGCTGGATGATGGGCAGCGTGACTGAAAAGGTGTTGCAGCAGGCTCACTGCCCGGTATTCGTCGTGCGGAATGACAAACCCATCGAACGGATTTTGATTACGCTTGACGGTTCGGCTGCCTCTGAAGCCGCGCTGGAGCCTGGTTTGGTTTTGGCCCAGGCCCTGGCGGCCGACGCCACGCTGCTGCAAGTGCAGAGCGGTCAGGATTATGTCAGCCCGCAAGAGGTAGACCGCCTGGACACAGTCGAAAAAGGTCTCGGAATGCGGCTACAAGATAGTGTCTATTATGCTGCCGAGGCTTATCTGGATTATCTGAAGACCCGGTATGAGGTAATGCTAGATGAGCCGCTGGAAACGGCCGTTATTGATGGTCCGCCGGCGCGTCGCATAATCCAGTTCATCGAAGATAACGAGATGGACCTGGTCGTAATGGCCACACACGGCCGTACCGGCTTGAAACGTTGGCTCTATGGTAGTGTCACAGAAAAGGTGTTGCGCGGCGCTGCTTGCGCCAAATTCATAATGCGCCCGCCTCAGCACCTCTTATCGTGATCAACCGGTGACTTAACTCAATAAACGCAGAGGTGTGGAGGGGTAGAGAAAAAATCACTCCGGCAACTCTGTGCCTCTGGGCTGGCTTTTTCAGTGGACTCAGCGACACAACCGTTTATACCAGTGGAGGATAAAATGGGACGTGAAACCGTACTGTTTCGTAGTGAAGAACACAAAACGCGACCAGAAGTGGTTGGCTTTTTACGCGGACTGGCTGATCGCGTAGAGAAGGGCGAAGTGACTTTCCAGCAGGGGGATGATTCGGTCACCGTCAATCTGCCCCACAACCTGGTCCTGGAGCTAAAGGTAGAGACCGAGGATAAGAAAGGACGTGAAAAACGCACGCTAGAGGTTGAAATCGAATGGTATGAAGGTGACAATGGTGATACCGGCGTGACGTTTGGCTAACATCAGCGACGGGAGGGCAAGTTATGTTCGCTCATCTGTTGGTTCCACTTGATGGATCGCAATTGGCCGAAGCCGCGCTGCCGTCAGTGCGGGCGTTGGCGGCAAAGTTTGGCAGTACCGTTACGCTGCTGAGAGTTGTACGTCCTCCCGACGTGACAACCAGCACTGTCGGCTCGGCCATGACAGAAGTGTTGTCCACGCTTTCGCAATACAACCTGCAAGAAGCCGAAGCATATTTGCGTGAGCAACAAAGGTCACTGCGCCATGATGTACAGTTCGTTCAGCGTCGTGTTACCATGGGAAATTCCATAGCCCAGATCATTTTGGATACAGCAGCCAGCGAAGAAGTAGATGCGATTGTCATGAGTACCCATGGTCGCGGCGGCCTGAGTCGTTGGGTTTTTGGCAGTGTGGCCGACAAAGTGCTGCGTCAGGCGCACGTGCCTATCTTGCTAATTCGCTCACAAAGTCAGTAGGCTAAACTGTCTAGCGTTTTACAAAATTAGTGTCGTTTACTTTACAATTACCAGGAAGTGTGATAGACTTTGTTTATGCTTGGTTCGCAAAAAAGCTCAGGGACCCCCCCTCCCCCCAAACTGGCACGAGAGAAACGCGACTGGAACAAGCAACCAAGCAGAGGATAATGCCTCCCCCTGAGTTTCACATTGTCCGACTTGTCTATCCTATAGACAGCAAAAGGCCCCCGTCAGGGGGCTTTTTTGTTTCATATGTACCAATTGTGTCAAAATGACACACTGCATTATGCTCTTTTCCGACATATCGTATTACATTTGACACTCTCGACTATGACGGCCGTTGTTTACAATAAAAGCAATCGTGTGAAAAAAATCACAAGTCACACGCCACAGAGGGTATTTTGAGGAGAAAGGCTTCACCGTCGCTAACGACAGAACCACCCGCTGCTCCAAACCCAAGACAATAGAATCGCTGCCAGCGGCATGACCGCCGGTGTTACCACCAACGGCTGGCGTACATACAGGTGAAAATGACGAACGACCAACGACGGACGACGGACCGTACCCTTCCGTCTTCGGTCTTTCGTCCTCCGTCCTATTTACAAGGAGAGAATAATGGCCGGATTAGATAATGAAACCAGAGATATGATTCTGGACACTATCAAGAAGTATGCCACGCGCAAGTTAACCCCCGATTACTTGCTCGAATTAGACCACAACGACGAGTTTCCCCATGATGTCCTACAGGAGCTGTACGATCCCATGCAGTTGGGACTCCACCTGCTCTTCATTCCCGAAGAGTACGATGGGCTGGGCGGCGGCGCGTATGACATTTATCGCGTCTCTGAACTGATGGCAGCTATTGACCTGGGCGTGGCTACGGGCGTTCTGGCTACCTTCTTAGGTACCGACCCCATCAGCGTGGGCGGTACGCCGGCACAAAAGGAATATTGGATGGGGCGTGTGGCTGAAGAAGCGCTACTGATGGCCTACGGGGCCACCGAGCCGCAGGCGGGCAGCGACCTGGCAGCCATGACCACCAAAGCTGACCCGCTGCAGGAGAATGGCGCAGTAACGGGGTATAAGATTAACGGCCAAAAACAATGGATCAGCAACGGCGGCGTGGCCGACCTCTACACCATTCTGGCCCTGGCCCCCGGCGGTCCCTCCTGGTTTGTAGTAGACCGGGAAACCGACGGCTTCTCCTACGGCAAGCCGGAAGACAAACACGGCATTCGCGCCAGCAACACGGCCGCGCTCTTCCTGGAAGATGTCTACGTGCCCGCCGACCGGCTGATCGGCCTGGAAGAGGGCAAAGGGCTGGCCCAGGCCCAGGCCGTCTTTGGGTACACCCGCCTGATGGTGGGCGCTTTTGGCCTGGGGGCCGGCTGGGAAGCGCTGCGCCGCGCCATCCGCTACTCCCAGGAGCGCATTCAGGCCGGTGCGCCCCTCAGCCAGAAACAAGGCTACACCCACAAGCTAATCGTCCCCAACGCCGCCCGGTTGGAAGCGGCCCGCACCTACATCGAGTGGGTGGCCGAACGGCTGGACAGTGGCGAAGAGGGGCTGCAGACGGAAGGGGCCGTGGCTAAATACCTGGCCACCGAAGCGGGCAACAAGGCGGCTGAAGACGCCATCCAGGCCCTCGGTGGCTACGGCTACACCAAAGAGTATATGGTCGAGAAAATCAAGCGGGACGTGCGTATCACCACCATTTACGAAGGCACGTCCGAAATCATGGAATGGACCATCGCTCGTGACCGCTGGCAGCTTCATCTGAAATCACGCGGCGACTATTATCAGGAGTGGGCCGCCCGCCTGGACGCCGTTCACGCCGCCGAGCCAGAGAATGGGGCTAACTTTGCTGCCCTGGCTTTACGCGCCCTGGCCGTCATTTTGGAGCGCTGTCGCCTGGATCGGCTGACGCGCAACCAGCACGTCCTGTTCCGTCTGGGCGAACTGGTGGCCTATGCGGAAACGGCCGCTCTCTTTGCCGAACGGGTGGTGCAAAAACCAACCGCCGCCATCCCGCTCGACGTACCCACCCGCCAGGCTCTCAGCCGCATCCACGGCCGTGAAGCCGCCCTGAAGGTAGCCACCGACGGCCTGCGCTGGACCATCGGCGCCGGCCAGAGCGACCCCGATCTGGCTCACAGCCTCAATTTACCCGCCATCTACCAGGCCCAAACCGGCCTGATTGCCGACATGGATTTTGCGGCAGAGAAACTGAATGAGACGTTTAAGGGTTAGAGGATACGTGGTGCGTATTGCGTAGTGCGTAACCAGTCTACGCACTACGCAATACGCACTAACCACAAGAGGAAGGTAGCTATGAAAACACCCCTAGACCAGGCCATTGCCATCGTTGGTGTGGGAGCCATAATGCCCGATGCCCTGGACGCGAATGCGTTCTGGCAGAATATTTTGAACAAACGGTACAGCATTAGCGAAACGCCCTCGGAACGCTGGTCAATTGCCGATTATTATGATCCCGACCCCAAAGCGCCGGACAAGACTTACAGTAAGATCGGCGGCTGGGTGCGCGGCTTTGAGTTTGATTGGAAACGCTTTCGGATGCCGCCCAAAGTGGCCGCAGCCATGGATGAAGGGCAACAATGGGCGCTGACCGTGGCCGCCGATACACTGGCCGACTATGGTTATCCCGAACGGCCGTTAAACACTGACAGAACGGCCGTTATCCTGGGTACAGCCATGGGCGGTGAATTACACTACATCACCACTCAGCGCGTTGCCTTCCCCGAATACGCCCAGGCCCTCAAAGCGACGCCTGAATTTGCCCAACTGCCCGCCGCCGCGCAGGAAAGCCTTCTCAGCCATTGGCACGCCAACGTTGACCGCCAGATTCCGCCCATTACCGAAGACACCATGCCCGGCGAACTGCCCAACGTTGTTTCCGGCCGCATTGCCAACGTCCTCAATTTGCGCGGCCCCAACTACATCACCGACGCCGCCTGCGCCTCCAGCTTCGCCGCTGTGGAAGCGGCCGTGCAACTGCTGGTGGAAGGCAAAGTAGACGCCGTTCTAACCGGCGGCGTAGACCGCAACATGGGCGCCAGCATCTTCGTCAAATTCTGCAAAATTGGTGCCCTCAGCGCTACCGGCACTCGACCCTTTGGCGACGGGGCCGATGGCTTTGTCATGGGCGAAGGCGTGGCCTGCTTCTTGCTCAAGCGGCTGGCCGACGCCGAGCAGGCCGGCGACAAGATTTACGCCGTCATTCGCGGTGTGGCCGGGGCCAGCGACGGCAAGGGCAAGGGCATTACCGCCCCTAATCCCATTGGCCAGCAGTTGGCCATGCGCCGCGCCTGGGAGTCCGCTGGTTTAGACCCGGCCACGGCCAGCCTTATCGAGGCCCACGGCACCAGCACCCGCGTGGGCGACGTGGTCGAGGTCGAGAGCCTGAACGAGGTCTTTGGCGCAGCGCCCCGGCACAGCATCGGTCTCGGTTCGGTCAAGAGCAATATTGGTCACTTGAAGGCGGGCGCAGGCGCGGCCGGACTGTTCAAAACAATCATGGCCCTGCACCACAAGGTGCTGCCGCCCACGCTCAACGCCGACAGGCAAAATCCCAATATCCCCTTTGAGCAGACCCCTTTCTATCTGGTCCACGAGGCCCGCGACTGGCAGTTGAGCAACGGTACGCCCCGCCGGGCTGGCGTCAGTGCTTATGGCTTCGGCGGCACCAATTTCCACCTGGTTTTGGAAGAGCATATCCCCGGTCGTTTGCAGCAGGAACGCCAGCAGATCACTGTTGAGGCAAATGCTGCGCCCCAGACACCGGCCGTGACGACACGGCCGTTCCGTGGCATCTTCTCTCTGGGCGCGACTAGCCCGGCCGATCTCAAGGAGAAGCTGGACGCGGCCCTGGCGCGAGTAGAGAACGGCTGGACGCCGCCGCTGGCCCTGCCGCCAACGGCCGATTTGCAGGCAAAAGAGCGGCTATTTATCGACTTTGGCGACCACGCCGAGCTGCTGGATCGGCTGCAAAAAGCACGTAAAGTCATGGGCTTAGCCACCCTGGCCGATACGCCGCAGGCGTGGCAGGCGATGCAGGCCCAAGGGATTTTCCGCGGCAGCGGCCCGGTTGAGGGCAAAATCGCCTTCATGTTCCCCGGTCAGGGCAGCCAGTACGTCAATATGGGGCGAGCGTTAACGGCCGTTTCTCCCATTGTGACCGAGGTATTTAACGAAGCCGACCGGGTGATGACGCCCATTCTGGGCAAACCCTTAACCGACTACCTCTTTGTAGACCCCAATGATTCCGAGAAGATGGGTCAGGCCCAGTTCGACCTGATGCAGACGGCCATCACCCAACCGGCCATGCTTACGCTCGACATGGCCATCTTACGCCTGCTGCAAAGCTACGGTTTTGAGCCGGATGTGGTCATGGGCCACTCGCTCGGTGAATACGCTGCCTTGATTGCGGCCGGCATCATGCCCTTCGCCGATGCGCTGGAAGCGGCTGCGGCGCGCGGCGGCGAAATGAGCAAGGTCCAGGTAGACGACAACGGCATGATGGCCGCCGTTCTGGCCCCCTATGATGTAGTCGAGGCTACGCTGGCCGAAATTGACGGCTACGTCGTCCCGGCCAACATCAACAGCCACAGCCAGTGTGTCTTTGGCGGCAGTAGTGAGGCGGTACAGCAGGCGGTCAAACGGTTTGAGGAAAAGGGCTACCAGGGTATGCTGTTGCCCGTCAGCCACGCCTTCCACACCAGCATTGTGGCCCCGGCGAGCCGTCCGCTGCGCCAGGTGCTAGACCGGCTGCGGATTACGTCGCCCCAACTGCCGCTGGTGGCTAACGTGACCGGCGACTTTTACCCCACCGAGGTTGAGGCCATCAAGGACATTTTGCAGCAGCAGATTGCCTCCCCCGTGCAGTGGGTCAAGGGATTGGAAACGCTCTATGAGTATGGTGTGCGTACCTTTGTAGAGGTTGGTCCCAAGCGTGCCCTGCGCGGCTTTGCCAAAGACGTTTTTGCCCAAAAGGAGGATGTGCTGGCTCTCATGACCAATCATCCCAAGACGGGTGAACTGCCCGCCTTTAACCAGGCGCTGTGTGGTTTGTTTGCGGCGGGGTATGGGGTAAGTGAGTCAGCAGCGCAGCCTGTTGTCGTGAATGAAAACGACCGAGGACGGAGGACCGAGGACCGAGTGGAACCTGTTCGTCTTCCGTC
>SLGK01000065.1 GCA_007123775.1 Anaerolineae bacterium | reverse complement strand
CCGATGGGGCTGGCCGATATTGCCGTGGTGCTGTGGCGGCGCTATCTGAAGCACAACCCGCAGCAGCCCGACTGGTTTGACCGGGACCGCTTTGTCCTGTCGGCCGGCCACGCCTCAATGCTCGTCTACAGCCTGCTTCACCTCAGCGGCTACGATTTGCCCCTGTCCGAAATCAAGAATTTCCGTCAGTGGAAAAGCAAAACGCCCGGCCATCCCGAAAACTTTATCACCACCGGCGTGGAGACAACCACCGGTCCCTTGGGCCAGGGCCTGGGCAACGCGGTGGGCATGGCCCTGGCCGAACGCTGGCTGGCCGAACGCTTCAACCGGCCCGGCCACACCATCGTGGACCATTACACCTACGTCATCGCCAGCGACGGCGACGTGATGGAGGGCATTTCCCACGAAGTCAGTTCGTTGGCCGGCCATTTAGGGCTGGGCAAGCTGATTGTCTTTTACGATGATAACCGCATCACCATTGATGGCTCGACCGACCTCAGCTTTTCGGAGGATGTGGCCGCCCGTTACCAGTCCTATCGCTGGCACACGGTCAGCATTGATGGCCATGATCCGCAGGCGATTATGGCGGCGATTGAAGCGGCCAAAAGTGAGACAGAACGGCCGTCGCTCATCGTCTGTCGCACTCACATCGGCTACGGCAGCCCCAACAAGCAGGATACGGCCTCGGCCCACGGCGAACCGCTGGGCGAAGAAGAGATTGAGCTGACCAAGCAGAACCTCGACTGGCCGCTGGAAAAATTTTACGTGCCGGACGAAGCGTATGGCCTCATGGCTGCCGACGCCATCGCCTATGAGGAATGGCAGGACCGCTGGCAGGCCTATCAGGATGCCCATCCCGATCTGGCGGCCCGTTTTGAGCAGGCGCTGCGCGGCGAACTGCCCGACGGCTGGCAGGCGGACATTCCCCAGTTTGAAGTGGGCAAGTCACCGGCCACGCGGGCCGCTTCCGGCCAGGTACTCAACGCCATTGCCCCCCACGTGCCTACGCTGTTGGGCGGGTCGGGCGACCTGACCGGCTCCAACCAGACGAAGCTCAAGGGGAAAGCGCACCTGACGGCCGCTGATTTTTCCGGCCGTTACATCCATTACGGCGTGCGCGAACATGGCATGGCGGGCATGATGAACGGCATGGCGCTGCACGGCGGGATACGGCCGTATGGCGGCACCTTCCTCGTCTTTTCCGACTACATGCGTCCCTCCATTCGGCTGGCGGCGATGATGAAGCTGCCCGTCATTTACATCTTTACCCATGACAGCATCGGCCTGGGCGAAGATGGCCCCACCCACCAGCCCATCGAGCATTTGATGAGCCTGCGTGCCATCCCCAACCTGACGATGATCCGGCCGGCCGACGCGAATGAAACGGCCGTTGCCTGGCAGGCCGCATTGGCAAACAAAACCGGCCCCACAGCGCTGGTCCTGACGCGCCAGGGCGTGCCCACGCTGGACCGCCAGCAGTACGCCCCGGCCGACGGCCTGCGGCGTGGCGCTTACGTCCTGAGCGACGCCGCTGATGCCCAGGTTATCTTGCTGGCCACCGGCTCTGAGGTCCACATTGCCCTGGAAGCGCAGCGGCATCTGGCCGAGGCAGCGGTGGCCGCCCGCGTGGTTTCTATGCCTTCCTGGGAACTGTTTGCTGCTCAGCCAGCCGACTACCAGGCGCAGGTGCTGCCGGAGGCGATCACGGCACGGGTGGCTGTGGAAGCGGGGGTCTCGCTGGGCTGGGAGCGTTATCTGGGCCGAACCGGTACGGCCGTGGCCCTCGACCGTTTTGGCGCATCGGCCCCCTACCAGCGCATTTACGAAGAATTGGGCCTGACGGGAACGGCCGTAGCCCAGGCCGCCCTTGAGCTGATCTCATAAAAAACAGCGTGGTTCACTGCTCCCTGGCAGCTGACTTTACAAATTTTGACGGAGGACCGAAGACGAAGGATGGATTTGCTCTGGTCATCGGTCTTTCGTCCTCCGTCCTCGGTAAGTGAATTGTCAAGCTAACTTGGACCATGCCTATAATTCGTAATTCATAATTATGTACAAGCTCGCTCCCTCCATTCTATCGGCCGACTTCAACCGGCTGGCGGCCCACGTCAACGAAGCCCTCACGGCCGGGGCTGACTGGATTCACGTTGATGTGATGGACGGCCGTTTTGTGCCCAACATCACTATTGGTCCGCTGATTGTGGCTGCCCTACGCCGGGAATTTGACGTGCCGCTGGATGTACATCTGATGATTGTCGAGCCGGAGCATTACCTGGACGCCTTTGCCGAAGCCGGGGCCGATTACCTGACGGTCCACGTGGAAACCTGCCCCCATTTGCACCGCACGGTGCAGGCCATCAAAGAGCTTGGCGTTAAGGCCGGTGTTGCGCTCAATCCGGCCACGCCCATCAGCAGCCTCTCCCCCATACTGCCCGACGTGGATTTGCTGCTGGTGATGTCGGTCAATCCCGGCTTTGGCGGCCAGTCCTACATTCCGGCCAGCACCGAACGCATTCGGCAGTTACGCCATCTACGTGACATCCAGAACCCCGACGCGCTCATCTCCGTGGACGGCGGCGTCGGTCCGAACAACGCGGCCACCATCATCGCGGCCGGGGCCGATGTGCTGGTAGCCGGCAGTGCCGTCTTTGGCGGGCCGGGCAGCGTGGCTGAGAATATTGCCGCTTTGCGAAGGGTTTAAAAAAGCAGTTACGCGGAGTGACGCAGGCCTGTCCTGAGCAATGCCGAAGGAGAACACGCAGAGCTTCACGGAGAAAAGCGGGGAAAATCTGGCATGGCGAGACCTGAAAGGTTTCCAGTCATCGAAGATGGCCAACCTGTCAGGTCTGGTCGCGCAGTTGTGAGGGCAAAATCTGTTCGGTCAACAGGCGGCGGAAGAGGGTGGTTTTGTCGCTGGCGGCCTGCGCGATCAAATCGTAGCCCTGGGTGTAGGTGAAAATGTAGGAACGGAAGAGGGGATGGCTCAGGAAGCCGAAGCTTTTGGCGGCCCGTTCGGGCGTGGCCAGGGCGTAGGTTTGGATGTAGTCAATTGTCTGTGCCTGGTTCAACTGGCCATTGTGGTAGAGCAGGGCGGCGTTACCGCGAACGTAGCGCAGTTGATCGCTGGCCTGGGATAGGCGAGCCATTTGTGCGACCGTTTCCTCCGTTTCTATTCGTGCCTCAGGCAGCAATACGTCACGGGTCCATTGGTGGTGGCTGTCGTCGGGGAATATGATCTCTACCGCGTGGGTGGCGGTCCCTT
>SLGK01000234.1 GCA_007123775.1 Anaerolineae bacterium | reverse complement strand
TGTTGCATAAGGCACCTCCATTGTGCGAGTTTGCCTTATGCTATCGTCAGGTATGGGGGGCTGGGCAAGAAGATTGTCTAATTGGGGTTGATTTCCTCTTTTTCTTTTGCTTCGAATTCCCATTCTGTCGTGTGCTTGCGTTTAGGCCAACAAACGTATACTATCAACGATATGAAAGTTTTTGAGACAGACCTGGGCCAGATTATTCAGCAAGATTCGTTAGCCTACATGCGTGAGCAGATGGCCGACGAATCCCTTGACCTGATTTTCACCAGTCCTCCTTTTGCCCTGCTGCGCAAAAAAGATTACGGCAATGTGGAGGAGCATAGATATGTGGCCTGGTTTGAGGAATTTGCCCACCAATTCCACCGCATTCTCAAGCCAACCGGGTCATTGGTAATCGACATTGGTGGTTCCTGGATCCCTGGCCAACCCACGCGCAGTCTCTACCATTTTGAGTTGTTGATTATGCTCTGCCGCAGGGTGGGTTTTTACCTGGCACAGGAGTTTTACTGGTGGAATCCATCCAAATTACCAACACCGGCCGAATGGGTCAACGTGCGTCGCATTCGCGTCAAAGACGCGGTCAACTGCGTGTTTTGGCTCTCCAAAACGCCCTGGCCTAAAGCCAGCAACCGGCGTGTATTGGTGCCATATTCTGATTCCATGCAAGCCTTGTTAGAAAATGGCTATTCGGCCAAATTGCGCCCTAGCGGCCATGATATAAGTGATAAATTCCAGGTAGACAACGGCGGGGCGATTCCCCCCAACTTGCTGGCTATCCCCAACACGGAAAGTAATTCCTACTATTTGCGTTATTGTCGTGACCGTAACATTAAGCCCCATCCGGCCCGTTTCCCCTCGAAGCTGCCGGAATATTTCATTCGTATGCTGACAGACGAAGGGAATTTTGTGTTTGATCCGTTCGGCGGCAGCTGCGTTACCGGCGAAGTGGCTGAGCGGCTTGACCGTCGCTGGCTTTGCTGCGAAATTGTAGACGAGTACATAGAAGGTGCCAAAGGCCGCTTTGAGTCGCAGGCCAGCCTGGGCGAAACAACAACCGATTCACCAGCTTCTTATGAGATATACAACGCCTGGGCTTTGTGGTCAGCATCTACGGAAGATGACGAGGTCCTACCTGAGGATGGGGGACAAAAACGGCCGTCTAAAAACAAGAAATCAAAAACGTCACAGAAACCATACAAAGTAAAGGTAACCAGAAAGCAACTGCGCTTATTTGAAGCTGACAAAGATTTAACTTCAGAAAAAGCCACTTCATCAGACTAAAATGGAATTTAGGCCATGCCAGCTGCCAGCCCTAGAGCCATTGTTCAGGCCATACTCAATTCGTTTGAAGAGAGTGATGCCAGCGCTATCCTGGTATCCTCCCATATAGGCAACCCTCGCCAGTTTATTGTTCAGCAAGCAAACATGACATTAAATGTCTGGATTTACATCTGGACTTTAACACATGGTGGTGGTCGTGCCCGACCTATAAATGAGTATCGTATACAGCTAACCGGTATTGAACAGCCCTTAAAGCGCAATCCCCATGGCCCTACTCTGCTCTTGGGATATGAACCTACGACCGGTTGTTTTGCCGGTTTTGATGTAGACAAGCATCTTACTTTTTCTACCCGTTCCCCCTCCATTCAAATCCCGATAACCGCCTTGCATGAAGCCTTGCAGAATGGTTTGTCTTTTGCCCGCAAAACAAATGACGAAATAGCCATCGGCATTCGGCCAGATCAAATTTTGATTTACTGCATCAATGCGCCACTCCTACATCGTGAGGGAGCTATAGCGGGCATAACAGAACTGTTGCAACAGGCGGCTGAGTTAAAACCCATACCGCGAGAAAAACTAGCGTTGTTGCCCGAAGAAAGGGTCAGAATTGTTCAGGAAGTTGCCAGGTATTCCCGTGATTCCACATTTCGCAAACGAATTGTCACAGCATATGATCGCCGCTGTGCTGTTACCCGTATGCAGCTCCGTTTGATTGAAGCAGCTCACATCATACCTGTAGGTATTGAAGGTAGCACTGATGAAACAACAAACGGTCTTTGCCTGTCGCCAACCTATCATCGAGCTTTTGATCGGGGATTGATTTATCTGGACGACAAGCTCAATATACAAATCAATCGAGAAAAAGAGCAAGAATTGATTACTGCTGGTGTGGCCGGGGGATTGGAAGAGTTCAAGCGGCCGCTGGGGCAAAGAATTCATCTGCCTTATGAACGGAGCCAGTGGCCGCATCTTGATTACATCCGCGAAGCTAACAAGGTAAGGGGCATTTTCTAAAGAAACTTATGAGTGAAAAAACGGTTGTTGCCGGCTGTGCTACCTCAGACCGCAAGTTGATGATACCTGCCTACACGGCCAGCTATCCGAGCGATCTGGCCGACCTGGTGTAACCCTCCCGTGCCTTAGCCAACAGCTCCTCATCCCCCAGTGACTCCGCCAGCGAGATAGCCTCCGCGAAGGCCAAATGGGCTAGTTCAACAGCTCCCTGCCCTAGCAGCCAACGCCCCTCTTGCAGCAGGGCGTTGGCCAGATAGGATTTGCTGTCCAACTGGCGCAGCGTCCGCAGCGCAGCCTGTATATTGGGACCGGCGGCAATAGATAGTGCCCAGGATTTGCACGCCCGGTGCAGCGGCTAATATATCGCCTAACAAATCGGCAATGCCGGGCAGATGCTCCAGGTTATCCAGCAGAAGCAGCAGCCGGCGCTGGCTCAATGCGGTCAGCAGTTGGCTGTGGTCTACCTCGGCCGCATCCGGCTGCCACTGCACGGCCGTATGCGTAATGGTCAGCAGGGAGTCACTCAAATTCGGGTTGGCCATATCCAGCGTCCACCAGCTAAAATGGGGCAGCCCGGCTATTGACGCCGCCGATACCGACCTGTGCCTGGAATCAGTCGTGTCTGGTATGGATCAACTGGGACAAGAACGGCCGAAATTCAACGGCTGTGACATCGGTGCCGTAGAGTGGCAGGGGTTTGGCCTCTATCTACCGGTCATCATCCGCTAACCAAAAGGCCCACATCCCAACCTCCTCCCCGACACGTGATAACACTTCACATCCCAGCCGATTTGAGCTAAACTATGCAAAGATCGACCAGTAAAATGGGAAGTAATTGTGGGACCATAAGTGTCAACTTAAGCCCATGCGGTGGTCCTGGCAATGGGGTCATCGGATAAATTAAGCAAAATGGACTATCATCTCTCTCTTGATTTTACTGAAGCTAACAGAGAATTAGGAGA
>SLGK01000145.1 GCA_007123775.1 Anaerolineae bacterium | reverse complement strand
TCCAGGTCGCCCACGGCCGCCGCTACGTCTTCCCAGGTATGGTTGGTCAGCCGCATGGCTACGATGAGCGCGCCCCGGTACATCTGCTCCGGATACCAGCGCTGGCTGCTGCTGCCTATCAGGATGGTGAGCAGTTGGCGGAACAGGTCGGCCGTGTCGGCTGGGGGATCGGCTTCGCGCCCCTGGACGGCCCATTCGACCGGTCGGGGCACCAGGTCGCGCCGCCGTCCTTCGGGCAGGCGCCAAGCCAGGTTGTCGTCGCCTGTTTCGTCCGTATCCAGGCTGTCGGTGGTGTCGACCAGGGTGTAGTGGCGGGCGGCCAGCGACTTCCAGCCGCCGTTGAGTCCCCTTATGTGGGCCCAGGCGTAGCTGTGAACCCAGGCGTAGGTCTTGAGGGCGTTGCGGGCGCAGGCGTAGGCAAAGGTCAGCGGCCGGTCGCGGTGTTCGAGGAAGGCCAGCAGCGCCGTCTGTTTCATGTCTTCCCAATGAACCTGCCACTGGCGGCGGTCGAACTGGTACTGCCGCCCCAACTCGCGGGCCAGGCCGCCGGCACGTCGTTGTAGCTCGTCCAGGGGCAGAGCGGCGGTGCGGGGTAGGGAAGTGGGGCTGTCATCGGGCGCTAGATCACGGTAGGGGGGCATGGCGGGCCTCCTTTCTTAGGGTGTGGTGGGATGCGTGTTGTTGGCTGCCGGGTCGGGAAAATAAAAAAAGGCGCAGCCACCCCACACGGGATGACTGCGCCTTTGCTTACGTTAGGATGCTGCCTCAGTTACCTATTTCAGAAGGGGATGTCGTCCTCCTCCTGCGCGGCCGCGCTTTGGCCGTTGCTGCCGTTACCATTACCGTTGCCGCCCAGGAATTTGATCTCGCTGGCCGTCACTTCAAACGACGCTCCCACCGTCCCATCCTGGCGCGTCCACAAGCGAGGGCCACCAGTCTGCGGGTCAGGCCGCAGCCGCCCTTCAACCATCACCTGCCGGCCTTTGCTCAGGTAGGTGTTGGCCGCCTCAGCCTGCGGTCCCCACACCGACACGCGGAACCAGGTCACTTCTTCCTTCACCTCGCCCGTCTGCCGGTCGGTCCATTTGCGGTTGGTGGCCATACTGAAGTTAGTCACGGCCGTGCCGTCCTGCATATACTGCATCGTTGGGTCGCCGCCCAGATTGCCTGCCAAAATGATCTTCTGATACATGGTCTCGTCTCCTTTTGTGAAACAAACAGGTTAATAAAACAATTCACATCATCCGGCGCGATAGCGCCTTTGGTCCCAGCCGCGCTCAACACTGACCTGACTCTGATAGCTGCCCCAGAAGTCAGAAAACGGCCGTCTGCCTGAGGAGTGGCGGCAAACGGCCGTTTCTGTAGGGATGGAGCGTCTGTAACCTATGGCCTACGCTGGTTCGAGGATGGCCAGGACGTTACCATCAATGGCGTGCGCCCAGGCGATGCGCCACTGATCATGGCGGATGGCGTAGAGTTCATGGTCCCGCTGCACGTAGCCAAACAGGTTGCCATGCTCGGTGCGGGTGACGACCCGGTTGCTGTCGGTTACTTCGGTGGTCAACACCATGCCCCGGAAGCGGCTCTGCACGTAGTCGGCAATGCGGGCTTTGGCCTGCTGCCGCTCATGGGCCGGGATGTCGCTCAGGCGCTGGTAGGTACGGCCGTTCTGCACTGCCAGCAGATTGGCCCATACCCCGTTAAGCCGGACCGGGACACCGGCCGGCCGCACCGGCGGCGTGTCGTGGTAGTAAACCACCAGCCCTTCGCTGGTCCAGGTCGGCTCACCCAGTAGCCCAATCCGGCGCAAAGCGGCCATGAACTGGTGGGCGATGCCCTGCTCGCGCCCCGTCCCGCCCGCCTGCGGCTGCCCCAACTGCCACAGCAGCCCGTCCCGCACCGGTCCGTTGGCGTCTGCTCCCTGGACGTAGAGGTAGGCGGCCGCGCCGAGAAGAACGTGGGCCTGCCGCCCCTCCCATTGAGCCAGATAGCGCACACTCGCCTGACGGCCGGCGGCGAAGATCGCCTCTTGCCGTTCGTCGTCGGTTAGATGGGGACACTGTTCGAGGTTGTGGGCGGCCTGGCGCAGGGCCTGGCTGTAGACGCGGCGCAGTTCCTTGCCCACCGCCAGCCACTCCCGGCCTTGCTCAAACAGTTCCAGCGGCGGGCAGGCTTCCATGGCCAATGCCTCCACGTCGGCCCAATAAGCGGCTTTGTGATTCTCGATGGCCGCTACCAGCGTATCCAGCCAGTGGGGATTGCTGGTCGGGTCGGCCACCTGTGCCTGCTCTCGCAGCCAGGGGGGCAGCCGGTCGAGCAGGGCCTGCGGCACGGCCCGTTTGGGGTTGGTCTGCCCGTGTTGGACCATGCGCTTTAGGGCCATCTTGTTCCAGCGGCGCACCGGCGTCAGGTCCAGACCGGTCTTGACGCTGCCATCAATGACGTCTTCGAGGGTGGCCGGCAGTTGGTCGGGTAAACGGCCGTAGAGCGCCTGGCAAATCATCATGACGTTGACATAGCCGCCCAGCAGACCCCGGTTGGCAAAGGCGCGAAAGATAGTTGGCCGCAGCGCAGAAATGGTGTATGCTCTGTCTACCCGCGTGTGGTCGCCTGTTTTCGCCAATGAACCGTACTGATAGTTGACGCTATCAATACGGGGCGGCAGCAGGCGACTATCCATTTGGGGGTAAGTGAGCGGGCCGAAGGCCGTTTCCCAACTAATGGTATGGCTGTTAGCCGTTGGTTGCAGCAGGATGTACTCGCCCAACTGGTTAGGACTGCGCCACAGCAGCAGCTTGTGCTGGCCCTTGTCGCTGCGGTCGCTAAAGGGCAACACCCAAACCGCATCATCCCCGTCACAGCCGCCCAACACGTCTACAATGTAATCCAGCCAATCCTGGTCGTTGACCCAGGCAGTGGCGCCGGCCGGGTCCAGTTCGACCTCGCCCGGTCCTACCTGCCGCCCACCCACGGCCGCCGGGAAAATGTAGTAGCGGCCCCCGGGAATGGGCAGGCGCAGCTTCTCGATACGATTACCCAGCCGGTTGAGGTGCTGTTTGGCCACCGCCTTAACCGTGCCGGCGAACCACATCAGGTCGCCACCGCTGGCCAGGTATTCGCCCAGATGCCAGGTGGCCAGACTGTCGCTGCGACTGGCGGTCAGGCTGTCGCCCAACCCGGTTAGGGCCGTGTCTACTTCATAGAGCCGCCCCAGGATGCCCCCTAAACGGCCACCCGCGATCCCCCGCAGGAACATCTCGCTTTCCATCTGCGCCCAGGCCAGCAGTTGTTCCGGCTG
>SLGK01000313.1 GCA_007123775.1 Anaerolineae bacterium | reverse complement strand
TTATCAAACTCAACGGTGGTCTAGGCACCAGCATGGGGCTGGAACAGGCCAAAGCCCTCCTGCCCGTCAAAAAGGGCCTCAGCTTCCTCGACATCATCGCCCGGCAAGTGCTGCAAGACGATGTGCCCCTGCTGCTGATGAACAGCTTCAACACCGAAGCCGAATCGCTGGCAGCGCTGGCCGGTTATGGCGACCTGTCCCGCGGGCTGCCCCTCAGCTTCCTGCAGCACAAAGCGCCCAAAGTCGTGCAGTCTGATCTGACATCGGCCACATGGCCCGACGATCCGGAACTGGAATGGTGTCCGCCGGGGCATGGCGACATCTACACCGCGCTCGTCACCAGCGATACGCTGAAAGCGCTGCTTGCTGCCGGTTTTGAATATGCGTTTGTCTCCAACGCCGATAATTTGGGGGCCGTCATTGACCGGCGTATTCTGGGCTTTTTTGCCGAAAGCGAGGCTCCTTTTCTGATGGAGGTGGCCGACCGCACCCGCATGGACCGCAAGGGAGGCCATCTGGCGCAGCGGCGCGACGGCCAGCTCATTCTGCGCGAGTCGGCCCAATGCCCGGCCGAAGATGAGACCGCCTTTCAGGACATTACGCGCTACCGATATTTTAATACCAACAACCTCTGGTTTAATTTGCCCGCGCTGCAAAAGCTGCTGGCCGAGCAAAACAACCAGCTTCACTTGCCCATGATTCGCAATGAAAAGACGGTTGACCCGCGTGACCCGGACTCGACACCGGTTTATCAACTGGAAACGGCGATGGGATCGGCCATCGGCGTCTTTACCGGGTCGCAGGCGCTGCGCGTGCCCCGTACCCGCTTTGCTCCGGTTAAAACGACAGAGGATTTGCTGGGAGTGCGCTCGGACCTGTATCTGCTGACCGACAACTTTCACGTCGTGCCTAATCCGGCACGCACGCTGGAGGCGATTGATATTCGGCTGGACGATGCCCATTACAAGTTTGTGGGCCAGTTGGACGATCACTTTCCGCACGGGGTGCCCTCGCTGCTAGAGTGTGAGCGGTTATCGCTGACCGGCTCGTTTGTCTTTGGGCTGGACGTGGTTTGTCGGGGCGTGGTGGAACTGGTGAATGATGGGGAAACGGCCGTTGTCATTGCCGACGGCACAGTTTTGGAGAATAAGTGACCGAAGACGGAGGACGAGGGACGGAGGCCATACCTATTTCCGTCCTCCGTCTTTAGTCATCCGTCCATACGGAGTAAACCAATGAAAGCAATTGTGGTGCATGATGGCGAAAAATATCCCCGGCTGGTCTGGGAAGAGGTAGAAGATGTGACCTATGGGCCGGATGAGGTGTTGGTGGCGGTGAAGGCGACGGCCGTTAACCGCGCCGATTTAGCCCAGGCCAGGGGCAACTACCCACCGCCAGCAGGAGCCAGCGAAATCCTGGGGCTGGAAATGGCCGGGGTTATCGAGGCCGTGGGCGACATTGTAACCGATTGGGCCGTGGGCGACCGGGTCTGTGCCCTGCTGCCGGGCGGTGGTTATGCCGAAAAAGTAGCTGTGCCGGCCGCCATGCTGCTGCGCCTGCCCGATGAGTGGTCTTTTGCCCAGGGTGCGGCCGTGCCCGAAGTCTGGCTGACCGCGTTTGTCAACCTTTTTCTGGAAGGCAATCTGCAAAAGGGGGAAACGGTGCTGATCCATGCCGGGGGCAGCGGCGTGGGTACGGCCGCTATACAACTGGCCCATGCCGTCGGCGCCCGTGTGTTCATGACGGCCGGCACTTCGGACAAGCTCAAGACCGGCCGCCGTTTAGGGGCCGACCTGACCATCAATTACAAAGAGCAAGATTTTCACGACGTGATTATGACCGAAACCGACGGTGAAGGCGTGGACCTGATATTAGACCCGGTTGGGGCTGATTATTTGGACCGCAACATATCTTTGCTGAAACGGTTCGGCCGTTTGGTGCTGATTGGTCTGCTCAGCGGCAGCCGGGGTGAATTAGACCTGAGCCACGTACTGCGAAAGCGGCTGCGGCTGATCGGCTCCACCCTGCGAACCCGTCCCCCGGCAGAAAAGATCAGCATTACCCGCGAGTTTGAAGCCCGCTTCTGGCCGATGTTGGTCAACGGCGAGCTGCAACCGATCATCGACACCACCTTCCCCCTGCCCGAAGCCCAGGCCGCCCACGAATACGTGCGCCAGAATAAGAACACGGGGAAGGTGATTCTGACGCTGAATAATGCGTGATGCGTGAAAAGTGAAGCGTGAGCAATCACTCGTCACGTATCACGCTTCATGATCATTCTGGTGGTTGATATTCCCATTGGTGTCTGGACACGTCGATAGCCAGGGGAATGGCGCGGGGATCGGTTTTGATTTCGGCGCGGAGGCCGATGGCAGCCGGTCCGGTCACGTCGCCCGGTCGGAAAGTGAGGGTTGTGGTCACTGTGCCCTCACCACTGCTGATCGGTAGTTCTTGCCGGTATAGGCCGCGCTGGCCAAATTCCATTGTTTCGGTTAGTTTCACTTCAACGGTGGCGCTGTCGTGGCTGTGCAGTTGGTAATCGAGCGTCACGGTGAAAGTCGTGGTCTGAGTCAATGACCCGCCGGGGGGCACAACGGCCGTTATGATCACACTATCCACGCTGCCAGGGCCACCCACGATTGGTATCTCACCGGCCGGAACGGCCGTTGCCGTTGGTGCGGCGGTTGGCTGAGGCGTACTGGTTAAAATAATGGATGGTTCAGCCATCGGCTCCGGCTCTGGGGTCAACGCGCCGCCAAAGTAGTGCCAGCCGGCTACGAACAGCAGCAAAATAGCAGTGAATGACACGGCCGTTTTCACCACCGCCGGCAGCCAGGCAAACTGCCAGCCAACCGGCTCATCATAAGTGGCCATCAACCGCTGGCGCAGTTCGGCAGCAAAACGGGGAGACGGCGACGGCGCGTAAGGGACGCTGCCGGCCAAAGCCTGGGCTAATTCTTCCAGTTGCTTATCATCAAATTGTTTACTCACGGGACAAAACCTCGCCAACTTCTTCGTTATCCAACCCTTCAAAGTAACGCAGCGTGAGAATGTCGCGGTCGGCGTCGCTGAGTTGGGACAGGGCCAGGTGCAGTTCAATTTGCTGTTCCTGCTGCTGCACGGCCGTTTCCGGTAAACGGCCGTTGCTGTGGGGTTCAGGCACCTGCCAATCCAGCAGCCGCTTCTGTTGGCGGTAATGCTGGGCAATCTCGTTGCGGGCGATACTGTACAGCCAGGCCCCAAAGCTGACCCCCTGCCAGCGATGGCGGCGGATGTGGCGCAGGGCTTTTTCAAAGGTAACGGCCGTAATATCCTGCGCCACC
>SLGK01000325.1 GCA_007123775.1 Anaerolineae bacterium | reverse complement strand
TGCTCTCAGTTGCCTGGTGTTACTATTTTGTTTAGCCACTTTAGGTCCTCCTTTGTGAGAGATTGTAGGACCTATAGTGGCACTTTTTGTTAATTTGGGCTACTCATTTCGATCTACTGATTCTGGAAGCTCAACAACTGTTATCATGTGATAATGTAATCCATTGGATTAGTTTTGTCAAGAAAATCACATATTGGTTGCAAGTATAGTACCCGTCAATTCCAATTATGGTAAGGCGTTGCAACTACGGTGTGCGGGCGTGGATGCGCCCACCCAGACGCAGCCAGGCGATACGGCCGTTTTCATCCCGCACAAATTCGCCACGCGCCTCCTTCAGCGGCTCTTCGAGGACGATGAGCCGGTCCTCATCGTAGAGGGCGGCCCGCAGCGGTGGTGGCGCTTCTGGCGGCGGCGCGTCTGGCGTGGGGAAACCCCCTTTGGGCGTGGTGTGCAGGCTGAGTTGGCCGTCGGCCAGAGCCAGCTCGTAAATCGTCATGGCCGCCTCGTAACGGCCCAGGTAAGGGGCTAACTGTTCGGCCGACAGGTGCAGCGGTTCGGCGGCGGGCAGGCGCAGACCGAGATATTGTTCGGTAGCCTTATTGACCAGGTGGTGGGCCAGGATGTTGCCGTCGTCGCTGTTGGTCAGAACGGCCACGGCAAATTGGGCGGCCGGCACCAGGCGCAGCAGCGCTTTCTGGCCGTTGGTGGCCCCGCCGTGCCCGATCATGGTCGTGCCGTTGACCTCGGTCACGCGCCAGGCCAGGCCGGTCATGTCGAGGCCGCTGGCCGGGAGCAGGGGGGACTGCATCTGGCGCAGGGCATCGGGGGAGAGCAGGCGTTGGCCACTCTCCGTGAGACCATTTCCTAGATGGCCATTTCCTAAATGGAAACGGCCGTATCTGAGCAAATCCTTCATGCTGCTGACAATACCGCCGGCGGGATGGGCGGCCCGGCCCAATGCCCAGGGACGGGCCACCTGCGGCTGCCCCTTGACCACCTTGTGACCCACGGCAAAACGATGGGTCATCAGGTCGTGGGCAAAAAAGTAGGAGTTGGTTAGCCCCAGCGGCTCCAGGACAAGCTGCTGCATGGCCTGTTCAAACGTCTGGCCCGTCACCCGTTCCAGGACGCGGCCGGCCAGGTAGAAACCGGCGTTGTTGTAGGACCAGACCGTGCCCAGTGGCGTCAACTGCGCCAGCCCGGCCACCTGGTCCACCATCCGGGACAGGGCATCAGTGCCCAGGCCAAAGTCGTTGAAATAGTCGCCCACCCAGCCGCCGGTGTGGGTCAGCAGGTGGCGCATCGTTACGCCGGCCGCGGCCGTTTCGTCGGCCAGTTTGAGGTCGGGCAGGTAGGTGCGGATTGGCCGGTCCAGTTCCAGTTGACCCGTTTCGACCAGGCGCATAACGGCCGTAGCCACGTAGGTCTTGGTGATGGAGCCAATTTGGAAGAGGGTATCGGCCGTTACCGGCAGCGGGTGGTCGATGTTGGTGATACCCAACGGTGCGACCTGTGCCTGACCCTCATGCCAGACGCCCACGACCGCGCCGGGAATGGGCAGCCGCTTCATCTCGGCGATGGTTTCCTCACAAATGGCGCGGAATTTGGGATCGGTGATGGTGTCGAGAAGGTTGTTGTCAATCATCGGTCATTCTTAGTAATGGGACGGATGACGAAGGACGGGAGACGGAACGTTCTCTCTGTCGTTCGTCGTCGGTCATCGGTCATTTGTACTGGTGGGCTGTGCCCATGTTTTCTTTGGGGTAATTGTAGCGCAAATGGCCATTTTGCTAAACTGCGTGTAGTCACTCAGTTTTTTAGCGGTTCATCTATAGCTGGCTTGATCTGACATTCCGATGGTGGGTCTTTTGGATCTCGCGGGGTTTTGTGCAATTTTGTAGCGAGTGGCGGGGTGCAAGGGGCGCGTGTCCAGAGTGCATACTCGCCACTCGCCACCCGCAACATTGTCAACCCCCTGAATTCCCAAAGAGCCCCGATGGTTTACCATTGGGCCTGGCTGCGTAGCGCAATTTGTCAAATTGCGTTACAGTTTGGTCATGGACTGGCAACAGTTAACCACAGATTGCGTCAACTTTACCCAACGGCTGATTCAAACGCCGAGCATGTCGTTTGAGGAGGCGCTGGTGGCCGAATTGATCGCCGCCGAGATGCAGCAGTTGGGCTTTGACCAGGTGTGGCTGGACGAGATTGGCAACGCCCACGGCCGTATCCACGGCACCGATCCCTCTCTAGGCGCACTGGTCCTCAACAGCCACACCGACCACGTGGATCCGGGCGACCCCGGCCTGTGGCCCATACCGCCATACTCAGGGGAGATTGTCAACGGCCGTATTCATGGCCGGGGCGCGTGTGACATCAAAGGGCCGCTGGCGGTGCAGGTCTACAGCATGGCGGCCCTGCTGCGGCAAGGCATTCGTCCGCGCCGTGACGTGGTGTTTACCGGCGTGGTCCAGGAAGAGATCGGCGGGGCGGGGGCCATTCACTGGGTGGAAAACCTGGATTACGAGGTGGCCCTATTGGTGTTGGGCGAGCCGTCAGACAATGAGCTGGCACTGGGCCATCGGGGGATTTTGCAGATGTGGCTGACCTTTAACGGCCGTTCCGTCCATGCCAGCGTCCCCGAAAAAGGAGACAACCCCAACTACGCCCTGGCTCAATTCCTGACCCGGTTGGAAGCGGCGCAGGGAGAATTGAGCGCCCACGACCTGCTCGGTCCGACAACCGTCGCCCCCACCATCATTGAAGTAGACACGCAAAGCGGCAACGTCACCCCTGCCTGGACACGGGTCTGGCTCGATTTCCGCACCGCCAGCGAGAGCGTTAACAGTCTCAGCGCTTTCGTTGGGAAACTGGCCGGAGAATGGCCCCACACGCTGGTTGACGCGCGCGCCGCCACACCCCAACCTCTACCTGACAGTGACGAGACGCTCTACGGCTTCTACACCTCGCCAGAGAGCGAGGCAGTGGTACGGGCGCGAGCGCTAATTGCCCAGGGCACGGGGCGCGAGCCGGCTCTAACCAGCTACCAGTTTGCCACAGACGGCCGTCACTTTGTCCCCTACGGCCTGCCCCTGATCGGCTATTCGGCCGGCGAAGAGCATCTGGCCCACACGGCCAAGGAGAGTATCTCGATTGCCAAAATGGAGGAGTCGCTGCGGGGGCATGTGGCTCTGTTAAAAGCGTTTTAGGTGCAATACCTTTCAAATAAGCAAAGAAGCGACATCTCGAGCATAATAGTTGGTTTTCAGACTAACAAAATACTCGGAGGTCGCTTCATGGGATACAGAATACGAGAAATTGATGCAGAACGCA
>SLGK01000169.1 GCA_007123775.1 Anaerolineae bacterium | reverse complement strand
GGCCAGGAGGCTTCCGGCTCTTGCAGCCGCTGGATTTCTTCGAGGTTAGACAGCCATTGGGGATTGAAGCCAACCACCGAGCCGATGGCCAGCCGCAGCGGTCCCGGCTCGCGGCCCGTTTCAGCCAGGGCCGCCTCGCGGATAATCTGGCTATCGGCGAAGGCGTAGGGCTGGGCCACGCGAAAGCTAATCAGGAAAATGAGCGCGGCAATCACCCCGCCCAACAAAACCTGCTGTATATCGAGAGTGAGAAGCCACTGATTTTTACCGCTAAGACGCGAAGGGCGCGAAGAAGATAATTCTTCTTCACTTTGCGCTCTTGGCGTCTTTGCGGTGAATTCTTTTCCGTTGAGTATCTGACTAAATTCCGCTTTAAGGCTTTCCCAGGTATGGCCGCGCCGGACGAGCCAGATGAATCCGGCCACGCCGATCAGGGGGGCTAAGGGGGCCACGTTGATGCGGGAAGCCACGGTCAGCCCCAGCCCCAGGCCAAAGAGGACGTACCAGCGCAGTTGGAAGTCGTCGGTATCATCCCCAAAACGGGCGGCACGAACGGCCGTATACAATGTCATCGTCGCCAGAGCCGCAGCCCAGGTGTCCATAGTGTAGAAGTGGGATTGCTGGATGGCTAAAACGGCCGTTGCCTGGAAAAAAGCGGCCAGCAGCCCTACGCGCCGGCCGTAGAGCCGTGCCCCAATCAAAAAGACAAAGAGGACGCTGCTTAAATCAATCAGGGCGGAAAGGAAACGGCCGACGAGATGCACGCCCGTATAATTCGTATAGACATAGGCACACGATTCGGCCCAGGTCTGGCAGTAGCCCTCCACCCATTCAGCTACAGTGCGGGTGACGGTCATGGGGAAGTTGCCGTAGACGTAGAAATGCTCGCCCATGACGTAGGGGCTAAGGGTGGATTCGGAGGGGCTGAAATATTGGCGCAGGCTCTCCACCGGCTGCAAGCGGCTGGTGGTGGAGGTCAGAAAGCGTTCGTCGGGGTGGAGGTGGGTTTCGTTGTCCCAGTTGAGGCCGGTAAAGCGGAAGTAGGCTCCCAAAACCAGAATGAGCAGGAGCAAAATGACGGTAATGGTTTCCCAGGGAAGGGAACGGCCGTTGGGGGGTGGGGGTGTTGATTGGTCTACACTCATAAGCGGTGGTTTTCGTAGTGCGTATTGCGTAGTGCGTAGCGATGTGCTTTTTACGCACTACGAACTACGCACTATTTCTTTATACACGGCCGTCCGCCCCAAGCCTCAACGGGCAGCGGTCAACCAGCGGCGAATTTTAGCGGAATTTGGGGTTTATGGCGAATGGGCAACAGTAAGAGAAATTCTGTTCCAAGATGGTATTTCACAACTCATAGCTTTGGTGTTTCACCAAACTCAAATCGTGCTTCTAATGCTTTTCGAAAGGCATCTAGGATTATGGGAGAAGACGAATGAACATATTCGCAAGAACAACTTTGGAATTCCTTATGTGTGCTGTAGAAAGTGGTGCTAATGGGGAGCCAATATTCACCATATCCCACAAGCAAAGAGTTACACGACTGGCATATGCCTAAAACACTGACTGTATCTTCTGGACTTCCAAAAGAGTCCGTGTCAGTAGAAAGCAACACTTGATGCCTTTTTGTACCCGGTTCTCCGAAAATCACCATGCCATACTTGCAATTTCTGAAGCGTTGCCCTGATTCGACAAGAGTTGAGATTTTTGCAAAAGTTTCCATATCAACCTTTGGATCATCTACTTCATACCATTTCTGTCCAACATGCAGTCTTGATAACATTGGTTTAATCTCAATCCAAAAATTCCAGGGGCTGTACGGAGGTTTGATCAAGAAGTCTGGTAAATACCACTCTTTCTCCCCGAGATCAAATCCCTCTGTTTCGAATTCGTAAGGCACTTTCAAAGCATCAAAAAACACGGCCCAAC
Source organism: Anaerolineae bacterium (assembly GCA_007123775.1). Taxonomy (GTDB): domain Bacteria; phylum Chloroflexota; class Anaerolineae; order Promineifilales; family Promineifilaceae; genus SLGK01. The sequence goes on along the minus strand of SLGK01000169.1, from coordinate 10,399 downwards.
GTGCTTCTAACCTGGAGCGAAATTTGTATCCACTGTATCTTGTTGTGATTAGTTTTATCATGTTCTTGTACTGTGTAAAGCTCATTGATAGCACAAGTGAAAATAGCTTGTTTAGGTTGTCTGAGCAAACGGCCGTAAATCCACCCATCTCCTAATCTGCTGTACGCGGCAAACGGTATCAGCGAGCCATTTGTCTGAGTTGCCGGCTGGCTTTGTTGGCTTCAACATAGAGGCGTAACGCTGTTTGCATTTGTGCCTCCCAATTGTCGTTTTCCGCTTTAAACCACGCCAATATATCTGCATCCACTTCTACTGAAACGGTTACTTTTGGCTGAGGCTGCCAGACTTTGGCCCGCTCAAAAAAAGCGTCCCGCAGGGGCGGAATATCTGAGTAATCTATCTCATCATCTGACATTGCTGCCAGCGATTCCCAATCAGTCTTAGAAGGTTTCCTGGTAATATCGTTCTTGTTCATTTTTGTTTGCCTAACGTGCTGAAACAAACCTTCATCCCATTCAAAGTACATGGAATTCAGTATACCATAGAATGTGGCAGGAATTATATCGTTTATCGTCTCAAATTGATGGGGTATGGATGGGGTAAACGGCCGTAACCAATTACATCAGATTGGGCGATGGAACAGATTCAGTGCCACCTACTTGTTTTTATACACTTCCCGGCGGTGTTGTACCAAGTGAATGATAAGCTCGTCTGGGCCAAAGGTGTAGAAAACCCGGTAATCGCCGACACGGAGCTTATAGAATCCTTTCAGATCGCCGGTTAATGGTTCTGGGGTTATTGCTTCAAAGTTTTCAGCCAGCCAGCGAATCTTTTTAAGCACCCGTTGGGCAACAGGTTTGTTCAAACGTGATAAATCATACTCTGCTTCAGAAGTGAATTCAACCCGGTACATCTTACCAGTCTAATCCCAGTTTAGCCGCCACGTCTTGGGCTGACCGTGTTTCGCCATTGGACTGGACTGCCGCAAGAGATTGGTGCAGTCTGACTCTTATTTCTTCCCGTAGTTCCAGCCCTTCGTCCGGATCATGCAATAACTCTACCATCGTTTCGGCAACGACTTCTTTCATCAAACTTTTGAATTCATCTATCGTCAAATCGGCAACAGTTGGGTAGTTCATTCTGTTTCTCCAAATAGAAGACAGTCATGGCTTCTTCAAAAGAGATGCCATGCCTGGCTATATTTGTGCGAGCCTTTTTAGGATCCCACTCGAACTTCATCATAATTACATTGTATGTATGGTGTGATTTGGTGTCAATGGCAAACGGCCGTAACCAATTATATCAGAATTGGGCGATGAACCAGACTCAATGCCAGGATAAATCCGGCTTACGGCCGTTTACCGACTGGCTGAGATAGCAAAATGCCGCTAAAATGGGTTGTGACACTACTGCTATCCAATTAGATAGAAGACGGAGCATACACTACTGCTGTTCACTGCCCTCGGCTTTCGTCTTTTGTCCGTGTAATCCATTAAGGAGGTTACCTGTGATAAAAGAAAAACGATTTGCATTGGCCATCGCTGCCCTATTTGCGGCCGCACTCATGGTTATGGGCCTGATGAATACGGCCGTATCGACCCAGGCCCAAACTGTACCCGACCTTGACTTAGACATTATTAGCGAAATGACCGGCTACGTTGCCAGCGAAACGGCCGTAGCGCCGGACTGTACCTTTAGCGACGAGTACCAGGTTTTCCTTTGTGAACAGCCTGCCCCGGCCGCACGGCCGCAATCTAATCCTGAAGCCCGGGCCGCGGCTATGAACTTGCTCACCAGCGACACCGGTGCGCTTTTCATCATTAACTCGACGACCAAATTCCTGATGGTCTTTGATCCCGTTACCGGCGATCTGGTTGATGACACCTTCATCGAATTAGATGACGATGCCACCGGCACTGCCATCCACGCCATCATTGGTCCCAACAACACCATTCTAATCTCTGACCAGATTCGGAACATTGTCCACGAATACACGCTTGCTGGTGATTACCTGGGCGTCTTTGCCCCGGCTGGTGGGGCCGACACATCTATCATGCAAAACATTCGCGGCATTGCCCTACTGCCCAATGGCCATTTGCTGGTCAGTGTAGGTGGCGGAGCCAATGCCAACGCAATTGCCGAGTTTGATCTGGATGGTGAATATGTGGGGAACTTTGTAGATAATGGCAGCGGTGGCCTGAACAGTCCGTTTGATGTTTACGAACGGCCGACTGTCGATTGGTTGGTCAGCAGCATCAACAGCAACCAGATTCTCAATTATGAATGGGCTAACGGCGATCCTATCGGCATTTTTGCGCCTATCAGCAGCTTCCCGCAGCAGATTTATGAGATTGAGAATGGTAACGTGCTGGTAGCCAACTTTAGTGGCACGGTGGGCGTACATGAGTTCGAAGCCGATGGTACGCCAGTGGGCGTTTATAATCCACCCGGCGTCAGCGGCAACCGGGGCGTGTTCGAGTTGCCCAACGGCAACATTCTGACCAGCAGCGGCGGTGGTGTCTTTGAAATTGACCGCAACCAAAACCTGGTGGAAACCAAATACAGCGGCGTGGCTCGCTTTATCCAACTGGTTAGCCTTGAAATTTTGGACTTCAACAAAACGGTCGGTCTCGATCCCTCAGTTTGTGCCGAAACCAGTGAACTTGACGTGGCTGCTAACACGGCCGTTACCTACTGTTTTGAAGTGATTAACAACACGGCCGTAACCTTGACCCAGCACAGCCTGGTAGACAGTCACCTGGGCACCATCCTGGACGACTTTAACTTTAGCCTGGAGCCTGGTGCCTCTATCTTCGTGACGCAAACGGCCGTAATCACCACCACCACCGTCAATACCGCTACCTGGACCGCCACCGGCGCTGATCCGAGCGATGTTTTTGAGGCCGCCGACACGGCTTCTGTGACCGTCGTGCCTCCTTCCATTTCGTTAGCCAAGACAGTAGGTCTTGATCCCTCTGTTTGTGCCTCTACAGACGAAATTGATGTAGCCGAAGGCACGGCCGTTACCTATTGCTTTGAAGTGACCAATACCGGCCTGACCACGCTTGCTTTCCACGACCTGGAAGATAGCGAACTGGGCACGATTCTTGATGGTTTTGCGTTTGGCCTGGCGCCAGGCGCCAGTGTCTTTGTTACGACGACAGCCCTCATCACCGAACCTACCGTAAACACCGCGCTCTGGACCGCTTACAATGCCGGTCCCACCGATGTGGTTACGGCCAGCGACAGTGCCACGGTCAATATCTTGACACCGGCCATCAGTCTGGCCAAAACGGTCGGCACTGATTCCTCGGTTTGTGCCGATACCAGTGAAATTGACGTCGCCGAAGGCACGGCCGTTACCTACTGTTTTGAAGTGACCAACACCGGTGAGGTGACGCTCGCTTTACACGACCTCGACGACACGGACCTGGGCAACATTCTGGATGGTTTTGCCTTTGACTTACTGCCGGGGGCCAGCGTGTTCGTGACCCAAACGGCCGTTATCACCCAACCAACTGCCAATACCGCTACCTGGACCGCTTACAATCCCGGCCCCTATGCCGTGGCTACAGCGACCGACAGCGCCACCGTGAACATCTTGCCGGCCGAAATCAGCCTGGCTAAGACAGTCGGCCTCGACCCGTCAGTCTGTGCGGACACAAACGAGCTTGTGGTGGCACCTGGTACGGCCGTTGTTTACTGCTACACGGTGACCAACACTGGTGAAACAACACTCTCGCTCCATGACCTGGACGACACCGAATTAGGCAATATCCTGGATGGCTTTGTCTTTGACCTGTTGCCGGGTGCCAGCGCGTTTGTGACCCAAACGGCCGTTATCACCCAAACTACCGTTAACACCGCCACCTGGACCGCCTACAATCCCGGTCCCTATTCAGTAGCCATCGCGAGTGATTCGGCCACAGTAACGGTAGTAGACCAGGAGTTCCTGCTCTACCTGCCTGTCATTCTGAGACCATAAAGAATAAACAGCGTGTAGGGCGTTTGGCCTGATTTGACTCGGCCAAACGCCCTACACTTCCTAACGTCCGCGCTGGCATTGGCAGGCTAACTGAATTGGCAATCACAATAGGTGGTGAACAGTAAGTGCATAAGGAGATAGTAGTGATAATCGAAAAGCGATTCATGATGCTGTTAGTGGCCTTATCTCTGGCAACTTTGCTCGTGGGTGGGCTGTTAAACACGGTTATCTCCACCAGCGCTCAGCCGTTTCCCGCTGACAGGCTTGAAATCATCAGTGAACTAACCGGCTACGTCGCCAGCAAAACGGCCGACTCAGCCGCGTGCCAGTTTAGCGAGGTGTACCAGGTATACCTGTGCCCACCGGCACAGCCGGCCTCTCGTACCCATCCCAACCCGGCGGCCAGAACGGCGGCCCTGAACTTGTTAACGAGTGAGGCAGGTGCGCTGCTTGTTGTTGAATCCGACAACAAAACGTTAATGGTGTTTGATCCCACCACCGGCAATTTGGTTGACGCTAACTTCATCCACCTTGATGCTGACGCTACCGGCACGGCCCATCATGCCCTCGTCGGGCCAAGTAATACGATTCTCGTTTCCGATCAGACCAACAGTGTAGTGCACGAGTATTCGCTTGGCGGCGATTATCTGGGCATCTTTGCCCCGGCTGGAGGGCAGAACCTGGATATTATGCAAAACATCCGCGGCATGGCCCTGCGCCCAAACGGCAATTTGCTGGTTACTTCGGCGCAAGGCGTTAACGGCAACTCTGTGGTTGAGTTTAACGCGGCCGGTAGCTACCTGGGCCGGTTCATTGAGAGTAACAGTGGCGGCCTTGGTTCACCGTTCGACGTTTACTTGCGAGAGGGTGTTGACTGGCTTGTCAGCAGTAGTAGTGCCAACATCATTTTGCGCTATGAATTAGCCACTGGGGACTTCATTACATCTTTTGCGCCGGTAAGCAGTTTCCCGCAGCAGATTTATGACAATAACAACGGCAACGTGCTGGTGGCCAATTTCAGCGGTTCGGTCGGCGTCCATGAGTTTGCTGCTGACGGCACCCCGATTGGTGTTTACAATGCCCCCGGCGTTGGCGGTGCCCGCGGCGTCTACGAATTGCCCAATGGCAACATCCTGGTTAGCAGCGGTAGTGGCGTGTTTGAAATTGATCGCAACGCCAACGTGGTTGAGACCAAATATAGTGGTACGATCCGCTTTATTCAGCATGTGGTGCTGCAAAGTATTAGCCTTAACAAGACTGTAGGTCTGGATGCGTCTACCTGTGCCACTACCAATCAAATCAGTGTGGGACCCGGCACGGCCGTTACTTACTGTTTTGAGGTCACCAACAATACGATTGAAAACCTTACCCAGCATGATCTGGTTGATGATCACCTGGGCGTGCTTCTGAATGGGTTCACCTTCACGCTGGTGCCGGGCGCATCCACTTTTTTTACCCAAACGGCCGTTATCACCGAAACGACCACCAATATCGCCACCTGGACCGCCTATAATCCCGGCCCTGACGACGTGTTTGAAGCCACCGATGCGGCCACTGTGCTTGTGGTACAGCCTTCCATTGCGTTCACCAAAACAGTCGGTACGGATCCTTCCGTTTGTGCTGACACCAACACCATTGCTGTGGGGGAAGGCACAATGGTCACCTACTGTTTTGCCGTTACCAACACAAGCCTGACCACGCTTTCGCGTCACGACCTTGATGACAGCGAGTTGGGTGCGGTTCTGGATAACTTCGCATTTGACCTGCTGCCGGGAGCCACCACCTTCGTGACGCAAACGGCCGTTATCACCCAACCTACCACCAATACGGCCATCTGGACCGCCTACAATCCCGGTCCAACCAACGTGGTGACCGCGACCGATTCGGCCACTGTCGATATCCTGCCGGCCGGGATTAGCCTGGCTAAAACTGTTGGCCTCGATGCCTCCCTCTGTGCTGAGTCGGACGAGCTTGTGGTGGCGACAGGTACAACCGTTACCTACTGCTTCCGGGTGACCAACACCGGTGATGTGTCCCTTTCGCGCCATGACCTGGATGACAGCGAATTGGGTGCCATTCTGGTCGGGTTCTCTTTTGACCTCCTACCGGGCGCCAACACTTTCGTGACGCAAACGGCCGTTATCACTCAGGCCACTGTCAACACCGCCACCTGGACTGCCTATAATCTTGGCCCAACTAGCGTGGTGACTGCAACTGATTCGGCCACCGTCACTGTGGTTAATCCGGCCATCATCCTGACAGCCACGGTTGGCCTTGATCCCGACTTATGTGCCACCGGCGGCGCGATTACCGTCACAGTTGGTACCACGGTTGCTTACTGTTACACGGTTACCAATAGCGGCGACATCACGTTAGATCAACACACCATTACTGACAACAATTTCGGCCTGATCGACAGTTTCCCCCTGCCATTGGCGCCGGGAGCGAGCGTTTCGGTGATCTATACGCGGACGGCCGTATCCAGTCTAAACAGCCTGGTAACGTGGCGGGCGGAATCCGGTCCTTTTCAGGCTACTGCCAGCGATGCCGTCAGCGTCTTTGTCGAAGATGCCGATGTGTATCATCTCTATTTGCCTGTCGTTTTGCGACCATAACTGGTGCAAAGTGCGTGGTTGATTGACCCAATACGCACGCTGCAACACGGAGAAACCATGTCTTTTCAAGCCATTATCTTTGACCTGGGCGGTACGCTCATTGAGTATGCCGGCCCCCACTATACCTGGCCGGAACTGGAAACGCCTGGCTTTACAGCCGCATATGCCGTGTTGCAGGAAGGCGGTGTCACCCTGCCTGACTTTGAGGCGGTGCGCCAGGCCGGCTTTGCCCGGCTGCCCTGGCGCTGGCGACAGGCGACGCTTGGGGAGGCTAATCTGCGCCTGATCGACCTGCTGGCCGAGACGCTGGCTGATTGTGAGGTAACGGCCGTTTCAGCCGACCTTCTAACCATTGCTGCCACTAAATACCAGACAGCCATTCAGCAACAGGCAACCATGATCCCCGACGCGCCCGACGTGCTGGCCAACCTCAAAGAGGCTGGTTACCGGTTGGGGCTGCTTTCTAACACCATGTTTACCGGTGCGGCCCATATTGCCGACCTGGACCGCTTTGGCCTGGCCGGTTACTTTGATGCCATGCTTTTTTCAGGTGACGTCGGCAAGTGGAAACCAACCCCGGCCCCCTTTCTACATTTGGCTGAAGAACTGGGGGTTGAACCGGCAACGGCCGTTTACATTGGCGACGATCCGGCCAGTGACGTGGTGGGCGGGCAGCGAGCCGGCATGAAAACCATCCATTTCCAATCCAGCGACCGCTTCCCCAATCCCAACGGCGTCCAGCCCCACGCCCGCATCGAGCGGCTGACCGATCTACCGGCGGCGTTGGCGGTGATTGGATAGTAGGGTAGTCGGGTGGTCTGGTAGTCGGGTAGTCTGATGGTCTGGTAGTGGATTAGCGGGTCACGCACTACGCACTACGCATTACGCACTACGCATTACGCATTACGTTTTACGCATTACGAAACATACCAATGAGCGACAACATCCAATACAAACAGGCCGAAGCTTTGTGGCAAGAAGCCTACGAACATCAAATAAGCGGTGAGTTTGGCCAGGCGATACGATTGTACAAAGAATCGATCGCGGTTTTTCCGACGGCCGAGGCTTACACTTTTCTGGCCTGGACTTTAAGTATGTTAGGCCGCTATGAGGAGGCCATCGAATTGTGCCAGGAGGCCATCACGCTTGATCCGGAGTTGGGTAATCCCTACAACGATATAGGCGCGTATCTGATTGAACTCAAACGGTTTGATGAAGCCCTGCCCTGGCTGCAAATGGCCTGTGAGGCCCCTCGTTACGAAGCCCGCCACTACCCGCTGATGAATATCGGCCGTATTTTTCACGAACGGGGCGACTATCGCCAGGCCATAATCTATTACAATAAAGCCCTTGAATTGGAACCGTTCTACCAACCTGCCCTCTGGGCCAAGCAAATCCTATGGGGACGCTTAAACTAACGATCCATATTGCGTAGTGCGTAGTACGTAAACGGTCATCTCACTACCACTACGCACTACGCACTACGCAATACGCAATACGCACCACGCCATGATCCCACACCAACTACAGCTTACCAACTTCCTCTCCTACCGCGAAACGGCCGTGCTCGATTTCAACGGTATCCATTTAGCCTGTATCTCCGGGCCGAACGGGGCCGGCAAATCCAGCCTGCTCGACGCCATGACCTGGGCCTTGTTTGGCAAAAGCCGCAGCAAAAGCGACGACGATCTGGTCAACCGGCAGGCCGCCCTCAACGGCGAGCAGGCCGAAATCCAGTTTACCTTCATGCTCGAAGGCAGCATCTACCGCGTCCTGCGCCGCAAGCAGGCCGGCCGTTCCACCGTTCTCGAACTGCAACTGCAAACTGACGACGACCGCTGGAAAACGCTGACCGAAGGCGGCGTGCGCGACACCCAGGCGGCCATCGAAAAGCTGCTGCGGATGAACTACGACACCTTCATCAACGCCAGCTTCCTGCTGCAAGGTCAGGCCGACGAATTCACCACCAAAACGGCCAGCAAGCGCAAGGAAATCCTGGCCGACCTGCTGGGCGTCAGCCAGTGGGACCAGTACCGGGAGCGGGTAGCCGAACAGCGCCGCCAGACCGAAGGCACGCTCGGCCTGCGTGACGCCCAGTTGACCGACATCGAACAGGAGCTGGGCGAAGAGGAAGAGCGGCAGACCGCCCTGCAAACGGTCCAGGCCGAACTGAATGCGCTGAGCGAACGGCTCCAGGCCAAAGAAGAGATTTTGCAGGAGAAGCGGCGGGTGGCCACGGCCGTTTCCCAGCAGCAAGAAACCCTCAAAAACCTCAGCCGCAGCCTGGACCAGGCCCGCCAGACCTTGACTAACCGGCAGGAGACCCAACGGCAGCGGCAGGCCGAAGCGGAGGCGCAGCAGGCTCTGCTCGACGAAGCCGCCGCGATTGAGGCGGAATTCGCCGCCCTGCAAGCGGCCGAAGCCACCCTGGCCGACTGGCAGACCAAAGCGGACGAATTCAACCGCTTGCAGCAGGCCCGCCGCCCCCACGAACTGGCTATCACTCAGGAGCGCAGCCGCTTGCAGCAGCAGCAAGAGCAGCTAGAGGCACAGTCGGCCCAGGCCCAGGCCGCCGCCGCCGAGCGGGAAACGGTCCTGGCGGCCCAGGCGGAATTGCAGCAGCAGCTTGCCACCTTGAGCGAGCAAATCGAGCAGTTGACGGCGCAAGAAGCGGCCTGGCGCGAGGGGCAGCAGCAGGTGCAAAGCCTGACCCACCAGCGCCAGTTGTGGCAGCAGGCGCAGCAGCAGCTTCAGGCCAAAGCGTCTCGCATTGACAAACTGGCGGCGGAAAAAACGGCCGTTGCCCAAAACAAGCAGCAGGCGGAAAAACTACTGGCCGAGAGCCGCACCGCTCTGGCCAATATGGGGCAGGTCCGCGAGCGCCACGCCACCGCCCAGGCCGAGCGCGACAACTTGCAGGCCGAGCAGCCTCGTCTGCGCGAAAAAATGGACAAAATGGCCGAGCGCATCGAGCGGCTGCAAGATGAGGCCGAGGGCAACTGCCCCGTCTGTGGCCAGACCTTGACCGCCGACCATCGCCAGTCGGTGCTGGCCGATTTGCAGGCTGAGGGTAAGGAATTGGGCGACCGCTACCGCACCAATCGGGAACGGCTGAAGGCGCTGGAGGCGGAACTGGTTGACCTGACGCAGCAGTTGAAGCAGCAGCCCGTTCTGGAAAAGGAACTGGAGACGCAGCAGGATCGGCTGGCCCGCGCCGAAGCTCGCCTCGCCGAAATTGAAACGGCCGTGGCCGAATGGGAAGCATCTGAGGCGGCCGAACTGGCTCAGCTTGAGCAGCGGTTGGCCGACCAATCCGCCCTGCAAGCGGCCCAAAAGCAGGTGGAGACGCTGGCCGCCGCCGTTGCCCAAAAAGAGGCGTTGGCCCAACAGCGCCAGGTGGCCGAACGGCAGCTTTCCCGGCAGGAGGCGCGTCTGGCAGAGATTGATAAAATAACGGCCGTCTGGCAAAACAAAGGCGAAGCGGCCCTGGCTGAGGTCGGTCAAAAGCTGGCCGACGACAACCTGCTGCCGGCCGCCCAAACTGCCCTGGCCGAACTGGATGAGCAGGTAGCGGCCCTGGCCTATGATGCCGCCGCCCACGCCACCGCCCGCCAGGCCCGCAGCGACCTGGCCCCCGCCGGCGAGCGACAGCAGGCTTTGCGCCAGGCGCAGGCCGCCCTCAAGCCGCTGCAAGACAGCCTGACCGATCTGGCCCGCCAGATCGCCGAACAGGAAGCGATGGTGGCTGATTTAGAGGCACAAAAAGAAACGGCCGTATCCCAACTGGCCGCGCTCACGG
>SLGK01000331.1 GCA_007123775.1 Anaerolineae bacterium | reverse complement strand
TTCCCCCAATTTCCCTAACTTTATGGCCGTTATGCGTCTAATCTAATAGGACACCTATCACCCATCACCGAGGAGTGACCTTATGCACCGTTTAGCCCCTATCCTTTTGCTGCTTTGTCTGTTGCTGTTCGCCTGCCGCAGCCAGGGCAACGGTCTGACCGTTTCCGGTACTGAAGCCAGCCTTACCCTGGCCGTCCCCAACGGCACAACCGAACGCTACCGTGCCCTAGCCGAAGCGTTCATGGCTGAAAATGAGGGCGTTACCATTCACGTTGAAAGTATGGACCGGCTTACCGGCAGCGACCCTAACCCCGCCCGCGCCCTGGCGCAGTCGGCCGACGTCTTCCTGGCCAGCGTTGCCTTTGCCGGCGATTGGCAATCATTAACGTTGGACCTGACGCCGCTGGCCCAAGCAACCGATTTTGACGCCAACGACTTTCCCGCCGGTTTGCTCTACGCCGCCGACGGTACCATCCGCCACCTGCCGGTCGCCCTTAACCCCTCGCTGGTTTTATACAACAGAGCCAGCTTTGACAACGCCGGCCTGGCCTATCCTGAACCTGACTGGACCTGGGAGGAGTTTATGTCTCTGGCCGTACAGCTCACCGAGCGTTACGGCGACTTTACCGCCCAATACGGCTGGGCCGATGGTTTGCAGCCCGAAACCCTGGCTGGTCCGGCGCTGGCTGGCTCACTTATTGACTATAGAGCCACCCCGCCCACCTCCCGACTGGGCGATGACCACGTAGCAGCGGCGCTGACCCAATACCTCACGCTATTTGGCGACAATGGCGCCGCCCCTACCCCGCGCAGCGCTGCCTCTGCCTATGGCGAAGCGCAAACGTTGATCCAAGAGCGGCGGGTGGCCATGTGGCCGGCCGGCTACACCGCTCTCAGTGACTACAGCCGCCTGGATGTTGGTATCATTCCCTTGCCCCTTATCGCCAACCATGAAGAGAGGCGTTTGTATACACAAAGTTTTGGCTTTGCCGCCAGCGCCGCCACCCAGCACCCCGCGCTGGCCTGGCAACTGATTGAGTACCTCTCCCGGCAGCAAGGCTTCGGCGAAGCATTGATCCCGGCCCGGACCTCGGTGCGGCAAGCAGCCGGTTTTTGGGCAGAGACCGATCCCCAGGTAGCGACCCTGGTTGAAGCCTACCTAGATCGCACCTTTACCCTGCCCTACGCTGGTACCCAACAAGCCTTAAGACAGGCGGTGGCAGCCGTATTATGGGAAGAGAGCGATCTGTTAGCAGCGCTGGCAGCTCAGGAAGAGGCCATGCGGCAGCGGTTAGCGGGGGAGGCTGAACCGCTGGCGGCCGTTGCCAGCGACACCGATGCCAGCGAAAGCGCGGGCCACATTCTGTTTGTCACCACGGGAACACATCTTTACCATCATCAGGCGCTGGCCCAGGCATTTGAAGCAGAAAACCCCCACCTTCGGGTGGACGTAGTCACATCACACTGGATTAGCTCCAGGCGCATCCCGTATCAAGCTTCTGATGGGCGGCGGGCAGATTGCTTTATCTATGAACCTCTGTCTGAGTCAGAAATAGCCAGAGCGTTGCCGCTCGACTCCCTGCTTGACCTTGACCCCAACGTCAGCCGCGACGATTTTTATCCGGTCGTTCTGGACGCTTTCCTCCATGAGGGGGCGCTTATAGGCTTGCCGGACCGTTTTTCAATCTCCCTCATCGCCTACGACACTACGCTCTTTGACGCTGCCGGCGTCCCCTATCCGGCAAGCGGCTGGTCATTGGAGGAGTTCCTGGAGACAGCCATGGCCCTGACGCAGGGTGAAGGCCGGCAAAAGCAGTATGGCTACGTGCCTTCTTTCCAGGAAGCAATTGATTTCTGGCCATTTTTGCACGCCTTTGGCGTCGATCTACTGGACCGTTCTGTAGCGCCGCCAACCGCCAACTTTGACACACCGGCTGTAGCCGAGGCCCTGCGCTGGTACGTGGCCCTAAGCGAAACGTATGACGTTAAACCGGTTTACTATACCAACATATATGACATTGCCGGACTATCGAAATTAATGGAGTACAGAGCTGATTGGATTACTATTTTTGCCGGCCGGCGCGGGGCCATGTGGCGGTCTGATGGTTCTAAGGTAAGAGGCGGCGACACGCTGCCGGACGCAGTGATTGAGGAAGTTCAATACACGACCTTCCCCGTTACTCCTGGGGCAGATGTGGTCCTGCCCGTAGAAGCAACTGCTCTTTACATCTCGGCTGAAACGGAACAACGCCAGGCCTGCTGGCAATGGATTTCCTTCCTAACCGAACATGACGCCGGCCTGGGCCTGCCGGCAAGGCGGTCAACAGCGCGTTCCGAAGAATTTCGCCTGCGGGCCGGCCCTGCCGCTGATGTGATGTTGCAAAGCGCCGAGCAGATGAGCCAACGCCAACTTGAACAGCCGCCAGAATGGCTGAATCTAAGGTGGTGGTACTCCATTGCCTTGACCAGGGTTCTAGAAGAGGAGATAACAGCCGAAGAGGCGTTGGCCATTACTCAGGCGGAGTTTGAACAGTATCGCCACTGTGTCATTCAAGGTGGGTTATTTGCCCCAACAGAGGCGCGTGAGCGTTTGGTTGAGTGTGCAGCCCCGGCCAGCCCCTATGTTGTTCTTGCTGAGGAGTAACCACTATGAACAGGCTGCTATGCTTCATACTTATTTCACTGCTCTTCTTGCTCTCTGCCTGCCGCAGCCAGGGCAACGGCCCGGCTATGCCCGACGCCGACGCCAGCCTCACCCTGGCCGTCCCCGACGGAACAACTGAACGCTACCGCACTCTGGCCGAAGCGTTCATGGCCGACAACGAAGGCATCACCGTCCACGTCGAAAGCATGAACCGCCTCACCGGCAGCGACCCCAACCCGGCCCGTGCCCTGGCCCAGTCGGCCGACCTCTTCCCCTCTGGTACTGCCTTTGCCGGTGACTGGCAATCCCTGACGCTGGATCTGACGCCGTTGGCTAGCGCGGCTGATTTTGACGCGGCTGATTTTCCCGCCGGCCTGCTCTACGCCGCCGACGGCGCCATTCGCCACCTGCCGGCCGGGATGGACACCACTTTTATCGCTTACAACAAGGCATTGTTTGACAACGCCGGTTTGGCTTACCCCACGCCCGATTGGACCTGGGAAGAGTTTACCAGCCTGGCTGCCCAACTCACCGAACGCTACGGCGACTTTACCGCTCAATACGGTTGGGCCGACGGCCTCAACCCCTACGGCCTGGTGGGAGCCGGGCTGAGCCAACCGCTGGCCGACTACACTACCAGCCCGCCCACGCCCCGTTTGACTGACGATGCGGTCGTGGTCGCCGTTACGCGCTACCTCGACCTGTTTGGCGAGCAGGGTGTGGCCTACAC
>SLGK01000176.1 GCA_007123775.1 Anaerolineae bacterium | reverse complement strand
CTTCTGGGCCAATGCCAAAAGAGATGTGTCCTTTCTTGAGAGTCGTAAAACAAGCTGAGCTGGAATGGTGAATCGGCTGCTTGCTCCTGGAACATTACCTGCTGCGGCCCCCGCCAGCTAGACGGTGGTGGAAACCAATCATCAACCGCGCCTAAAGTGCGTTCTACAAACCAAATATCAGGGTTTCGACCCTGGTCACAACCAACGACGCCAAGCCGATTTGGCCGCATAATGGCCTGCCGGCAGCCCAGGGCTACTACCTGAAAAGTGTCCGCATTTACAAACTGATTGAACGCTGGCCAGCGCTCTGGTTCGCTCCAACGCTGCCCGTCCCAGGCAACGGTAAAGCTGTTATCTGCACCTAAAAGCAGCAGTATAAGCAACCCGTCGTGGATACCCAAAAACTGAATTGATTGAAAACATTGATCCCACATTTGCTGCCGCGGCTCCCACGTTTGGCCCCCATCACCAGACCGACTATGGTACAGCCCACAGTTAAGCCCTTCGTGCCCGGCTTGCCAGATAAGATGAACATCTGGGCCTTGCGTAGCGACACGAATAGTAGCTGGTCCGGCAGCACCGGGCGCATCGGTGACTTCGCGGCGGTCAACTATTACCGGTGTATGCTGCCAATCCTGCCCATTATTGTCAGAACGAGTTACCAGGACCTGATCTAAGGACCGATTGTCCCAGGCAACCAGCACACGGCCCAAATCCGATAGCACGATATCAACGTGGGCATCGCTGGCCGTAACCGAACGGTAATAGCTAGAAAGAAATAAGGGCTGTGCTGTTGACCAATTGCTTTGACCTTCGGCGGTCTCGTCTGTGCCCGATTGACGGTAATAGATGCCAGCCGGGGCTTCCGCAGTTTCCAATTGACGCACGTAAGCCAGGTGTAAACGGCCACTATCAGCTACAGCTACAGCTAAAGCCAGGGCCGACTCAGCCACAACTTGGGGCACAGTCCAGGCATCGGTCTCGGCAAAGTTAGCAGCCGCTACTCGGCTATATAAGAGTTCATCTTCTGCATTACGCCAGAAGGCATGGATTCGTCGCTGGGAATCGGCTTTTAAGAGCGGCTGTGCATCGGCAAATGGAACAGCAACCTGAACCGGCTCCCGCCAAGTTTCTCCGTCTTCCCGCGTGTACATGGTGCCCAGTACCCTATCTTCCCACGTGACGTGGACGACGCCTTCGGCATCACTTACAGCCGCGGGCGCACCGGCGCCCCCGGAGCGAGACAGGTTAACCGGTTCGGCAATCTCCGTTTGTCCCCGGACGACCGATGGGTCTGCCTGTATCACCAATAGTAAAACCAGCAGCAGGCACAGCAGGGAAAATAGTCGGTTGAAGCTGTTTCTGATTCTCATAATAGTTTGTCCATAGTGGCAAAGATGCAGATGTTACCATTCACTACTCGTCATACATCCCCTGTCCCACCAATTGCGCCAGGCGGGCTAAATCATCGCGCCCTTGTGTCTGCCACCACCAGTCGT
This sequence comes from Anaerolineae bacterium, assembly GCA_007123775.1. GTDB lineage: Bacteria > Chloroflexota > Anaerolineae > Promineifilales > Promineifilaceae > SLGK01. The sequence continues at coordinate 32,276 of SLGK01000176.1, read as the reverse complement.
AGGCTTCCAATTCGCCGGGCGTTTCAGGCAGTTGGTACAGCAGGCTACCCGCCCGCTCTAGCTGCCCTGACCAAAGATAGCTGTAGCCCAACGTTTTGGCAATGCCCCGGTGGGTAGGTTGACCCTGGTGGGCAATTTGTAAATGGGCAACGGCCGTTTCAAAATCACGTTGACCCAGCGCAATCAGACCCAAGCGGTGGCGAGCCGTCACCTCTTGTCTATTATAAACCAGCGCTTGTTGGAGCAGGGGCACAACCGGGTCTAGCTGTGCCGCCCGCGTTCCATCGTCCCAGGCTTCGGCCGGAAAGTCGGCCAGTTCAATACGAGCCATCTCGACCGCGCCCAGATTGGCGTACCAACTGGCCCGCAGCGGCTGGCGCGACACCCACAGCCCAAACAGCAGGGTGACGACCAACGCCACCACAATCACCGCCTGCGCTGAAACGGCCGTTTCCGTCTCCGAACGAGGCTGCCTGATTGCTTTGGCGGCTGGCCGGGCAACCGGCTGGCTGCGTACCAGGGCTACGGCCAATCCGGCCCAGGCAAACAGAAGCGGCGAACCCCCTTCGGCATACAAAGCGCTGTCTACCAGGCCGTGGAGGGCCACCACCACCAGACTAATCAAGAACGCCTGGCGCAGCGGCCGCAACGCTGACCCGGCCGATGGCTGCTGCAGGAGCCAGGCCGTCATGAACATGACGCCCAGCATCGCCAGAAAACCAGCCATGCCCTGCTCTAGCAGCAAATCGAGGTAGAAGTTGTGGCTGTAGCTATATACAAAAAAAGGCGTTACCAGGATATAGTGGGCATACAGCCCGCCGAAACTGCCCAATCCCGCACCGGTCCAGGGATAATCGGCGACCAGAAAGAGGGTGTCATAGGCGAGCGTGTAGCGGCTGGTGCCTGTGGGCGCACCGGGGAGGGCATTGGCCGCATCGATCAGACGTTGGGGCGCAACGGCCGTTAACAGCAGCAGCCCACCCCCCACCACCAACACCGCGCCCCCCACCAGCCAGAGCCGGGTCCGGCGCGGCATACCCAAATAGCGGCTGCCGCTCCAGGCTAACCAGAGCAGCAGCGCCGCGGCTAACGCCAGCCAGGCCCCGCGTGTGGCGCTTAAAAACAGGCCGGCCAGCAGCAGCCCGCTGGCACTAACCGTTACCAGGAACAAATACGGCCGTTGGCGGCGCCAAGTTTGCCAAACAAGGGCCAGCGCCAATGGTACAAACATAGCCACCATGCCCCCCACGCTGTTGTCCAGGATGGGGCGTAGGTTGGTAGACGGCCGTATCGTCATCACCCACAATCCCAAATGGTCTACCAGACCAAGCCGGGCCGGGTCGGCTTGCCAATCGTGGCTTAGAGCAAAATAGAGGGTCAACAGTAGACCCAGCCCCACCAGCAGCCCAGCCACCGGCCATAGGTTGGCGCGAGGCTGGGCAGCCAGGGCATAATAGAGCAGTACCGCCCCCAGCAATACCCAAAATTTGGCCACGGCCGCTTCCGAATCATATGACGCCCAGACACCAATAACGGCCGTAACCACAAAAAGCAGCAAAAACGGGTCTAACCAGGTAGGTTGCCAGGGAAAACGGCCGGCTGCCAGACGAACGGCCCAGGGCAGCAAGGCGATGAGTACAGGCCACCCGCCCACCTGCGGCCAGCCATACCATAACCCACAGGCAAATAGAACAGCCGCCAGTTCTACCCAGGCAAACCAGCGACTGTCAACTGTGTGCGTTAGATTCCAAGTCATGGGTTAAGGACGATGGACCGCAAACGATGGACCATAAACCATCGTCCAGCGCCCAGCTACGACCGGACCGGAGCGCCGCTGTCGGTGGAAGCCCAGCTTAGATGCTGCATCCCCACGCTCAACGCCGAACGCAGCGTAGACCAGTCCGATAAAACCATCTTCATATAGGTCAGCATCGGCCCTGGCCGGAAGGCCCATTCACGGAAGGCCCGTTTTTGCCAGTACAGCAGCCGTTCGGCCGGCAGGCCCGGATAATCCAGCACCGTGCCTTTGTCCATGTCTACCTGCTCCCAGCGCGTCCCCTCACGGAACCAGCCTTCTTCTACCACTTCAAAGAAGAAGGGCGTACCGGGATAGGGCGCGGCTACGTGGAAGAGGGCAATATCCAGCGGCAGCTTCTTGGAGAAGTCAATGGTCTGTCGGATCGTCTCTTCCGTTTCTTGGGGCAGGCCGATGATGAAGTAGCCCCAATTTTTGATACCCGCTTCTCTGGCCCAGCGCAGGGCGCGTTCGGCTTTGTCGGGATAGGCACCTTTGCGGGCGTGACGCAGAATTTGCTCGCTGCCACTTTCGATACCCCAAGAGATGAGCCAGCAGCCAGCCTGCCCCATCAGCTTGAGCATCTCTTCATCTACATAATCGACGCGGCTGTTGCAGGTCCATTTGATGTTGATCTTCTCTTCGATCATCAGCTTGCATAACGCTACCACCTGGTCCCGATTGACGGTAAAGAGGTCGGCGTACATATGGATGTTGTGAATGCCCTGCTTTTTGAGGCCCCACAGCTCTTCCATAATTAGTTCAGGTGAGCGCAGGCGTACGCCGTACTGGTAGCTGACGTGCTTGATGCAGTAAGTACAGCCGGCCGGACAGCCGCGACTGGTCACAATAAAAGTGAATGGCCCTTTGATCAGCGGCATCCGGTAGTTTTGCAGGGGCAGCATCTCGTGCAGGGGCATGGGCATGTCGTCCAGGTTCTGGATAAAGGGGCGGGTGGCGTTGACCACAATCTCGCCAGCTTCACGCCAGGCCAGCCCTTTGATGCCGTGCAAATTGGGTGTACCGTCTTCGTTGAGCGAAGGCTTGTAGAGCAGGTCGTGTTCATCAAACAGTTTGACCATGCTGTCTGAGCGCTGGTCGATCTTGCCTTCCAGATGGTCTAACAGGTCACGAATGGTCAGGTCCGGTTCGCCTACTAACACGTAGTCGAGGGCAGGATACGGCCGTAACGTTTCACGCGGAATGGGGGTCACATGCGTACCAAAGCCGATCGTTTTAGCTCCACGAGCGTGTGCCAAAAAACAGCCCAGCATATCATTTTCCAGGGTGGGGGCGGTCACATGAGTCAGGTAATACTTAGGCTGATACTTCTCAATAAGCTTCGTAAACTCAGCCCAATCCATCCGCTCGGCGTTGGCATCTACCACTTTGATGCTGTAGACCGGGTGCAGCATGGCGGCCAGTTGGGCCAACTCTACCTGGGGCCAAACCATGTTTTCACGAGTACGCCGCCCCACGCGGTGCTGTGTCCGAATCCAGAAATCGCCATCTGGTGTGGGCGGATTGACAATCATAATATCGACAGCTTCCGCGGGACGCTCGGCCCGCAGCAACCCTTCACGCACGATCTCATCAGCATTGGGGAAGTCGGCCATACGCAGCTTAGGCACGCGGCGCGTACCAAGATTCGCTCGCAACGGGTCTTTTGGTTGATTATTCATACTATTAGCTCCTTCGAAGGTGACCACGGACCATAGACGCCGGACGACAATCCTTTACATCTCGACAATGATCCAGGCAATAATAACGTCGCTATCGCTTTATTTATATCAAAAATACTATAAAAATAAAAATTAAGGTCAGGGCAAATCAACGGCGGCAGACGATAGGCCACCATTTATGATTCATTGTTATGCCATTTATGTTTCTAAAGCGGCCTGGGTAATCGCTTCGCGCTGGCTCAACTCATCCAGCACACGCAGTAGTACCCAGTAGATAACTAGTTGTACCCCGACCAGGATAAACATGGCACTACCCAGCAGATAGAGCCACAATCGGGCAATTTCCCAACCGTTAAGACCTAAAATGAGGCTGGTAATGCCGACAAACAGGCCACCGATCAGGCTAACCAACCCCGCCCAGCCGAAGTGCTGGTCTAGCGGCGTTTTGAAAATCGGCTTACCAAACAAGCCCTGGCGGACCGGCTGCTTGTAGAAGAGTGAAACGAGGTAGTTGAAGGCGACGCCAAGTGAAAAGATGCTGATGCCGGTGACGCCCACGACCATACCGCCAAATAGGGCGGCCACTTCCAGGGGGCCGAGGGTGGTGATGCCCTGCAAACGGGTTACAACCAGGCCAACGGCCGTTAAGAAAGCCAGCCCTATCCCTATCAGACCAATAAAACCTAAAATGCGGACCGGGTTGTATGTCAGGGCGGTCCAGATGATAGATTGGAGGAAGAGGGTGCCGTCACGGACCACACTCAGTTTGGAACGGCCGACACGCTCGCTGTAGGGGATAGGTATCTCTTTGACGTTAATTTGCTCATGGACGGCGCGGGTACTCATAACCGGCGTCAGGTTCAGGCCATCCGGCAGAGGGTAGATGCGCTGCAATACCTCGCGCCGGAAGACGCGCATACCGCTGGCCGGGTCTTGGACACGTTGGTTGCCCAGCAGAGTCAGCAGATTAGACCAGATGAAGTTACCCAGCTTACGCATGGGGGGCATCTGGCTGTCGGCCCCGGAGCGGCGGGAGCCAACCACGAGGTCGGCCCCGGCAAAAATTTCCTGGCATAGTTTGGGGAAAAATTCGGGGGGGTAGGTGCCGTCGGCATCCAGGAAGCCAATCAGGTCTCCTTGGGCCTGGCCGAAACCGGTCTTAAGGGCGGCTCCGTACCCTTTGTTGTGGGAATGTTGAATCAGGCGCACGCCGTCGATCTGGCCAGCAATAGTGGCGGTGCGGTCGCTGGAACCATCGTCAACGACGAGCAGCTCCATTTCCTCGACACCGACCTGGCGCAGATCGTCGCGCACGGCCAGGACGCGGTTGGCGATTTCTACAATCCCGTTTTCTTCATTGTATGCTGGTATGACGATTGAAAACGAACTCATTTAATTCCCTCTTTATCTGCAAGGTGGCAGAGTGGCAAAGTGGCAGGTTGATTCGATCATCTTGCCACTACGTCTCCTCGCCAACATATCGACTATTACCAATAGCCCGCCTACTTTATGCGTTCAAGCGCCGGTCCGCCGACCATTAAACTCGTCCGGGCACCGATGGTTCCTTAATTCCTGACAATGGGCAATTGTCCACCGCCTATAATCAAGTTACCAGCCGAATATTACATCGTGGCTTTCGGCAAAAGCAGCGAAAGTAGATCAAAACCTGTCGTATAAAGCTTACTGTCATTCATTGCGTCGTAAAGCATCATGTCATATTAAATGGCTCGAATAGTACCAAAGTGCTGTTTTCTAACCGAATCTAAACCAAAACGGCCGTTTCTTATGGTATAGTATAGTAAAAGTGGCAGTATCTCAGAAGTGCGTAAAAATCCCTAACCAAACCAGCCATATCAGACCTATTGTTACTTTGGAGGATGATGATGAAACTATTCCGCTCATTACTTGCTTTTAGTTTGCTTATTATGATAATGGTATACTTTTCTTTTGCTCCAACGGCCCAGGCTCAGACAACCATCAATGTTACTACATTCGACGATGAACTAAACACAAATAACGAATGCTCTTTACGTGAAGCGATTACAAACGCCAACAATGGTGACCAAACTTATGCTGACTGCGCTTCGGGTGCTGGCAGTGATGTTATTATCGACCTACCGGCCGGTACATACACACTCACCATTACAGGCACAGGAAACGACTCAAACGAAACTGGTGATTTAGACATCGCCATAGGCAGTGGTCGCACTTTGACCATTATGGGTGATTCGCCTGGTTCTACTATTATTGACGCCAACGGTATTGACCGGGCACTGCATCTTTTAAGTGGTAACGTCGTTCTGGAAAACTTGACAATAACCGGTGGCTATACGATTATTACAGATAACGGTGCCGGTGTCCTCCATGCGGGCGACTCCTTAATTGTCGACAATGTATTGATCGATGACAACGAGAGTGAGGCAGATAATGGGGGCGGTATTGCTCATTTTGCCGGTACACTCACGATTCGTGATAGTACTCTATCAAACAATACGGCATTTAGTCGAGGTGGTGGACTGTATACAGTTAACTCGGGCAATATACTAATCGAACGCAGTTTGTTTCTCAATAACAGCGGTACCAACGGCGGTGGTGGTGGTATATACATGGAAAGCAATACAGTTAACGTCTCCAACACTACATTCACCGGCAACAGTGGGGCAACCAATGGTGGTGGCATCTGGGTTGGGCCCGGAAACGGCGAGTTGACAATCAACAATAGCACCTTTTACAATAACGGTCCCGGAAACGGCCGTGCAATCCGAAACTTCAGCTCTGTTGCCGTGGTACTACGAAACACAGTTTTGCTGCGTGGTAGCGCGGATGCAAATCTCTGCACTACCAATGCCGGTGGTTTCTCCGCCAGCGACTCTCTGGCTGATGACAACAGTTGTACAGGTACAGCTACAGATGCCAGCGACATAGCTCTAGATGCGACCTTGCGTCAGAATGGTGGCCCTACCCTGACACACGCTCTTTTGCCCGGCAGCGTGGCTATTGATGGGGGCGAAAATGCCACCTGCGCCGCCACTGATCAGCGGGGCTTGACTCGGCCAGTAGATTATACCCGGGATGGTACACCTACTTGTGACGTTGGCGCGTTTGAACGGCAGGCTGCTGAAGCCCATACGGCGACGGTCGACACCAACGAAACAGTGAGCTTTGGCACCACACTGGTAACAATTGTCAATAATGATGACACTGTAAGCTTGGGAACGGTCACTGTGACACGCCAAAATCAGCCGCCGGGCGGTTCATTTTCTGAAGGCGAGATGCCTTTCCACGTTAACATCAACGCAGATGTAAACACAGGACTGGACATTGACTTGACGCTTTGCTACACAGATTGGGAAGTAGGCGAAGGCGATAATGTAAATGAAGAACTGTTAGAGTTATACCGTTGGAACGATAATACCTCAGAATGGGACCTGGTAGGGGGTGACGTCGATACAACGGCAAATTGTGTTACGGCCGATAACATCACAGAGTTGAGCAGTTGGACTTTGTCTAGTGGACCGGCGAACCCAACGGCCGTTTCTCTCGCCACCATCGGCGTCAGTAACGTCAGCAGCGGGTTGGGGCTGTTCGCTCTGGCCCTGCTGGTCTTGTTCACATCGGCCCTCCTCTGGTTCTGGCGGCGCTCTTTAACCTCTATCCGTTAACGAAAGATAGTTGATAAGCATTACTGGTTATTCTTAGTTCCGGGTACCGTTGGTGCCCGGAACTTTTTTGTTTTGAACGCTTACCTTTTAACAATGGCTTTATCAGGAGACCATTACAATGCATCAGCAACGAATTTTGTCGTCAATATTAGTTATGAGCATAACCCTGGGCCTGTTGCTTGCTTTATTTATGGCCGTACGCTCAGTACATGGGTTTGCCGGCGGGTATGCTGTAAAGTTCGACGGTGCAACAGATCGGGTTATTTTAGCTCGCACTGACCTAATGATGCACGCGGATTACCAAATAACCAAGTCGGTCACCGTTTGGGTCAAACCATCAGGTCCGGGCGCACCTTGTATCAACGAGCATAACAATTACGGTGTTGTCTTTTGTGACGCGATTTTCGGCGACCGGTCCCGCTGGTGGGGCATTGCCCGCGGCGAACTATTCGGGGATGATCGCATTTTTGTGTGGAACACACAGTTCGTTAACGGAAACCCTAACACCACGGTAATACCTATCCTATACGAGCCAAATGAGTGGGTGCATATTGCCCTGGTTCACGACGATGACATCCTGACAGCCTATAAGAATGGTGTGGAAGTCAATAGTTTAAGCAGCGGTTCAACTGTCCAGCCCTGCGATACCGGCAATCCGGGCTGCGCCAGACCCGTGTTGCATTTTGGCGGCGTCATCAACAACCCGGAGAGAAACTGGACCTTTAACGGGCAAATAGATGAGTTGCAAATTTGGGATACGGCCCTCAGCGAGACAGACATACGGCGTGAAATGTACCGTACCCTAGCCGGCACCGAATCCGGACTGGCGGCCTACTACCAGATGGGTGATGGTTTCGGCACCTCCGTTAGCGATGACAGCAGTAACGACTGGGACGGACTCATGTTAGATGGTGGGCTAGGTGTAACGCCAACCAATAAGACGGCCGAATGGGTGGCTTCCGGTGCATTTGCCGGGCCGCGTACTGGGCTGCAATTTGACGGCATTGATGCGTATGTAGCTATCGCCAACGATGCCCCATTGGACCTGTCTGCTGATCTGACCATCGAACTGTGGGCCAACAGCACCATCTGGCAAAACGACAGCCAAACCCCGTTCCTGGTCAAAGGTGAAAACAATGCCGCCAACTATTACTTCGGAAAATCGGCGGCGAATGCTTTAGCCTTTATCTACTATGATGCGGCCAACAATCCGGTCGTCGTGGCCGATAGCAGTGGTGCCACCTTTGCCGACAACACCTGGTACCATCTGGCGGCAGTGATAGACACCACAAATAATATGGTTCGCTTTTACCGCAACGGCCGTTTACTCAGCCAGGTTCCCCACGATTTCAGCACCACCCCCTTGCAAACCAACACCCACGACCTGACCCTGGGCCGTTTCTTAGGCGCGGCCGACACCCCGTTTAGCGGTCTGCTAGACGAGGTACGCATCTGGTCCGGCACCCGTTCTACCAGCCAACTACGGCAGCATATGTTCCAAACGCTGGCCGGCAGCGAAAACGGGCTGGTCGCCTACTACCGCTTCGACCAGTACAACGCCCCCGACCAGACCAGCCTCTACGACGTGACGGCCAACAACTTGCACGGTACGCTCACCAACATTGATCCCAACACCGGCTGGGTGACCTCGACCGCCTTTAACACCTGGATCGGCAGCGACAGCGATGACTGGGTCGACGGCCGTAACTGGAGCCAATTCTCCCCCCCGACCGCCGCCGCCAACGTGGGCATCCCCAACTACCCTAACAGTTTGGGAGCCGTTTTGTCTGATACGGCCGTTGTCAACAACCTCTACATCGCCCCCGACGCCACCCTGACGCTGACCCAAGACGCTATGCTGACCGTCGATGAATGGCTGCATGTGGGCGGGACGCTGGTGAATGACGGCCGTATTCAGCAAACCAAACCGGTCAACGGCGCGGCCGACGTTGCTTTCCTCGACAGCGAAGGCACCTACGGCGGCGTTATCATCAACGCCAACGACGAAGACCTGGGCGACACGCTCGTCGCCATCCGCAGCAACCAGGACTGCACCGTCATTCCCGGTGAAACCATCTTGCGCTGCTACAACATCTCGCCTGAAAACAACACCGACCGTGACGCCACCATCACCTTCTACTTTTTGGACGATGAGTTGGGCAGCGTCTCCTGTGAAGACACCGAGGCCTACCATTGGGATGGGGCTGAGTGGCAAGAATTAACGCGCAATACGGGGTATGGTACGGACGGCCGTATTTGCGCCGGCGACCTCTACTCAATTCAAGTAGAAAATGTCAGCGACTTCTCCGCCTTTGCCGTAGCTGGCGATGTGAGACCAACGGCCGTTTTCCTGGCCCACATCACCACCACCACCCTGATGCCCTTTGGTCTGATTGCCCTGCTTCTACTGCTTACCCTGCTAAGCGGCTTTGGTCTGGCAGTCAGAAACCGGCCGCAAATCTAAAAAATAAACCTGCGAGGTCTGCGAGACCTCGCAGGTTTAGAAGTCTAGATACCAATGCGTCGTCGGGCAATCCAGCCTAGCGTACCCAACAACAGCAGCGTTGTGAACAAGAGCAACAACAGACTGTTACCATGTGCCTGAGCCAGACCAAACGTGGTCAACGTCACACTGGTCGGCCGATTGTCGGGTGTACCCAAGCCCCAGATGCTAAATTGGGTCACATTTTCGGCCGTTACTGTCTGAGCCACCTCATCTACCACACCCTCCTCATGCAATTCCCACTCTATGCCATCCCAGCGGAAAGCCCGCAGGTCAGCCACCTCTTCTGGCAGAATCCCGGCCGCTTGCAGATCATTGTCGGTAAAACAAAGCTGTAGCTCGACGTCGTAGCCATCGCCGTCAGCTTCAATATCGTAGTAGCGCGGCAGGCCATCGAAGTTGGCCGTGGGGAACTGGTGGGTCAAGGTAATCAGAATCGTGTTAACTATACCGACGTCGGTAAAGGTAACGCCGCCACAGTTGATGGTGCCGGCAAACGGATAGAATTGGCCGGTGACAAAGGGAGCTTCCAAAACGGCCGTTTGGATGGGCGCGTGGACCACACTGTCACGAATGACAATGTCGTCCAGGCGCAGTTGGGCACGCGGGCCACCGTCGCCAGAAACGTGATAATAACGCCACATCACCTGTACATAAGGCTGATCCATCGCCTCGGCCGGCAGGGGAATCTGCTCAAACTGCTGCCAATCCCCATCGGGACCGGCCAGGTATTCAACCGGCTGGCCGTCTACCAACAAATCGGTAAAAGGTGACTCAAACCCGACCCGGTATTGTAGTCGCAGACCATACAGGCGTGAATTTTGCAGCAGGGTTTGAGCCAGCCAGTCAGTAGTCAAATCGCTCATCCCCTCCGTATTCAGCGCGACCAACGCCCCACCCAGGTCACGACCACGACCGGTGTTAATGAAGGCGATGCCATCTTCTCCCAGGCCATTGAGCCGGGTGCGGCCGGTGTTGTTGTAGGGAAAACCAATCGTCTCGCTGTCATCGGCATGGTAATCATCGTGGGGGATGTAGTAGGGGTAGAGCAGCGGCAGGTCAACCGGCGGATCGTTCACGTCACTCTGTAAGAAGAGCATGTAATCGGGGTAAACTCGCTCCGGCAATTCTGGATCCCATGCGCCAAAGGTAAACGGCCCCTCACTTAACGGGTAGGCTGGCGGATAGACCAATACGCGGAAGGTGGTAGAAACCGGATCGTTGTAGCCATCGTCGGCGGCCACCGTCACCCACGCTTCTCCCTGATAGAGGCCGGTCAAGGTTAACAGGCTGGCGTCGAGTGTGGTTTGGAGAACGGCCGTATCCCCACTCTGGGCTGCAAACGTCAGGGGATCATCATCCGGGTCTGCAAAAACCGTTTCCAGATCAATTACCACCGGCGACTGCCCCACGGCAGCCTGTTGCAAGCCCACGGGCGCAATCACTACCGGCGGCACGTTTGTCCCGTCCAGCGGGGTGGCCTCAACGCTGATATTGTCAAAACGATTGTTGCCCGAACCGCCGGGCGCGTTGTCACCCCCAAACAAGATATAGACGCTAAACGCCTCATTGTCAGCCACACCGGCTACGTCACTGAAATCAAAGGTAAACAACTGATAGTCAACGGCCGATATAGTTAGCGGTTCACCAAACTGAATCCAGTCTCCGGCTTCACTGGTGCGGTAATAGAGGGTTTGCGTCTCGGCCCCGTTGTTGGTGCGATAGGCTGCATAGCGTAATACAATCTCTTCGTAACCGGTCGTGGGCAGCGTAAGCCGTAGTTCTCGTGTATCAGAGGGATTCCTGACCCGTAGAGCATACCCTTCCGGCTCATCTAGCTGGGCATTGAGCAGCGTACCATCATTGACCCGGTCCATATACCCGTCTCCGGTGCCGGGATAGGTGATGGTGGCATCACCCAACAAGCTGTAATCAACCGGTATTTCGTTGAGCGTACCACTGGGCAAATTGTTGAAATGCCAGTAGTGGAGCAGAACAGTCTCTGTGTGGGTCGCCTCTTCAAAGAGGGCTGTTACGGCCGTATCCGCTGTGAATGTTTGTACGGTTAGCGCGGGTGTCCCTGCGGGCAGGCCTGTCCAGCCAACAAACTGGTAGCCAGGGGCCGGTATTGCTTCCAGCTCAATCGGTATTTCCTGAAAGTAAATGCCGGACCAGGGGTAGGGAACGGCCGTTACGCCGGGGGTCGCCTCCGTGAGTTCAATCGTATTGACGCGCACGTGGCCTTGCTCCGGGCCAGACAAATCAACGGTTAGCGTAAATTCCCCCGCCAGGGCAAACCTGTTGAGCAAATGCTGTCGTTGAAATTCGGGGCGCGCATTGGCGAAGTTAAGCATCGTATTGAGATTGTTGTTCCAGGCAAAAACGCTGGTTGGATGACTCCAACGCTCAATATGTTCTGGTATTTCGGGCGCAATTGTTTGGCTCAGATTATCAATTACTGGCGTTACATTTTCCGGTAAGAAGAGTGTATTTAACAGATCAGCAAAGCGGTTGATGAAATCGGTCGTGAATGTTTCGTTTTCCAAAAATGAGCGAAACAAGAAAGTAGACCAATGTGTTCCTGTGGAAACGGCCGTTAACGTGTCATGGTTGGGCTGTCGAAAACCGGAGTCTGTGTCAAACATCATCCAACGCCAGCGGCCATCCAGGCCGTAGGGGGCTTCCGGTTCATATTGCTCTGTTCGATTACGCCAATAGTTGATATTGTCGCCCGGCCAGTCTCGATTACGCATGTAAATTTGGGCTATATAATAATCAATGTAATTCTGCACATCCAGGCGAGTTAAAATCTCTTCATAATGCTCATTGTCTTGCAAACCATTAGCCGTAATGTAGTCCAGCATCGCCTGGTAATGGACTGCATCACCTTCTTTTACTACCGCATTATCCTCCAATAAATCTATGTTTTCCGGATCGACGCCATAAACTCGACTGAGATAATGTTTATCGTATCGTTCGCGCATATTGAGCAGCCCCCAATATTCACCGTTGATAAAAATGACAGCCGGCCGGTAAGCCTGGGTATCAAAAGGCAGTTCGCTCATGAGGGTTTGAATGGCAGCGTCTCGCAGCAAAGTGGTGGCATAATCGCCACCGGAGTTGCGTAATAACAGCCGTTGGTAGCTGGTATAAGGCAAATCGGGAAAGAAGGGATGGGCAAAATCAGAGAGACCATAGCCGCTGCGGGCATAGAGGCGCAGGCTCTTAAAAGGAAAGGCACGGCTGGAACGGCCGTGTACACGCACACCAATATCCTGACTAAAAACAGGTATTTCTATACCTGTTTCGAAGAATTCGAGGTGGGCCGCCGGTTCCGTCATCCGCTGCCAATTGGCCGGTACACAACAGCCTAATGGTGCAGTCGGATTCGCTGCCCGCCACGCCTCAAAATCAACGCCGGCCGTATAAATGCCATCCTCGTGGTCAAAAAAAGCATCTTCAGACAGACTAATAGCAATAACCGGCAGGCTGTATCGATCCCGGCCGGCCGGGGTCACAAAAAAGGTATGGGTTTGTACCGGGCTGGGCAGCGCATCCTCGCTGACAAGCTGCGCCCGCACAACGGTTGCCTTAAATACGGGATCAGTCGGAAAATAGGTTGGGTTTTGGTGAAAAGTAGATGATTTCTGCGTCAACTTATCCGGTTGACCAGAGCGGTCCACAATGCTAAGCGGCTGACTGTAGAGGTAGGTCTGGTAACTATCACTCAGCAGGGGGCCAACCGGATCACCCGGATTTTCGGGAAACTGATTCTTGAAGCTGTAAGTTCGGCCGTCCAGATTATCTATGTCCGGCCAGGAACCATCCAACGTAAAGATAATGTCGGCTTCTGGGCTGCTGCTAGACAATGTCAGGCTAAACGCTTCGGTAAAAAAGCCGCCTTGATGGGAAAAGATGGGCGGGTCTAAGATTTCACTGTAACCAGGCGTGCTGTTACTGCTGCCGGGGGTGGGCTGGTCAAAAAAGTACCAGGCACCGCTACCGTCAGGCTGGCGTCCGTAGGAAATATCACGTGGCACCGGCAAAGGTCCAATCTGATCAACCAGGCCATCTGCGGGATGGGTCAGAAGCAGCGGCTCACCGGCAGCGCTGATGCTAAAGTTCGTATGTAGAGGGGCGCCCGGCAGGGTACGGTTCTTTCCTGAGGCCCAAACGAGCAAAAAATCACCGGAAGCCAGAGAAACTTCAGGGAAGACCCACCGAAACGGTTGGGCAGGATTGTCAGACAGGCCATAACCAGCCAGTGAAATGGTTGTGGGACCGGCATTGTACAATTCGATCCAATCCTCAAAATCGCCATCTTCGTCGGCAATCGTCTGCCCATTAGAAGCCATAAATTCATTGATAAATAGCTGATCAACTTCCTGGGCCTGAATGAGGGGTGGTGAATCTGTTAAATGGGTTAAACTGGCTAGCAACGGACCAGTCATAATCAAAATTAAAGCGATGGCTAGTAGGCGATACGATCTTTGCGTCTGGAACAAATAGTTCATTATTCTCCTCCATTGTTAATTGAATCCTGGCACAGTAATGGGTGTGGCCCAGGGCCTCCTGAACTTTGAATGGCAACTACAGGTAAACGGTGCGGTCCGTAATCGATGAGTTGCCATCAATCGTTTTTATAACGCGGGCGGGAACCCCGGCCACAACGGTATTCGGCGGTACGTCTTTGGTCACCACAGCCCCGGCGGCCACCACCGACCCCTTGCCCACGCGCACGCCGTCGGTAATCACGGCGCTGGCACCGAGCCAGACGTCGTCTTCAATGACGATGCCTTCAGCCGTAATGCCCTGGTCCACAAACGGCCGTTGTGGGTCATCAAACACGTGGTTCACGGCAATAATCTGGGTGAAAGGGGAGGTATAAACCCGGTCGCCAATCGTCACACCTCCCTGTCCCCGAATGACCGTATATTCTCCGACCAGGCTATTACGGCCGATCTTAATGCCCGACTGCGGCATATCCCGAAAGTTGTAGACGTGCAGGACGGCCCCGTGCATCACCAGCGTCTCATCCCCAATTTCAATACCCTGGGGGCAGGCGTGGAGGTAGGTGTTCTGGTCCAGGTAAACCCCTCGGCCCAGTCTAATATGGCTGGCGTACCGCAGCCGCACCCCGCTCTCAATGGCCGCCTGGCCATCCATGCGTAGAATCAGCCGGTATAGGAACCCGCGCAGGCCAATACCAATCACGGTTGGTATCCAGCCCACGGCCAGCATTAAGAGTTGTTCTAGCCAGTAACGGCCGAAACTGGCCGCCTGGCGGCTCATATAGAGGCGTAATTGATCAAGTATCACAGACATCATTCACCAATTGTCACAGTTCACTTACGCATCATTGGTATCTTCACGCCCCGTTCCCGCGCCACGTCAATAGCCCGCTGATAGCCAGCATCCACATGCCGGACCACACCCATACCGGGATCGACCGTCAAAACGCGTTCCAGACGAGCAGCAGCGGCGGGTGTGCCATCAGCCACAATCACCTGACCGGCGTGCAAACTGTAACCAATACCCACACCACCGCCATGGTGAAAGCTGACCCAGGTCGCCCCGCTGGCGGTGTTGATTAGCGCATTCAAAATCGGCCAGTCGCCAATGGCGTCCGAGCCATCCTGCATTGCTTCCGTTTCCCGGTTGGGGCTGGCCACAGAGCCGGCGTCCAGATGGTCCCGACCAATGACAATCGGTGCCTTGACTTTGCCGCTGGCCACTAATTCATTGAACAACAGGCCCGCCTTAGCCCGCTCGCCATAGCCCAGCCAGCAGATGCGGGCCGGTAAGCCCTGGAAGTGGACCTGCTCCTGGGCCATGGTAATCCAGCGGTGCAGCCGCTCGTCGTCGGGAAATAGCTCCAGGATGGCCCGGTCGGTCGTGTAAATGTCCTCCGGGTCACCACTGAGGGCTACCCAGCGGAATGGACCTTTACCCTCGCAGAATAACGGCCGTATGTAAGCCGGAATAAAGCCGGGATAGCTAAAAGCATCCTTGACTCCCTCATCATAGGCCCGTTGGCGCAGATTATTGCCATAATCGAACACAATCGCGCCCCGCTTTTGCATCTCTACCATCGCCGCGCATTGGGCCGCCATTGATTGGGCCGAGAGCCGGGCAAACTCAGCCGGATCACGATCACGCAGGCTCTTCCCCTCCTCAAAAGTGAGCGTGTGGGGGAAATAGGCCAGAAAGTCATGGGCCGAAGTCTGGTCCGTCACCATGTCGGGAATCATACCTTTCTCCAGAAGCTGTGGGAAGACGTCGGCCGCATTGCCGATCAAACCAATTGAGCGGGGCTGGCGCTGCTCAACGTAATATTGCACCCGCTGCAGCGCCTCTTCCATGTCTTCAGCCACCTCGTCAATGTAGCGATGATCCAGGCGACGATTGGCCCGCCACTCATCCACCTCCACGACGAGGCCCACCCCACCGTTCATGGTAATGGCCAGCGGTTGGGCTCCGCCCATTTCGCCCAGGCCGGCCGTGAGGACCCATTTGCCGTGCAGTGAGGACCAACCGGCCTGTTCAGCGGCAGCAGCAAATGTCTCAAAAGTCCCTTGCAAAATGCCTTGCGTGCCAATGTAGATCCAGCTTCCGGCCGTCATCTGGCCGTACATGATCAGCCCTTCTTTCTCCCAACGGTCAAAATTCTCCTGGGTAGCCCAGTGAGGAACAATGTTAGAATTGGCGATCAACACACGAGGCGCATCAGCGTGCGTGCGAAACACGGCTACCGGCTTGCCACTTTGCACCAGAAGCGTTTCATCATCTTCCAACTGGCGCAGGCTGTCCAGAATGGCGTCGAACGCTTCCCAATTACGGGCCGCCCGACCACGGCCGCCATAAACGATCAACTTTTCCGGCTCTCCGGCTACTTCCGGGTCCAGGTTATTTTGCAGCATACGGTAGGCTGCCTCTTGTAACCACCCTTTGCAATGTAGTTCAGTACCAATAGGGGAACGAATAGTTCGTGACATCAACAACTCCTTTTTGGTATGCTATAATCCATCATACGAAGTATAATTTCTGGTGGAACAGTTATTTGTTTAGTAAGAGTTTTGTGTTATCAGTAT
Organism: Anaerolineae bacterium; assembly: GCA_007123775.1. Classification (GTDB taxonomy): domain Bacteria; phylum Chloroflexota; class Anaerolineae; order Promineifilales; family Promineifilaceae; genus SLGK01. The sequence goes on along the minus strand of SLGK01000176.1, from coordinate 15,543 downwards.
AAGTTAATGAGCGGCGGAGTCAAAGAACAGCCTTTGTGGCACAGCAACAGCTTGTGTTAGCTCCCATAATCGACCACAAAGTAAAACCCGCTTTCTTCTTTACGCTTTGCAAGAAGTGTTAAACAAAGCAAAAAAACTATGAGTGGCGAACGCATCCTGGTAATAGATGACAGTACGGAGATGGTGAAACATCTCACTGAACGGGTCTTGCCTACCTTTGGCTACGAAACGCTCCACGCCTTTGACGGCAGTACCGGCCAGGCCCTAATTCAGGAAGGCAAACCAGATTTAATCGTGCTGGACTATAATTTACCAGAAATGACCGGTTTGGACATCTTACGCTGGATGGCGCAGGAGTCTATCAGTACGCCGGTTGTGTTGATGACAGGTTACGGCTCCGAATTGAGTGCGATTGAAGCGTTTCGGCTGGGTGCCAAAGATTATCTGATAAAGCCATTTACCATAGATGAGATTGTCAAGACAATTGACCATGCTCTGGTCGAAACACGTTTGTTGCAAGACAAGCAAGAGCTGGCCGAGCAGCTTCGTCGCGTCAAAGTAGAAACCAGTCGCCAACACCAGGAGATGGAAACGCTTTTCAACATTGGTAAAGCCATCACATCCCTGTTAAGTGCTAACAAGGTGTTGGACCGCGTATTAGAAGCGGCCGCGGAACTGGCCAACGCCGAAAGCAGCATGATCTGGCTTTCTGACGATAATGAGAAAGAAGCACCCTATCTACAGGGCTTTGAGCGCAAACAAACAGGTCTACTCGATATCGTCTCCGCCCAGAGTGCTGGCGAAGATGAATTGGTCAGAGAGGTTATGCACAAAGGGCAGCCGGTCCGCAAATCATCATTTACCGGCAAAGGTATCCGGCTGCAGAGCGGTCTCTACGCACGCGCTGTGCTGTACGTGCCGCTCAAGCTGCGTGGCTTTACCATGGGTGTTTTGGGCGTCACTAACACCGTTGACCTGCGCTCGTTTAGCCGGCGCGACGAGTTCTTGCTTTCCTTTCTGGCCGACTATGCAGCCATTGCCCTGGAGAACGCACGGGTTTTTCAGGCGTCTGACAAAGCGCTGGCGGTCGGCATGGAAGAATTGAACACCCTTATTGAAATCACCCGCACGATTACCGCCTCGCTCGATCTGGATGAAGTGTCCCAACTGACCATCGAACAGGTACACGATAGTTGGAACATTGAAGCATCCTCCCTCTGGTTTTTGGATCAAAACAACCAGACTTTGAGCGTCCTGGCTAACGTGGGTACGCCCAAAAAGTTGCTATCCCAGTTCACGCTGCCGCTAGGCAAAGGCTTTGTTGGTCACGTGGCCAAAACAGGTCGTTGGGCTTACACCAATGACGTAAGAAACCACCCGCTGCATTATCGCGGCGTGGATATAGTCACCGAATTTGTGACACGCTCCACTTTGTGTGTGCCTCTTTTATCGCAGGGGCAGGTAATCGGCGTGCTGCAATTGTTGAACAAATTTGACGGTGATTTTGATGACCGGGATGTGGAAAAGGCAATCACGATTGGGGCGGCGGTGGCGATTGCCTTAACCAACGCGCTTCTTTATAAACAAGCAGAAACGCGCAAACGTCACCTGGAGATCACGCTGGAACACAATGATAGCCCTATTCTTATCACCGATGAGCAGGACCGGCTGTTGCTGCTTAACCAGCAAGCGCGGCAATTGCTCAATCTCAACGAAGATAAAGTGGGCCAACCAATTGCCGATCTGCCAGAGTTGGCACCGCTGGCTCCGTTGTTCCTGGAGCCTTCGGCAGACGCCGAAGCGTCCTTAGCTGATATTACGATGGCTGATGGCACGATTTGGATGCCTCATCTGGCAGCTATTCCCGGTCACGGCCGTATCCTGGTACTTTACGACATAACCAAACTACGCGAACTGAATGAGGCCAAAGATTATTTTGTGGCCAGCGTCTCTCACGACATGCGCGCACCACTCACGTCCATTATGGGCTTTGCCGAAAGCCTGAGCGCGGCCGGCCCCCTAACCGAAGAGCAGACCGTCTTCGTGGAACGCATTACCAATGGGGCCAAACAGATGATGAATGTGGTCGAAGGGTTGCTCGAACTGGCTCGCCTGGAATCACAAAAATGGTCGTTCGAGTCATGCGATATTGTGTCGATAATTGCCGACCTTGTAGAAGAATTTCAGGTGCAGGCACGCGATAAGCAGGTCACCCTTAAACTAGTTGTTGAGGCTGAGGACGTCCCGGCGATTGAAGGGCTGCCGACGCAGTTGCGCCGGGCTTTTAGCAATTTGCTTGACAACGGTATCAAATTCTCGGCGACCGGACAAGAGGTTACCGTGCAAATCGCGGTGGAGGCAGATGACGTTCTTGTTACGGTTGCGGACAGCGGGGTGGGTATTGATCCGGGCGATTTGCCCCACGTTTTTGACAAGTTTTACCAGGGTCGCAGTAAAGAAAAGCAGGGGGGCGCGGGCCTGGGGTTGGCCGTTGTCCACTCGACTGTCAAGCTGCACCACGGTTCTGTCAAGGTTGACAGCGGGCCAGAGAGGGCCGGCACCACGTTTACGGTACGTCTGCCTGTTAAACAGCCGCCGCAACAAGAGCGGGGCTGACCCATCGGCCCAATCTTTCTGGCAGTAACAGTTAAACGGCCGTTACAAATACCGAGTGAAACACCGCAAAGAAGTGCAGGGCACTGCCCCCCAGCACAAACAAATGCCATACCGCATGGCTGTAAGCCACCTGGGGCAGGGCGTAAAATACAACCCCCAGTGAATAGGCCAGACCGCCTAAGATCAGGCTCCACAACGCCGGTGGCGACAACAACGCCACCAGGTCAGGCAGCACCACCACACACAACCAGCCCATCACCAGATAACCAACCGTTTCCGCCACCACATAACGGTCCAAAAAGAAGACTTTATAAACCACACCGACGACAGCCAGGCCCCAGATAATGCCAAACAACACCCAACCCAAGACGCCATTTAGCACAATCAGCAAAAAAGGCGTATAAGTACCGGCAATCAGCAGATAAATGGCGGCATGATCAAAAACGCGCAATACGCGCTTAACACGGCGATGCTGAATCATGTGATACAGCGTGGAAGCCAGATAAAGCAGCAGCAAAGACGTGCCATAAATGCTCAAGCTAAACACTTTCCACACATCACCATAGGTAATGGCCATCGCCAGCAGCACGATTAACCCGGCCACGCTCAACACTGCCCCAACGCCGTGGGTAATACCGTTGACTATTTCTTCCTTCAAGCTATAGAAATAAAGGCGTCGTCTTCTACGCATGGCTTACTCCCAGTTGACAATCTCGAACTGCATTTCAACTTATGGCGATTCTATTCCGCAGAACCATAGACCTGACGCGTTACTTCACGGGCGCTTTCCTCTTTTTGGCTGCGCCATGACTCGGTACGCGCACATTCTACAATCACTTGCGTTGCTTCTTCAATAGAATCTGTGATGTAAAGTAGATCCAGGTCCTCTTCGGAAATCTTGCCCTCAGACAGCATGGTGTGGCGCAGCCAATCAACCAGCCCTTGCCAGTAGTCACGGCCAACCATCACCACCGGAAAGTTCTGGATTTTGCCAGTCTGGATTAAGGTCAGGGCCTCAAACAGCTCGTCCAAAGTGCCAAAACCGCCGGGCAAGATGACAAAAGCGAGCGAGTATTTGACCAACATCGTTTTACGGACAAAAAAATAACGAAAATCAATATCCAGATCGACATAAGGGTTCAGGTGTTGTTCGAAGGGTAGTTCGATGTTTAGCCCAACCGACAACGCCTGGGCCTGGTTAGCACCTTTGTTGGCCGCTTCCATGATGCCCGGCCCGCCGCCGGTGATAATGGCAAACCCAGCCTCGCCCAATCGCTGCGCCAGAGCCACAGCCTGTTCATATTGTGGCTCTCCCGGTCTGGTACGGGCCGATCCAAAAACCGTTACGGCCGGTCCTAGTCCGGCCAGAGCGTTGAAGCCCTCCACAAATTCACCCTGGATGCGTAGTACGCGCCAGGGATCAGTATCCAGAAAGGCGGTGTCCGTGTCATGGGGCGTGGCAAAAAGCTGCTGATCCTCAAGGGGGCGGTTGTTAGCTTTGCTCTTGTAACTCATAATTTATCCTTTTGGTGAGCCTTCAAGCCAGACGGCGTAAGGGCATCTCACCTTTCGCTCTGGCTGTCACTGTTTCGTTTTAGCACAACCAGGGTGATGTCGTCAAACTGGGGAGTGTCGCCAGCGTGGTGGGTAATACCATGCGTTATAGCCTGTACTACCTGCTGGGCATCCCCTTTCCTGGCCGATTTGGTGGCAATGAGCAACCGTTCCAGGCCAAATTCGTCATAATCTTCATTGATAGCTTCGGTTACACCATCCGTGTAAAAAACAACTGTGTCGTTGGCTTTTAGCGTGACCGTCACGGGGTCAACCTGAATCTGGGGCAAAACGCCCAGGGCCATACCTTTGCCATGCAGTTCCTGGTAAGCACCATTGCGGCTCAGAAGTATAGGCGGATTGTGGCCGCCGTTGGCGTAAACTAACTGGCCAGTTTCCGGCTGCCAGATGGCGTAGAACATGGTGACAAAGAGGTCCGTCTGGGAGTCATTATCAATCAGCTCGTTAACACGTTCAAGAACCCGAGCCGGGTCGTGTCCGCTAAAGGCAACGGTTCGCAAAATGGTTCGACTGAGGGCCATGAAGAGGGCGGCGGGCACCCCTTTGTCGGCTACGTCGGCTACGACAATACCCCAGTGCCCGTTGGGTAGGGGCAAAAAATCGTAGAAGTCACCGCTGACCTGGCGGGCGGCTTGCCAGTAAGCGGCCACACTGCAACCGGGAATTTCGGGAGGCCGCTGCGGAATGAGGCTGGCCTGTATTTCGCGGGCAACGTTCAGCTCTTGCTCCAGCCGCTGGCGTTCAGCGGCCTCGCGGTAAAGATGGTTGTTGACAACGGCCGTTGCTGCCTGGTGGGCAATCCCGTTCAAAATGTTAAGGCGGCGCGAAGAAAAGGCACGGCCGTTTTTATCTGCCAAAGCCACCACCATCATGCCCACCAACTGTCCCCGCGCGTTGAGCGGAAAGGCATTGGCACGCCCCTGACCCAACACCTTCTTCAGCCAATCGGGCAGCTCAATCGTGTAATAGGTAGCCGTTGGGGACAAAACCCGTGCCGCCTGCTGTACCAGGCTGGCAAACTCCTCGCGATCTACCTCTAGCGTCTGCAGCAGGCCAAGCCCCATTTCACTGACGCCGTGGCTGGGACCGGGCAGAAACACACCACGCGCCTCATCCCAAATCATAATGATGGCCGACTGTGCCCCAACCAACATTGGCACCAGGCGCACAATCGTGTCTAATATCTCATTCAGGTCGATGAGATTGTTGACCGCCTCGGCCACCTGGAGCAAGGCGGTATTGACCCAGGCTTCCTCCTGCTGGGCCAAACGTAAATGGGCACTCTCTAAAGACTGGGCCGTCTGGTCGGCAATGTTCTGCAGCAGTTCAGCATGGCGGTAATCGACGCTAGAATCAACCAGTGGTGTTTGCCGGGGTACACCGTAGTCATTAACCAGAACCACGCCGATAATTTGGGACTTGGTGCTGACAGGCACCAGGGTTATCTCAGTTGTGTCGGCAGCCTGATCAGATATTTCTTGGAGCCAGGCGGGTAGTCGCTGCGTGACCAGCATCTCTTGACCAACATGAACGGCATCCAGAGGCGACCAATCGCCAATCTTGATCTGAATCTGGCTAAACGGATCGGTAGCGTCATGATCACCATCAAAAAAGGCCGCACCACGATAAAGCTGCGGTTCTTCCTCCCAGAGCAGCATGGCGCAAAAGCTGACGCCGGTCAGCATGGGGGTCAAACGGACAACGGCCGTAATAATTTCTTCCAAACCATGGCTGCGGTTAATCGCCTCCGCCACCTGCAATTGGGCGGTGGTGATCCAGGCTCGTTCTCGCTGCTGCTGAAGCTGCTGTGCTTTATGAATCGCAGCCGCCACCTCAGCGGCCAACGCTTCAAGAGCGGTTTGCTCCACCTGGCTAAAGGCGTTTATCTCAGGACTTTGTACATCTAAAACGCCTAAAACTTCGCCATTAACAAGTAATGGAATGGCAATTTCAGAGAGCGTCTCGCCCGTTTCTAAGTCATCTACCCCATCCAGTTGAGCCACAAAGCGATCATCCTCACCTGTATTGGCAGAGACAATCGTGTTACGGGTAGCCACAGCCGCGCCCACCAAACCCTCGCCGGGTGCCATGCTCAGCGGCGTGGCAGCCAGCAACGCCTCACTACTGGCCTTGATAACGGCCGCACCCGATTGCGGGTCTAACCCAAAAATAGTCACGGGATGGTAGCCAAACGTCTGGCGCGTGAGTACTACGACCTGCTCAAAAATATCATCCAGGTCCGAGGCAGCGTTGACCCGAAGCGCGATCTGACCGACCAGTTCCAGGTGGGCCGCCCGTCGCCGCGCCTGCTGGTAAAGCTGGGCGTTGGCAATGGCCGCGGCAGCCTGGTTGGCTAAGATCATCAACCGGCGCAAATCCTCTTCGTTAAAGCGGTGGGCCTGGTTACTCTGGGCCGATATGATGCCTATCGTCCGCTCGCCACTAAGCAGCGGCAGCACAATGGCAGAACGGGGTGGTGTCTTGCTGATAAAACGGGGACGGGCAGGCAGGCTGTCGGCTTCTTTGAGCAGGTCGCGTATCAGTAGCGGCTGCTTGCTCTCTCGCATCCAACCGACCAGACTGGATTCGTAACGCTGAAGGTCAAACGTGTGGGGGGTCGGCTGCTCCACGCCGTCTATTGTCCAGTAGATGATGTGATAAAAGTGGTCGTCAAAGAGTCCTATCTGAAAGGTGCGATTATCAATAACGTTGCTGGCTTCCTGGACAATCAGGCCACATAGGGCGTCGATGTCTAGCTGGGAAGCAACCAGCGCCCGGCCGGCGGCACTCAGCGTCTCTAGCTCTTTGACGCGCTGTACCAACAGGCGACGGGAGCGCAACCGGCGCATCAGTACGTAGGCGGTAACCAGCAACGCGGCCACCAGAATGGCAAGCGAAATAGATGTCCAGGGATAGCTACCTGCGAAGGATTGAGCCAGAATCATATGGTTTGCCGCTGTCGGTTATTGCTTGCCAGTTATCGGAACTCAGTTGTCCGCTGTCGTCTGGTTATCCAATTGCCAACTACCGCTCACCGATAACCGCCCTGGCCTCGGCCAGAGTGGGGTAAATGTGGAACACCTTATCGAAGCCAACAATGTTGAATATCTCTTGCAAACGGCCGTTTAAACCACACAGCCAGACGTCACCTTCGTTTTGGCGTGCTTTGCGCCAGGCGCTGACCAGACAACGAAGGCCACCTGAGTTAATGTAATCCGTCTGACTCAGGTCAACGATTATGTCGCTGTAGTTCTCGCTTAGCAGGTCGGTCAAGGCTTTATCAAGCTGGGAGTTAAGCATCTGGTCTAGCCGCCCGCTCACCTGTACAACCCAAAACCCATTTTCGAGATACTTTTGCTGCACGCTCATGTCGTTTTGATATGTTTGGTCATAATCAGCTTGTTGCCTTTTTGGTGGTCAAAAACAAACTGAACGTCGTCCATCAGTTCGCGCATAAAATGAATGCCCAGACCGCCAATTTGCAGATTCTTGGCGGCGTCTTTCGGATTTTTGGCGCTGACAGATTGGGGTGGCAAGATCGATTCTGGTTGGAAGGAACGGCCTTCATCACGAATGACAATAACAAACGAACGGTTTTCAATGTGGTAACTGAGGCTGATGTCGCCAATATTTTCGCCACCGTAGCCATGTTCAATTATATTGGTGCAGGCTTCATCACAGCAGAGTTCAACATGAAAAACAGCCTGCTCATCCAGGCCGGCCTCCCTGGCCCCCTGCGCCACGAATTGGCAAGCTGTTTGAACCTGCTCGTATTGCCCCGCTATGGTGATCGCGTACTCGTCATCCATTTGTATTGATCAAAACAAAGGCCAAATTACGCTGTATTGTTTTCCCTCAGCCACGAGCCAGTAACCGGTATTCGGCAGGCATAGCGCCAAACCGGTCACCAACTGCCATTTATCAAAAACTGCCAACGGCCTCGGTTTCATCGTCAAAGAATGTGAACAGTGAATCTAAACCCGCCAGCCGCAAGACTTCCAAGACACGTTCAGATGGTGACACTAACAAGAGGTCGCCACGCTGACTCTTGCACTCGCGCAGGGTGGCTACCAGCGAACGCAGACCAGCACTGCTGAGGTAATTGACGCCATCCAGTTTGAGGACCAGATTATAACGGCCGTTGTTCGTGATTTCTTTGATGGCCTGGTCAAGCTCCGGAGCGGTGCTACTATCCACACGTCCGGCCACCGTGAGCATATCAACCCGTCTGAAGTTTTGTACCGAAATATCAAGAGATGAGTCAGTCATGTAAAGCCTCCTGTTGTTCAAAAAGTGAAGTCTGCCAATTGCCTCCGATAACGGGCGAGATTATACCACAAAATCAGTGAAGTACAGCAACCTGCCGCTTGCAGCTAGGGGCTGGTATAATAACGGCTATGACAGACGTGACAGGTTTGACAAAAGCCCTTAGGGCAAAAGCGGCCGAACTGGGATTTAGCATGGTGGGCATCATACCGGCCCGGCCGGCGCGTCGGCTGAACGCTTACCGGGCCTGGCTTGCGGCCGAGATGCACGGCACCATGGGCTATCTGGCCCGACCGGACCGAATTGCCCGCCGCCAGGATTTGAACGTCATTTTGCCGGGTGTTAAATCCCTGGTTTGCGTGGGGCTAGATTATTTTACGCTGCGCCTGCCGGACCATATCGCCCATGATCCTGGTCGTGGCCGTATTTCCAACTATGCCTGGGGGGTCGATTATCATGAGGTAATGACACCGCGCCTGCATGAGTTAGCGGCCTGGCTGCAAACAGAGGCAGATACAACCAGCGCTGAAACAAGCAAAACGGCCGTGGCTACTACAGTCTACGTCGATACCGGTGCCATCCTGGAGCGTGACCATGCCGAGTCGGCCGGGTTGGGCTTTACGGGTAAAAATACGATGCTCATCGGCCCCCGGCGCGGCTCTTTTTTCTTTTTGGGCGAGTTGTTGACCACATTGCCTCTGGCATACGACGAGATGAAGCCGTCGCTGCCTACTTGTGGTCGCTGTCGCCGCTGTCTGGATGACTGCCCCACCAATGCTTTTCCTCAACCCTATGTACTCGACGCCCGGCGCTGCATTTCCTATTTGACCATTGAGCTAAAAGGCTGGATTCCGCCAGAATTACGGCCGTTGCTGGGCAATTGGATTTATGGCTGTGACGTCTGTCAGGATGTTTGTCCGTTTAATCGCTTTGCCCAACCAACAACGGCGGCAGGATTTGCCCCGACCTCGTTTGACGTCGCCGCGCCGCCTCTGCTTGACTTGCTCAGACTTAACGAGACCGCTTTTAACAGCCGCTTTGCCCACAGCCCCATCAAACGCATAAAGCGTCGCGGCCTGCTGCGAAATGTGTGCGTCGCGGCCGGCAATTGGGGTAGTCAAACGGCCGTTGTCCCCCTGGCCCGGCTGCTGCATGACCCGGAGCCGCTTATTCGCGGCCATGCCGCCTGGGCTTTGCATCAGATCGGCGGACCCCAGGCCCGGACTGCTCTGGCCCAGGCCCGCCAAACAGAAACAGATCGCGCTGTCCGTAGTGAGATAGAAGGCCCTGTTTGGTAAGCCAATCTACTTTACGTAATGGCTAAATCGTGCTACACTAGTTACCATAATATTACGCCGTTGCGTGGGCCGTCAGCTCACATGCCTTGTCGCTGGCGGTGCCATAACCTAATTTGAGAGCGGAGGTGAAGAAGATGCTCACTTTACCCAGAACAAGCAGGCAACAATGGTTGCCATTACTCTTAGTCCTACTGTTGACCAGTTGGCTCCTGATTGGCTGTGAACGAACTCTGCCCGGCAGTGATGATCCTGCTGCGCCTGATAGTCCGCCGGTCGTCCAATTGGCTGATGAGGTAGATGAACAGGAGCCTGTTGAAGTTGAGCCGGCCGAAGAGGTAGTCGACGAACCCTATCCCGTTGAAGAATCCATAGCTATGGATGATCCTTATCCGATTACAGCAGAAACCACCCCAGAGCCGGCTGACACGCCACGAGACGAGGAAGAAAGCGAGGAAGTTGACGCGGCTGAGGTGGCTGAGGAGACAGAGGAAGCTGCTGATGCAGAACCAATAGCGGAAGCCGAAGCTGAGGCCGAGGAAACGGCCGATGCCGCTGAGTCACCCGCGACGCCAACTACCCACATCGTGGCCCGTGGCGAGAACCTGTATCGCATCGGTTTACAATATGGTGTCTCTTGGGTGCGCCTGGCCCAGTTCAACAACATCACCAACCCCAACCGGATCACTGTTGGTCAGGAACTGCGCATTCCCGGCCCGACAGACCCCATTCCTCAGCCAACCCCCAGCCCCCACACTGAAACCACCTACGTGGTTAGAGCGGGCGACACCTTATTCCGCATTGGCATGATGTACGGCATAAGCTGGGTACAAATTGCTGAGGCCAACGGGCTAATCAATCCCAACCAGATCTTCGTGGGCCAGGAGCTAAAGATTCCGGTAGAAGCAACCGGTCCGGCACCTCAGTTTACCCACACGGTACAGCCCGGTGATACGCTGTTCCGCATTTCGCTGCGGTATGGTGTGGCCTGGCCGGTCATTGCTGAGGCTAATGGCCTGGAATCCCCCTACGTGATTTACGTTGGCCAGACGCTCGTTATCCCTGGCGGATAAATCATCAAGACTAAGGGTGGTGCGTGGTTGGCACGCATCACCCTTCCTGCAAAAATTGCTGTTGCACCCAGCCGACAATACCATCCACGGTGCTGACTTCGCGCCAGAGAACGCCAGCTCGATTGGCCCGACCCGGCTGCAAAATTAAGGTATCCCCGTCACTAATTAGAACCAGATTAGCCCCGCCCGGCGTACGGCGCAACCAGATAGTACTGCCGGCCGTGTTAAGAACGGCCGTTTCGCCCATGATTGGCGTCGGTGTCATGGTTGGGGTTGGGGTTTGCGTAGGCGTGGGACTGGACGTGGCGGTGGGGGATGGTGTAACAGTCGCCGTGGCCGTTGTGGTTGGCAGCGGCGTACTGGTAGGCGTCGGGGTGTCGGCGTCAGGGTCCAGCGTAGGCGTGGGCAGGGCATCGTCAGCTTCAGCCTCATCGTCGTCCTCAGCCGACTCCGCATCCGGGGCGACAAAGCCGCCAAACGAGCCGGATTCCCCCTCGTCAATTAGCTCAGTTGTCGGTGAAGGCGTTGGGCTGGGGGTTTCCAGCATCTCATCAGAGACCGGTTCAAATTGCAGGGGATCGGCCGTTGCGGTGGGGATAGGCTGGTTGGCGGCTACTTCCACCTCTGGCGGTGTCGTATCCAACGGCACACCAGCCAGAAAAAAGCCGAAAGCCAGAATCATCATCGCCAGGCCATAGCCAGTAAAGGTGCGCACGCGCAAATCTAGCCGTGCCCCGGCCAGCCCCAACCGCAGCAGCCAGCGCGGCGACTGGGCCAGATAAGCCAGGCTCACAAAAAATAGAGCAGCCAGGCTGGCAATACCCATGCCCCATAGCGTCCAAATCGGAAAACCCATAGAGAAGGATTATAACCAGTTTACCAGAGTGTGAAAAATAGCTAACGTGTCGCTAAGCGTGGCTGTGCCAACCGGCTGGTTATTGGGTATAATAAACGTGGTGCGTAGTTCGTAGTGCGTAAAGCTCTGAACCGTTACGCACTACGAACTATGCACTATCCCACATTCATTTAACACAAACGGAGAATTATATGTCTGATCAATATGATGTTGTTGTTCTAGGGGCGGGACCAGGCGGTTACGTGGCCGCCATTCGAGCCGCGCAGCTTGGTCTGAAAGCAGCTATTATCGAAAAAGAATATTGGGGCGGCGTCTGCCTCAACATCGGCTGCATCCCTTCCAAAGCCCTGCTGCACAATGCCGAACTAGCCCACACATTACAGCACCGGGGCAAGGAGTTTGGCTTTAGCTTTGACAACCTGGAGATTAACTGGGAAGTGGCCTGGAAGCGCAGCCGGCAGGTGTCACAGCGGTTGGTCAAAGGCATCGGCTTTTTGATGCGTAAGAACAAGATCGACACCTTCGACGGCGTGGGCCACTTCACCGACCCCCATACCATCAAAGTCGAACTAAACGACGGTGGTGAAAAAGAGATCAGCGGCAAGAATATTATCATCGCCACCGGCGCCCGCCCCCGCACCATTCCCGGCGTTGAGTTTGACGGCGAGCGTATCATCTCCTACATCGAAGGCATCCTGTCTGACACGCTGCACGAGAAGGTAATCATCATCGGCGGTGGCGTCATCGGCGTGGAGTTTGCCTACATGTGGGCCAACTACGGCGTGGATGTCACCATTCTGGAGATGATGGACACGCTGCTGCCCAACGAGGACCCGGAATGCAGCGCGGTCCTGCAAAAAGCGTACCAAAAACTAGGTGTCAACGTGCAGACCGGTGCCCGTGTGGAAAACGTGGCAAAGACAGACAAGGGCGTCAAGGTCAGCCTGGACGGTGGCGACAGCTATGAAGCGGACCAGGTGATGATCGCCATCAACTTTATACCTAACGTGGAGAATATCGGGCTGGAAGCGGCCGGCGTGGAACTGAGTGACCGGGGTAACATCAAGATCGACGATTACATGCGAACCAACGTGGAACACATTTACGCCATTGGCGACGTGGCCACCGAATACCGGCTGGCCCACATTGCCTCGGCCATGGGCATGGTCGCGGCCGAAACAATTGCCGAAGCCCACACCCAGCCGCTCAACTACAAGATGCTGCCCCGCGCCACCTACTGCAATCCGCAGGTGGCCAGCTTTGGCTATACCGAAGCCGAGGCCAAAGAGGCGGGCTACGAAATCAACGTGGGCAAATTCCCCTTCCAGGCCAACGGCAAGGCGCTGGGACTGGGCGAACGGGATGGTTTTATCAAAATCATCTCTGACGCCAAGTATGGCGAGATTTTGGGTGCCCACATGGTTGGCCCCATGGTGACGGAACTGCTGCCGGAGCTGACGCTGGCCCACAACATGGAGTTAACGGCCGAAGAAATCGCCCGCAACGTCCACGCCCACCCCACCCTCAGCGAGGTGATCATGGAAGCGGCACACGGGGTTGAGGGAGAGCCGATTCATACATAAGATGACGTGAAGCGTGAAACGTGATGCGTGCGTTTTGCCATGCTTCACGTTTCGCGCTACTAACGGAAATACCAGGCCAGATTGGACCAATTTTCTCTGGTAGATGTGGCTGTTGAGTGAATAAAATTGGTCCAATCTCCAGAGAACTGACATGACTATTCAAGAAGAAATTGACCAGATCAAAGAATCAATTGTCCGGTTGTATCAACCGGACAAGATTATTCTCTTCGGTTCGCGGGCACGAGATGAAGCTGGTGGGTGGAGTGATATTGATTTGCTGGTCATTTCTGACCGGGAAAAACATCTGCCGCGCTACAAACGGGGTTTAGACGTGCGCCTTTATCTTAGCCGCTTCAAAACACCAAAGGATGTTCTGTTTTACACCCACGACGACGTAGCCCGTTGGCGTGACGTACCCCAAGCCTTTATCTATACGGCTCTGAAAGAAGGCCAGGTCTTGTATGAACGCCACAAGTAGCGAGCTTGTTCGACTTTGGCTCGAAAAAGCCAACAACGATCTAAAAAATGCGGAGATTATTTTAGCCGCTCAAACAGAATGGCCGCCACTGGATACCGTCTGCTTTCATTGTCAGCAAGCTGTCGAGAAGCTCATAAAAGCCTATCTGGTGTATCACGGCGAAAAATTCCCCTTCACTCACAACCTGGCTGATCTCGTTGCCATTTGTATGCAAGTTGACGAAACCTTTGCCACCATTCAACGCAAAGCTGAGACATTAACCCCTTTTGCCGTCGAAATTCGCTATCCCGACGACTTTTATATGCCATCAATCGAAGAGGCAAATGAAGCATACGCGATAGCCATCGAAGTCAAAGCTTTTGTACTGGCTAGAATTGATGAACGACTTAGCAAAACGAACGACTCAGATGACGAAATCAGATCAGCCGAGTCGGGCAGTGAGTAAGACGACAAATTTTCCTACGCATTATGGCGTTACTCCGCAAAATTTGCGCCATCCGCGTTGATTTTAAACGCAGAGGCGCGGAGACGCAGAGGGATCATCTCTCTGCGCCTCTGCGTCAAATCTTTTGGTTATGGCTATGCCACGTTATGCACTACGCAGCCTCCATCACAATTGGCTTTAGATTGGCCTCAATTTCGGCGCGGCGGGGTTCGAGGAAGGGGGGCAGGGCCAGCGTTTCGCCCAGGCTTTCCAGCTCTTCGTCGGCATCAAAGCCAGGACCGTCGGTGGCTATCTCGAACAAAATGCCGTTGGAAATACGGAAGTAAATTGACTTGAAGTAAAAGCGGTCAATCTGCTGCGAAACCGGCAGGCCCACGCCGCCGACGCGCTGCCGCCAGTAAGATTGTTCGGAGGAGTTGGCGACGCGGTAGGCGACGTGATGAACGCCGCCCGCACCCAGCCGCGCTCGTGGCGCATCCGGCTCGCTGATGACCCACACTTCCAGACCCGGTCCACCTTCGCCCATGCTGTAAATGAGCAGTTCGTTACCTTCGGGCGTGGTGGTGGTGCGTGTCAGGCTCATGTTGAGGACGCCGGACAGGATCGGGTCAATTTCCGGGGCGCGGGGCAGGGAGAGCATGACGGCGTAGAAGCCGCGCAGGGCGTGTTCAACCGGCACATCGGTTTGGTCCCAGATTTCCCCTTCGTAGTCAGCCCCTTTGTCATCAACCAGCATCAAACGCTGCCCTTCGGGGTCGTCGAAGCGGATAACGTCGTAGCCGGCGAACTGGGTAATGCCTTCGTGATCGACGCCATACTCACGCAAACGGCCGTTCCAATAGTCCAGCGCATCACGGCCGTTTACGCGAAAAGCGGTAGTGGTGATGCTGTCCGTACCCCGTTTGTCGGAGGCGGCGTAGGCAAAGTCGAAGAAGGTCAGGTCGGTGCCAGGGCTGCCGATTTTGTCGGCATAAAAGAGATGATAGGCGCTGACATCGTCCTGGTTGACCGACTTTTTGACCAGGCGCAGGCCCAATACGTGGGTATAAAAGTAAGCATTTTGACCGATGTGGCGCGAAACGGCCGTGACGTGGTGTATTCCGTGCAGGTTCATGAGCAGGTTTCTCCTTGTTTATGACCGAGGACGGAAGACGAATGACGGATCCCTATCTCCGTCTTCCGTCCTTCGTCTTCGGTCAACGCTTGTAAATATTAGTTAAATATCAAACTAATTGACATTTAACAGTTTAATCGTGTACAATCCATTTGTCAATAAACATCGTATTAGAATTTGATGGAGGACCAACGACGGAAGACGAATGACGGAGGACCGAGCGATGCCTTTCCGTCCTCCGT
>SLGK01000314.1 GCA_007123775.1 Anaerolineae bacterium | reverse complement strand
TTCGGCTTCTTCACCGGTTTCAACATCTACAATGCCGGTATGTCTGATGCTGATGTTACCTGCACCTTTAGTGGTACCGGTGCGCCAGCCCCCGTCAACGAAACAGTTGCCCCTGGTGACACCTTGACAGCGATTCAGCTTGGCTCTGGCCTATATGTTGGTAGCGTGCAGTGTACAGCCCCCGGCGGTTCTCTGGTTGGTGTAGCTAACCAGTTGGGTAGTGCAGCCGGCGACAACCTGTTTGCCTATGGTGGTTTCAACCAGTAAAATCAGACGTTGTTTAATCAGTTACTATTAGATTAGTTAGATAAAATGATGAGAGTCACCAACTGGTGGCTCTCATTTATTTTATTTTTCGGTATAGAGTTCACGCTATGCTTAGAAAGCGTGTCCAAAAAAAGATAATGCTTATAAAACGAATAAAATCTATAAATACCATGTTCAAAACATTGTTTCTGACTTTGCTGCTGACCACATTGGTAGTAGGCTGTGGCGCAGCAACCAACGGTGAGTTGAATATGGAAAGCCCCGAAGAGACGCCCCCTATTACCGAATCTGCCCCTAGCCAACCAGTCGATCCTGATGCTGGCTATCCGGTGGTTGTGGAAACTGACAGTGGCTATCCCGGCCAGTTAGCCCCCACGCCTGAAGGCGGTTTTGCTGAGATGCCAGACCCTGATCGGAACATTCCGGCCCCAGCATCAAATTCGGGAAGTGTGGGTGGCTTCTTAATGAGGGTTGAAAGCGGGGCGTTCATTCCTGTAACACCCCAAAGGCTGTTCCTGGCACGGGTTCTGCTAGATGATCAGGGACGCCAATCGGTAATAGCTCGGAGCGCTAACTCACAACAGGCCGAACTATTGCCGGCTGGTGTTTTTCTCTTCACCGATGTACCGCCTGGAACTTATGGCCTGGTGCTAGACATCGCTCTGTCGGAATTCCCGGCCCTGGCTGAGAATGGGCAACCGCTTCTGGTTGAGGTGGAAGCCGGCCAATCGCTGGACTTGGGAGCAATTGTTGTAGAATTACCCTGATATTGGCGATTCCTAATTTAAAGGCTCTTTGCTCTTTGGGAATTCAGGGGGTTGACGAAGCGTATTACGTATTTCGTATTGCGTAACCAGAGAGAACTACGTAATATGAAATACGTCTAAACCCTGCGAAATCCAAAAGATCCTATTTAATTCTATTCTCAAGGAGAATCACATGGCAACATTAGCAGAAATTTTTGAAAGAATGCCCCAACAATTCAACGCCGAAAAAGCGGGCGACATGAACGCCACCGTTCAGTTCGACCTGTCGGGCGACGACGGCGGCCAATGGTATGTCGTCGTCGCCGACGGCGCGGCCGCCGTGGAAGAAGGCACGGCCGATAACGCCACCGCCACCCTCAAAATGGTCGCATCTGACTACAAAGACATGATCGGCGGTAGGCTCAACCCGATGGCCGCCTTTATGTCGGGTAAGGTCAAGGTTGAGGGCGATTTGAACACGATTATGAAGTTCCAATCGGTGTTTGGTATGTAGTTGCGTAATGCGTAAAACGTAATGCGTGATAAGAAGCTCCGGTTTTACGCTTTACGCATTACGTTTTACGCTTATACCAGATCGAAATACTCCCGCCGTTCAGCCGTTTCCACATTCAGTCCCAATTTTTCTAACAGCACAATAACCAGCGCCGCTTTCTTTTCCGCATCCTGGCGCGACCAGGTGCGAGCTTTGATTTCCAGGTAATAGTTGGGCATGTCAGGCTTCGTAAGCTGATCCAGGTTGATAGCAAACTCCGTATCCTGGTACAGAATGCGCCAGCGCAGCCGCTCCTTATGCACCTCTACCTCGCGGACCGGCGTGAAATACTCCCGGTAAAAGCGCAGGCTGCGGTCAGCGTCGGCCAGATAGTTGGAGCGCGACAGCATCACGGCCCTGGCAAACTCCTGCCGTTGGGCCTCGCCCAGCAGCGTCAGCCGAGTGCGTTCCTGATAAGCCTCCCCCTTCTCGTTGATAAATTCGTCTTCCCGATAGCGCAGGCGGGCCGCCTCTGGATCGTCGCCATCGAAGTAGAAGTAATGGTCATATTGGCGGTAATGGCTGTACTTCGTGACCTCAAACTGGCTGGTAATCATCTGGCGCAGGCTCTCGATTTCAGCCACCGGTACTTTGACCTGAATCTCGAAGCTCTCCTGACGCGTTACGCCAGACAGCAGCACCAGTTTGTGGTAGGGATTAGACTCTCGCTGGGCGACGAACGCGTCAATCCGGGCTGCCACCAGGGCGGCTTCCGCTTTGGCCGCTGCTTCGTCAATGGTCAACAGTTCACGGTCGCGCATGAGAAAACGGCCGTTGCACACCACATGGGCCACATCCGTACTCTTGGCCGCATAAACCAGCCGCGAGTAAACGGCATCCACCGCGTTGGCAAAGTGGGGCTGGTTGTGAATGCCCTCCATATCCATTGCCACCAGATCGGCCCGCTTGCCCACTTCCAGGCTGCCCGTCAGGTGGGCCATGTGGACCGCCCGCGCCCCGCCAATGGTCGCCAGTTCTAACGCCTGTCGTGCCGGTAGCGTGGTGGGATCATTGGTAGCTGTTTTGGCCAGCAACGCCGCCAGCCGCGTCTCCTCAAACATGTCCAGATCATTGTTGCTGGCAGGACCGTCGGTACCTACGCCCACGTTCAGCCCGATTTCCAACATTTTGCCGATAGAGGCAATGCCGCTGGCCAGCTTCAGGTTGCTGGTGGGACAGTGGGCCACGCCCGCGCCCGCTTTTTTGAGCTTAAACATCTCCCCTTCGTCAATGTGGACACAGTGGGCGGCCAGTAGTTTGGTATCCAGCAGGCCGTGCCGGTCAATCCAGGGCACCACCGGCTGGCGATGGGCGTCGCGGCAGTTTTCTACTTCCAGCGCCGTTTCGCTGACGTGGGTATGCAGGGGCACGTCATATTCGCGGGCCAGATTGCCGCAGGCTCGCATCAGTTCGGGTGTGGCCGTGTACCAGGCGTGCGGGGCCACGGCCGGCTGAATCAGCTCATGGTCGCGCCAATCTTCAATGAACTGGCGACAGCGGGCCAGCCCGTCTTCATACGTTTCGGCGTCGGGCGTGGGGAAGATAAGGACGGTTTGACCCAGCAGCGCTCTCATGCCGATTACGGCCGTTTCCTCCGCAATTGCCTCTTCATAATAATACATATCGGCAAAGGTGGTCACGCCGGAGCGGATCATCTCGGCACAGGCCACGCGGCTGCCCAGTTTGACGAATTCGGGTGTCACGAATTCTCGCTCCAGGGGCATCAGGTAGCCCAGCCAGACGTCGAGGCGCAGGTCGTCGTTGAGGCCGCGCAGTAGGGACATGGGGATGTGGGTATGAGCGTTGACCAGCCCCGGTATGA
>SLGK01000181.1 GCA_007123775.1 Anaerolineae bacterium | reverse complement strand
AATTACGAATTACGAATTACGAATTACGAAAAGACTGCTCACCGTTCACCGTTCACCAAACGTGGGCAGTCCCAAATCCACCATCGGCTGGTCGGCCAAAAAGGCTTGGAGGGCGGCGCGAGTGGCGTCCCGGTCGTCCCAGGGATGCTCGACGGTGCCAAAGCACATCGACTGCTCGTGGCCTTTGCCGCAAATCAGCACCAGGTCGTTGGGCTGGGCCAGCGTCAGGGCATGGTAGATGGCCCGGCCCCGATCGGGCACGCGCCAGAAGGTCTCACCTTCAACGCCGTCTTGCCGCACACAGCCCTGGGCCATCATCGCCAGGATGTCGTTGAGGTCCTCGGTGCGCGGGTCTTCGGCCGTTAAAATGGAAATATCGGCGTCGCGGGCCGATATTTCCGACATGAGGTGGCGTTTGGCCACGTCCCGCTTGCCCGCGCTACCAAAGACGATGATAACACGGCCGTTTCTGCTCGCCACCATCCGTTTAGCCGCGTCAATAGCCACTTCCAGGGCGCGCGGCGTGTGGGCAAAATCGACCACCACCAAAAAATCCTGCCCTTCGTCGATGCGCTCCATGCGGCCGCTGATCAGGTCTGTGGCGGCGATGCCTTGCTGGACGGCCGTTTCATCCACACCCAGACAGTGCGCCGCGGCGGCCGCCGCCAGGATATTGTAGACGTTAAACTCACCCACCAGCGGCGTAGCGATGGGCAATCCATCCTTACCGGGCAAATGGACTTTGCCGGGCAAATGGAGCACAAAACGGGTCAAATCGGCCGCATACTGCCGCTCACTAGCGGTCACATCTGCCTGGTGCAAACCATAGCTGATCTGCTTCGGACCGGCAAGGGTGGCTAATTTTTCGTAAGAACTATCGTCCCGGTTGAGAACGGCAGTGCCCTCACTTTGCGCCGTTATGTCAAATAAACGCGCTTTGGCTGCCAGATAGCCCTCATAATCGCCGTGATAGTCCAGATGCTCATGGGTGATGTTAGTTACCACCCCCATCTGGAAGGGAATGGCGTCTACCCGGTGCTGGGCCAGGCCAATGGAGGTTGTTTCCAGGACGCAGTGGGTCAGGCCGGCCTGCACCATACGGCGCAAATAGCGCTGCACCACCGGCGCTTCGGGCGTGGTCACGTGCAGCTCCAGCGGCTCTTCGCTGTCGCCGATGACCGCCTTGATGGTGCTGAGCAGCCCCACGCGCAGCCCGCCCGCCCGCAGCATCTCAAAGAGCAGGCGGCTGGTGGTTGTTTTGCCGTCGGTGCCGGTAACGCCGATGCAGGCCAGCTCACGGCCGGGGAAATCGTACCAGGCGGCAGAGAGATAGGCGAGGGTAACGGCCGTGTCCGCCACCTGCCAATAGACCACCCCCTCCGGTACGGTCAGCCCCAATTCGGCCGGGCTGCGCTGCGCCAGAATCAGGCTGGCGCCACGCTCGATGGCCTGCTCAATATAGGGATGGCCGTCGCTGGCGGTTCGCACACGGGCGACAAAGCACAACCCCGGCGTCACCTCACCACTCTTTTCGGTAAAGCCGGTCAGGGTCACATCAGGACCGGCGTAGGCGGGTGGTTGGGGGAGATGGGTGTAGGGGGATATGGAAACGGCCGTTTGCCATTGCGCCAACAACTGTTTCAAAGAACGATTTGTGTCAGAATTCATGCGCCAGTGCTGCCATTTCTATCGGTTTGCCGGTTACTGCGCTGTATAAAACATCCGGGTCTAAATCCAGGCCGTTAGGTACGTATTTTACCGACTTTGAGACTGCGTGCCGAATTTTCTACAGCCATCATAAGCAAATTGAACCGGTCGCCACAAAAGCCGTATTCGGGCAATTTGATGCTGCGCGTACCGCCGGAAACACACGCGGCTGTGGCCACGGCTGCCGAAGTAAGCGGCAAAAGCATCAATCAATGGGCCATTGAGACATTTGAAAAAGCGGTTGCCAATGGTCCATACAATGGCATGTAAACTCACATAATGGGTCTTCCGAATTTCGCGGGATTTAGCCATATTGCGTAGTGCGTAGTGCGTGAGGTCTTTCTGGTTACGTTTTACGTTTTACGCATTACAGCTTGTCAACCCGCTGAATTACCAGGCAGCCCTCGTAATTTTATCAATTACTATCGGTTCGGCTGTAGCCAAAACGCCTGCCAGACCGGTGCCGGGCACGGCCATGACACGACTGTCGGCAAAGTAGGGGAAGTCGAAGCTGACGGGATCGCCGGTCTGCAGGCCGGGCAGGGGCATCAGGCGCGCGGTAAGCGGTTTGTCAAGACGGGCAGCCAGGGCGGCCACATCGAGCAAAATGCCTGCCAGACTGGCCTCGCTAATTTCGCCGGGCAGGGGAATCGTATCCAGGCCCACGCCACAAACGGCCGCATACCCCAACAGATCATTGACCGTAATAACCCCCTCAGCGGCGCGGCGGGCCAACACCGAATCTTCCAGCACCGGCAGCATCAGGCCGGAGAAGCCGCAGCGGGGGAAGTTGGCCCGGCCGATAGCCTCGGTGATAAAGGCGGCGGCAAACAGGCTGCCCGGCGCGCCCAGATGGGGCAGGCCCAATCCTTCCAAAGCAGCGGCCAGGCTCTTGTCGTCAGTGGGAAAGGGGGCCAGGGAAAAGTCGATGCCGCTGTAGGTGAGACCGTATTGTTCGGCCAGCGGCGTGGTGGCTTGCCCGATAGCTTGTGCGGCCGTTTCGATGGCGTCGATCAGGTTGTGGCGGGCTTCTGTCAGGGTGGTGGCGGTTTGAACGGCCGTTACCGCCAGATCAGCCGATTCTACCGCTACCGCAAAATGGACCGGGCCGCCCCCGTGATACGCTACTGGGAAAAAGGGGGAGCCAGGGGCGCAGTTCGCCAGCGCCGTCAGGTAGAGGTTGCCAAAGCCATTGGGCTGAATCTGGCTGACCTGTTTGATAATACGGGCTAATTGGCGGCAGCGGTCGGGGACGATACGGCCGTTTCTATCCCCAATCTCCACCGAGGCAAAGAGCATATCGGTTGCGGCCAGAAGTTCCGGCAGCAGCGCCAACCAATGGTCAGCATGGTCTAATCGGACCGGTCCCAGGCTCAGGTAATCGATCCCGATGGCTTGCCATGCCTGCGCCATTTGCCTGACAAAATCAGAGGCACTGTTCCGATCCAACCAGTTGGGGAAAGGCGTGGTGGCCAGCCGCGTTGTCTGCACGGGATAAGGAAAAACAGAGCGGGCAGCCGTCACAAACTGGGCCAGCGCATCGGTCGGTGTGTCGGGTTCTACAAAAAGGGTGATTGAGCGGATGTCCATAGTATCGGAGTGCGTAGTGCATATCTCGTAGCGCTCACCGGTTACACAACACGAAATACGCAATACAAGTTGTCAGGCCCTTAAACGCCAAAAAAGCCATTGGTATTT
>SLGK01000112.1 GCA_007123775.1 Anaerolineae bacterium | reverse complement strand
TGCAGCATTTGTTGCTCTTTCGTTTTGGCCGTCAAACGGCCCATTTCATCTTGTTTCATTTTGTCACCTCTCTGGGCATTTTAGCCCCCAAGGTGACACCTGTCACTATATAGGTTTCTGGACCGTCATGGACCTGAGGAGATTCGAACTCCTGACCTCTACAGTGCGATTGTAGCGCTCTCCCAGCTGAGCTACAGGCCCTTACGCACAAATGGGGATCGAAATCCCCATACACGCTTTTAATTGTAACGATTGTGGCTGATTCGTCAATGGAAAATTATATGTCAATTAGGATGGCAGGCGGAAACGGCCGTGTCTGCTATACTGCAAATTGAACAGTTTGATATTTATTTAACTCATCGGAGATAAAACGACGGATGATCGAGGACGAAGCGTTCCTTTCCGTCTTCCGTCCTTCGTCCTCCGTCCTAAACACAAGGAGACCAACTATGGATCAAAAGCACAAGATCACCCTGACCTACTGTGTACCTTGAGACTACAGCGAAAGAGCCGTCCGGGCGACGGCCGATTTGCTCCAGAATTACCAACACGTTATCGACACCTTCACCCTGGTTACAGGCACAAAAGGGGCTTTTGAGGTTGAAGTTGACGGCCAGATGCTCTTCTCTAAGAAAGAGCTAGGACGCCATGCCGAACCCGGCGAGGTGTTGACATTATTTAAGGAGTTCGTTGGTCCTGGTGTAGAACCGTACCCACGCAATAAGTGAGAAAGATAGCGTGATTATGAAGCCAGGCGTGCTTCATAGTCGAGCTACTAGCCGTGGGCCAGATGGGGGTCCAGGGCATCACGCAGGCCGTCTCCCAACAAGTTAAAGCCCAACACCACCAGCATGGTGGCCAGACCGGGGTAAATAACGATGTGTGGGGCGGAGATGATATAGGTGCGTCCTTTTTGCAGCATGTTGCCCCATTCGGGCACGTCGGGCGGCGCACCGAGTCCCAAAAAGCCCAGCGCCGCCGAAGCCTGAATGGCGGCGGCAATTTGTAGGGTTGACTGCACCACCACCGGTGCCAGCGTATTGGGCAGTACGTGGCGCAGAATGATGTAGGTGTTGCCCGCGCCCATAGCCCGGCTGGCCTCGATAAACATCTCCTCCTTGACGGCCAGGGTTGAGCTGCGTATCAGGCGGGCATAAGTAGGTATCGACACCACACCAATAGCTATCATGGCGTTTTCCAGACTAGGCCCCAGTACGGCCACCATGAGAATAGCCAGCAAGATACTGGGGAAGGCCAGCATGATGTCCATCAGGCGCATAATGATGAGGTCAAGCACGCCGCCAAAATAACCCGATACAAGCCCCAGGGGTACACCAATCACCACCCCGATCCCCACCGAAATCAGACCCACATACAGCGAAATACGCGCCCCTTGAATCAGGCGTGAGAGAAGGTCACGGCCGATTTCATCATTGCCCAACCAATGTTCGGCGCTTGGTCCTTGCCTGGCCATAGCAAAGTTACTCAAATCATAGTCATAGGGAGCAATAAAATCGGCCGTCAGGCTGATGAACAAGAAGATCAACACAATGACCAATCCTGCCATAGCCCCAGGGCTTTTCGACAGGCGGCGCATCGTGGACTTGAACTGTGATGTTTGTTTAATTGGCTCATCAGCGATCTCGCCGACGGTTTTGGGATCAATTGTCATGCTCATAATTATTTCGCCCTAATCATAACGAATGCGTGGGTTGAGGTAAGCGTAGGTAATGTCAACGAGTAGATTGACCAGCACAAAACCGCCGGCAATCAGCAGCACGGTGCCCTGAATGACCGGATAGTCACGGAAGCTAATAGAGTCGATGAGTAAACGGCCGATGCCCGGCCAGGCGAACACGGTTTCAGTCAATACCGCCCCACCCAGCAGCGTACCAAATTGCAGCCCGATGATGGTCACAATGGGGACCATTGCGTTACGCAGCGCATGTTTGTAAACAACCACCTGCTCCCGTACCCCCTTAGCCCGTGCTGCGCGGATATAGTCGGCACGAAGCACCTCAAGCATCGTGGCGCGGGTCATGCGGGCTTGAATCGCCATCGAGTTGGCCGACAGGGCGATAACGGGCATAATGGCATGTCGCCAGGTTTCGCTACCGGTGGGGGGCAAGAAGGGCTGCGTCAGTCCCAGCCAGGCCGTCATCTGTACCGAGAAAAAGATCATCAGCATTAGTCCCAACCAGAAAATCGGCATCGAGACGCCCAACAGAGCAAAAATCATGCTGGTAGTATCAATCCAGCTATTGGCCCTCGTGGCTGAAACAACCCCAATGGGAATACCAAACAAGGCCGCAATAGCCAGGCTCCAGGCGGCTAATTGTAAGGTACGCGGCAGCCGCTCCATGATTTCTTGGGTAACGGGGACGCGGGTGCGGACTGATTGACCCCAATCACCCTGAAGGGTTCGTTGCAAGTACAGGCCATACTGTACCAGCAACGGTTCATCCAACCCCATTTGCTCTCGGACTTGAGCGATGTATTCAGGCGTGGCTAACTCCCCGGCAATGGCCACGGCCGGATCACCAGGGATAAAGCGGATGCTAATAAAAACGAGAAAGGAAGCACCAATGAGGACGGGAATCGCAAACAGGAGTCGTCGCGCAATATAGTTTAACATAACGTAGCCCTATAAAGAAAAAATAGGAGGCGAGTTTAACCTGCTAACCCGCCTCCTACTGACTCACGGTGAGGGTTGAAACTTATCGATCAGCACCGGTGACAATCAGACGTTCGTTGGGGTGAACCAGAACGCCACTGACATCGCTGCGAACGGCCGTTAACTGCACTTCACTGTAAAGGAACAGCCAGGGCGCGTCATTCCAGATAATCTCAATGGCTTCGGCGTACATGCGCTCCCGCTCAGCCCGGTCTACGGTAGTCCGAGCGGCGTCCAGCAGCGCGTCTACGTCATCATTGCGGTAGAAAGCACCGTTGAAGCCGGGCGGTACCTCCGAAGAGTGGAACAGCGCGTACAGGGCGTAGTCGGCATCCATAGTTGGCGTACCCCAGCCCAGCATAGCAAACTGAATGTCGTTTTCCTCTTCCACGCGGCGGACATGAGGCACATACTGTGTCCATTCCAACGTTTGCAGTTGTACATTTAGACCAACCTCACGTAACTGCGCCCGCACCGCATCGGCTACCAGGGCATCCTGGATGTAGCGCGAGGTGGGATGGTACAGGGTGACGGTAGTGCCTTCTTCAACACCGGCTTCTTCTAGCAGATCACGCGCCCGCTGTACGTCACGTGCATAGGGGGCTTGCTCGGAATAACCGAAGATGGGGGAGGCAAACGGAGCCTGGCTGACGATAGCCGCGCCGTCGAACAGGTTGTCTACGATGGACTGGACGTCAACAGCGTAGTTAACAGCCTGACGGACACGTGCGTCAGTA
>SLGK01000304.1 GCA_007123775.1 Anaerolineae bacterium | reverse complement strand
TTACGCATTACGCATTACGTTTTACGCACTACGCCCCCCGTTCCCTCAGCCCCCAACGGAGGAAAATATGAGTCTCAATATCCCCTCAGATTTACTGTATACCGATGATGATGAATGGGTGCGCGTAGATGGCGACACCGCCACCGTGGGCGTCACCGACTATGCTCAGGACGCCCTGTCCGACATCGTTTACCTGGAGCTGCCCGAACCGGGCGACTTCTTTGGCGTTGGCGAGACCTTTGGCGTTGTCGAGTCGGTCAAAGCCGCTGCCGACCTGCTGATGCCTGTGTCAGGTGACATCACCGAGGTCAATGAAGAATTGATCGATGCGCCCGAAACGGTCAACGAAGACCCCTACGGCGCGGCCTGGCTGGTCAAAATCAAGCTAAGCGAACCGGACCAACTCGATGAATTGATGGATGCCGACGCTTATCAGAAATACTGTGACGAAAGAAACTGATTAAATAATTAATTGTTGAATTTGTGAATTGTTGAATGGTTAATGTTCAGTTGCCCACGCACCGTTAATCATTCAGCAATTAAACAATTCAGCAATTAATTATTCTCTTTTCCCAGAGGAGAGTACACCCATGTCCCCTTCCCCCAACCGTGCCTTGCTGGCCGGAACCGACCAGTTTGTTCACCGCCACAACGGTCCGACTGCGGACGATGTGGCCCATATGTTGCAGACGCTGGGGCTGGATTCGCTCGACGCGCTGATTGATGCGGCCGTACCGGACGTGATCCGCAGCCAGGGTCAGCTAGAATTAGAACCGGCCCAGACAGAATCGGCCGTTATCCGCCACATCCGCCAGTTAGCCAGCCAAAACAAAGTCTACCGCTCCTTCATCGGCCTCGGCTACTACGACACCCTCGTACCTGCCGTCATCCAGCGCAACATCCTCGAAAATCCCGGCTGGTACACCCAATACACCCCCTACCAGGCCGAAATCTCCCAGGGCCGCCTGGAAGCGATGCTCAACTTCCAAACGATGATCACCGACCTGACCGGCATGGAATTGTCCAACGCTTCCTTATTAGATGAAGGTACGGCCGCTGCCGAGGGCATGTATCTCTGCTACCAGGCCCGGCCGCGCAAATCGGATGCCAACCGCTTTTTCGTCTCCGAACTGTGCCACCCGCAGACCATTGCCGTGGTGCAGACGCGGGCCGAACCGCTCGGCATTGAAGTGGTCGTGGGCGATCACGCCAGCTACGCCTTCGACGAAAACACCTTCGGCGCGTTGGTCCAGTACCCCACGACCGATGGCGACATTTTTGACTATGGCGACTTTTGCCAGCAGGCCCACGACGCCGGCGCGTTGGTCGTCGTAGCCGCCGATTTATTGGCTCTGACGCTGCTGCGCCCCCCGGCCGAGTTTGGGGCCGATGTGGTCGTGGGCAGCAGCCAGCGCTTTGGCGTGCCGCTGGGCTACGGCGGCCCCCACGCCGCCTACATGGCCACGCTCGAAAGCCACAAGCGGCTGCTCCCCGGCCGCCTGGTCGGTGTCTCGCAGGATGCGACGGGCAAGATGGGGCTGCGCCTGGCCTTACAAACCCGCGAGCAGCACATCCGGCGCGACCGGGCCACCAGCAATATCTGCACGGCGCAGGTTTTGCTGGCGATTATGGCCTCGATGTACGCCGTCTATCACGGGCCGGAGGGCTTGCGCCGCATTGCCCAACGGGTGCGGCTGTTGACGCTGCTTCTGGCTGAGGCGCTGCAGGAATTGGGCTATACGGTTAATGAGCAGCCCATTTTCGACACGCTGCGAATTACTGGCGGTCCGCGTCGGCCGGCGGAGTTGATGGAAACGGCCGTTTCCCACCAGATCAACCTGCGCCGCTACGAAGACAGTGTGGGAATCTCGCTCGACGAAGCCACCACCATCGAGGAACTCCACACCCTGCTCACCATCTTCGGCGCGACCGAGGACCAGTTCGATCTGGCTGCCATGGCCGACGATCTCCGCCTCAACTACGACATGACCCACCAGCGCAGCAGCGACTACCTGACCCATCCTGTCTTCAACAGCTACCACTCCGAAACCGAAATGCTGCGCTACATCCAAAAGCTGCAAAATCGGGACCTGTCGCTGACCCACTCCATGATTCCGCTCGGCTCTTGCACCATGAAGCTGAACGCCACCACCGAAATGCTGCCCGTGACCTGGCCCGAATTTAGCCAAATCCATCCCTTTGTACCCAAGTCGCAGGCGGCCGGCTATCTAAAGCTATTTGAGCGATTGGAGAATTGGTTGGCAGAGGTGACGGGATTTACGGCCGTTTCTCTCCAACCCAACGCCGGTTCCCAGGGCGAATACAGCGGCTTGCTCACCATCCGAGCCTACCACCGGGCGCGGGGCGACGAACAGCGCCGCGCCTGTTTGATTCCCAGTTCGGCCCACGGCACCAATCCCGCCAGCGCCGTCATGGCCGGTATGGATGTGGTGGTGGTGGCCTGCGACGATCAGGGCAACATTGACCTGGACGACCTGCGCGCCAAAGCGGAAAAACATGCCGACAAACTGGCCGCGCTGATGGTCACTTATCCCTCCACCCACGGCGTTTTCGAGTCGGCTATCAAAGAAATCTGCCGCATTGTGCATGAAAACGGCGGCCTGGTCTACATGGACGGGGCCAACATGAACGCCCTCGTCGGCCTGAGCAAGCCGGGCGAATTCGGGGCCGACGTTTGTCACTTGAATTTACATAAAACCTTCTGCATTCCGCACGGCGGCGGCGGGCCGGGCATGGGACCAATCTGCGCCAATGAGAAGCTGGCCCCCTTCCTCCCCGGCCATCCGTTGGTCGAAGGAGTGGGCGGCGACCAGGCCATCGGTCCGGTCTCGGCCGCGCCCTGGGGCAGCCCCAGCATCCTGGTCATTCCCTACGCCTACATCGCCATGATGGGTGCCGAAGGGCTGACGGAGGCGACCAGGCTGGCCATTCTGAATGCCAACTACATCGCCCACCGGCTGGACCTCCATTTCCCGGTGCTGTACAAAGGGGAAGCGGGGCGCGTGGCCCACGAGTGCATCATCGACCTGCGCCACCTGCGCGACTTCGCCACCGTCGAGGACGTAGCCAAGCGGCTGATGGATTTCGGCTTCCACGCCCCCACCATGAGCTGGCCGGTGGCCGGTACGCTGATGATCGAGCCAACGGAAAGCGAGTCGCTGGCGGAACTGGACCGCTTCTGTGAGGCGATGATCGCTATTCGGGGCGAGATTGCGGCGATTGAGAATGGGGAAATGGATGCGGAGAACAACCCGCTGAAAAATGCCCCCCATACGGCCGTAAGTGTGGCGGGGGAATGGCAACGGCCGTATTCCCGTGAGCAAGCTGTTTATCCCGCCGACTGGCTGCGCGACAACAAATTCTGGCCGCCCGTCGCCCGCGTGGACAACGTCTACGGCGACCGCAACCTGGTCTGCATCTGCCCGCCTATTGAGGATTACATGTAACTGGAGTCTGGCGAAAGTTGCGCTGACCTCTGGCAACGTAACGCGATTTGGCAAATCGTGCTACACTGGCGGCGGGCAAAAACGCCAATGTCCAGTATGTAATTTGGTCGCCCTTTGAGCATTGACAAAACGTATTGCGTATTCCGCAACTCGCTCCAGCTACGCAATACGCAACACGCAATACGCAACACGACTAACCTCCACGAATCTCAAAGGGCCTAAATCGGGAGAGTATCCCATGAAACGTAACATCGCTCTGGGGTTGTTAGGGCTGCTGCTGTTGGTCTATCTCTTCCTGGCCTGGCGGGTAGAGCCGGTACCGGCCCATCCCTTTTTTGAGGGGCTGGAAAATCCGTCGGTTATTGCCCACCAGGGAGGAGAGTGGTTGTTTCCCAGCAATACCATGGTGGCCATGGCAGGGGCGATGGCCCTGAACGTCGATGTGCTGGAAATGGACATCCACGCCACCAGCGACGGCGTCCTGGTTCTGATCCACGACGATACCGTAGACCGCACCACCGACGGCACGGGGCTGGTCAAAGAGATGACCTTTGCCGAACTGCGTGAGCTTGACGCCGGCTACTACTGGACCGACGACGACGGTGCCACCTATCCCTATCGGGGGCAGGGGATTGTCATCCCCTCGCTGGACGAAATCATGACCGCCTTCCCCGACATGTGGCTGAATGTAGAAATCAAACAGCAAGAGCCGTCGATTACGGCCGCCACCTGTGACCTGATTCGCCAGCACGGCCTGTCGGAACGGGTGCTGCTGGCCTCGTTCCATCAGGTGGTCATTGAAGAGTTCCGCGCCGCCTGCCCGGAGGTAGCCACCTCGATGGTCGCGGCTGAAATACGGCCGTTTTGGATTCTCAACACCCTCTTCCTCGGCCGGCTCTATCAGCCACCGGCCAACGCCCACGCCTTCCAGGTGCCGGAGCGATCCACGCTGCCGGTGCTGGGCGAGGTTCAGGTCATTACCCCCCGCTTCGTCCGCAACGCCCAGCGCCACAACATCACCGTCCACGTCTGGACCATCAACGAGGTGGCCGACATGGAGCGCCTGCTGGCCACCGGCATTGACGGCCTCATCACCGACCGGCCCGATCTGATGCTGGAACTGCTGGGTCGGTGAACGGTGGTCGGTGAACGGTGAACGGTAATCCGATGACCGATAACCGATAACGGATAACCGATTACGGAATACGCAATACGCAATACGGCATCCAAAGGAAACACCATGTCCACACCAACCACACTCCCCAAAACGGCCGATTACGTCATCATCGGCGGTGGCGTCATGGGGGCCAGCACGGCCTACCATCTGGCGCTGGCCGGGGCCAAAAATATCCTGCTGCTAGAGCGTGAGCCATTCTTCGGCCAGGGCGCGACCGGACGCTGCGCGGGCGGCGTGCGCTACCAGTTCGCCACTGAGATCAACATCCGCCTTTCTATTGCCAGCATGGGCATGATCGAGCGCTTTGAAGAGGAAACCGGCCAGGCTTGTGACTACAACCCCTGCGGCTACTTATTCGTCCTGGCAAGGCCGGAGGATGTGGCCCGCTTTGAGCAGAACGTGGCCCTACAGCACCGGCTGGGGGTGCAGACCGAGTGGCTGACGGGGGATGAGGTGCGCCAACGGCTGCCCTTCATGCACTTCCCCGACGCGCTGGCCGGGACCATCCACCAGAAAGATGGACTTGCCGATCCCAACGGGATTGTGATGGGTTATATCAAACGGGCGCGCGAATTGGGGGCAACGGCCGTTACCGACACCAGCGTCACCGATATACTCACAGAAGGGGGGCGGGTAACGGCCGTGCAGACCAATCAAGGCACGGTACAAACCGGCTGCGTCATCAACGCCGCCGGCCCCTGGGCCGGGCAAATCGGCCAGATGGCCGGCGTTGAGATTCCCATCACCCCCATTCGGCGGCAAATGATTACCACCACCCCCCTGCCCGATCTGCCCACCGACTTCCCCTTCGTCATCGACTTTGCCCAATCCCTCTACTTTCACCGCGAGGGCGAAGGGGTGCTGACCGGCATGTCCAACCCCAACCAGGCCCCCGGCTTTGACCAGAGCATCGACCACGAGTGGGAAATGGAGGCGTTAGAAGCGGCCGTAGCGCGGCTGCCGATGCTGGAACGGGCCGGCCGTCAGTCAGGCTGGGCCGGCCTGTACGAAGTAACGCCCGACGCCCATCCCATCTTTGGCCCCGCACCTGTAGACGGCTTCTGGCTGGTGACGGGCTTCTCCGGGCACGGCTTTATGCACGGTCCCGTGGCCGGTAAGCTAATGGCCGAAATGATCTTAAAAGGCCAGGCCCAAACGGTTGACGTCAGCAACCTGGACCTGGCCCGTTTTAACGAGGGACGGCTGATTGTAGAATATAATGTGATTTGAGCTACAGTAGCTGTGATTCAGTCAAATTAGTAGCTCATCAAATCATCCACGCGGTTCTCAACATTGGCCCCGCCATCCAGTTGACTCTCTTTAGCCCAGGCCGACAGTTCAATCGTGATGCGTTCGAAGTAGCTCTGGGGCGGCAACTCATCATCGCCATAAACCATCTCGGTAATCTCGGCATTGATGATCAGAGTCTCTGTTTCGAGTACGATGGTTTCATTCTCGCGGGCCAGCGTCGGTTCACCTTTGGGCGCCAGTTTGGCCTTGAGTGCGTCGTCAAAGAAAGCGTGATCGCTCATGATGACTTTGGTAACGGTGCGAATATCGTTCTTATCAAAGAGCCAGACTTCAAAAGCGGTCACGTTTTTGGGCGATTCCGACCCAATTGATTCGGAAATGCCTACACCACATTCGCCCAAGAAGTCACCATTGGCATTTTCGATACTAAACGAGTCGTCATAAATATCGCGGCCATGGGTGTAGCTGGTGCGGAATCGAGCCAGCGGGATTGTCACCTGCTCATCTTCTTCACCGGCAATGCCGCTGCTGATGGGACCAGCCGTAGGCACATCATCATAGCCAGGCCGCACTGCGCCACGTCCAACGACTTCACTGCGCCGATTGAGTACCAGCAAGATGCCACCGACCACAATAACGAGCAGCAGCCCTAAAATCAGCAAGGGTACCGGGCTGCTGTCCTCCTCTTCCTCTGCCACAATCGCGGCAGGGTCGAACCCAATCTGCTCACAGGTTTGCTGGTTGCTGTTGACAAAGGCAATGGCCCGCAACCGGTCGGCCGTGGCCGGATCGGCCGTTCTGGCGGCCAGTTCACAAGCACGTAGCGAGGCTTCCGGCCAGCCACGCAGGGCGTCTTGCACCTTGGCCACGTTATTTTCGTGGGAGTAAACGTCAGCGACTAGATTGAGATACCGATCCTGGTCGGCTGGGGCCAGGTCTCTAGGCCCGGCACCGGTCCATTCAACCGGATTGATCACCCAGCCATAAAAGATACCTAAACCGATGCCGATAACAAGGGAAAGGAGAAGCCCAAGTACAAGTTTTGGCCGTTCTTGTATGATGTCCATTTGATAACCTACCTTCTTGACTGAATTGGTGGAACGACTATTACTCAATTGTGCATCGTTTGCACAATGTTCCGCAATGCCGCTATCTTACCATAACTATACGGGGCATACAAGCGTTATGTTGAATTCACTTTGACCAATTGAGCCGTGTAAATGAGAAGAGAAGCCGGGTCTATGCGTCCCAAACCACGTCGCCTGACCAGGGAGCTAATTCAAGGTAGTGAATACGGCCGTTTTTCGGGCAAACCGTTTCAACAAGACGCGGCTCATCACTCAAATTGAGGCCCACCAGAATTGTCTCAGATTCATCATACCGCACATAAGCCAACGTACCGCGCTCGTTATTGGCGTGGAGCGTTTGTCTTTGGCCACGCCACAAAACGGGATGCTGGCGGCGCAGTTGGATCAGCCAGCGATAAAAGGAGAGCAAATCTTTATCCTGCTCGTCGCCCCACAGCATCGGCTGGCGGCACTCTTCCATGCCGTGGCTATCAGGGTCTACAATACTTCTTTCCTGCCTGACGCCAACCTCGGTGCCATTGTAGACAATGGGGGTGCCGGCCAGGGTAAACTGACAGAGTGCGGCCAGCTTGAGCTTCCGCTTATCGTTGCCTACCAGCCACAAAAAGCGGTTCATGTCATGATTGTCCAGAAAGCTGGGGCGGCTAAAGCTGTCGGGGAAAAAGGCTTCGTGTAGATCAAGGAAAGTGGCAAAGGCCTCGACGTCCATTGTGCCAAAGGCGAAGGTGCGCCGGATAGCCTGGGTCAGCAAAAAGTCGAGGCAGCCGTCGAAGCGGCCCTCGTAGCTGAGTTGGGTCACGGGTGTCTCCACCGCTTCGCCAAAAATCCAGACATCAGGCCGGACCGACTTGGCTACGGCCCGCAGTTCGGTCCAAAAGTCGTGGGTTGGTCCGAGTACATAGTCGAGGCGCAGGCCGTCGAAGCCAATCTCGCCCAGCCAGTAGCGTACGCTGTTGAGCAGGTAGGCCCGCACGTCGGGATGCTGCACGTTGACTTCGGGTAAATCTTCCACACCAAAGAAGGTGGCGTAGGCGTGGGGCCAGTTTTCCCATTTGTACCAATGGTAGTAAGCGCTGGTGCGGTCGGCCAGGGCGGCCTGGAAAGTGTCGTGGGCGCTGCCCCAATGGTTGGCTACAAAGTCGAGAATGAGCCGAATGCCCCGCTCGTGGGCAGCAGCGACCAGTTCTTTGAGGTCGTCGAGTGTACCCAGGCGGGGGTTGACGCTAAAGTAATCGGTGGCGTGGTAGCCGTGGTGGGTGTGGTCGGGAAAGAAGGGATTGAGCCAGATGGCGTTGAAGCCGAGGTCGGCCACGTAGTCCAGCTTGTCGATGATGCCGCGCAGGCTGCCGCCGTAGATGTCGCTGAGATGGCTGGTAGGGTTCCAGGCACGGCCGTTTCCCGGATAAAAACGGTCGGGGAAAATCTGGTAGACAATCGCTTCCCGCGCCCAGTCCGGCTGGGCCGGGTCGCCCACGTAGTAGGAGAAAGTGGCCCCGTCGTCAGCCAGAATCGGCTCGCCGCCATCGGCCGCGTAGGCCACAATCTGGTAGCGGACCAGCGTGCCGTCGGGCTGCGGCGGCAGGGTGGCCTGCCAGACCTGGTAGTAGGACCAGTTGAGCAGGTCCCATTGGCTGTCGCGGGGATGGAGGGGGTAAACGGCCGTTTCTGGCTCAGACACCACACATTCCACCCGCTCAATGCGCCGGTCTAGCTCCACCGTAACCAATAGCATCGGCGATTGGCCGGGTCGCGGCGCACGCGGCTCCAGGCGATGCTGATGCTGCACCCCGATCTTTTCTTCCCGTGCCGTTTCCAGGCGTTGTTCGGTAGTGGCTAACGTGCCAAAGATAAATTCTTGCATGCCTGGAAAAGACGGAGGACGAAGGACGGATGACGGAGGCTTTTTCCGTCCTCAGTCCTCCGTCCTCGGTCAATTTATCCTTTCACCGCCCCCTGCGTCAGACCACCCACAATCTGGTCTTGCAGCAGCAGGTAAATGATGATGATGGGTACAGCCGCCATCAGTGCCCCGGCCGTAAACGGCCCCCAGGCCTGGGCAAACTGGCCGCTCTGGAAAATGAACAGCCCAACCATGACCGTATATTGCTGGGTGTTGGTCAACAGTACGCGGGCCAGAATAAAGTCAGAATAGGTGCCCACAAACGTGAGAATAGCAACAACAACGAGAATCGGCCGTATCAGCGGGAACAGCAGCAGCCAAAACGTTTGCCAATGGGTGGCGCCATCAACCATCGCCGACTCATCAATATCCCGCGGAATCGAGTCAAAAAAGCCCTTCATCAGCCAGATATTGATACCCATCGCCCCACCCATATAGACCAGAATCAGGCCGGCGTGGGTATTCAGACCCAGCCACTCAAAACCGGGCACCCCGCCAATCTGCTGCACAATGGCAAACAGAGCGATCATAGCCAGCATACCGGGGAACACCTGAATCAGTAGAATCGTCTTGAGCATATTCTGCCGGCCCTTGAAGCGAAAACGGGAAAAAGCAAAAGCACTGATGGTCGTGATAAACAAGGACAGCACCGTCGAAATAGACGATACCTTCAACGAGTTCCACAACCAGCGCGGGAAGGGGAAAACCTCACTGTTCCACAAGCTAATGTAATGGTCAAACCCCGCATTGGTGGGAATCAACTGCTGCCGGCCCAGCGAACTGGCCGGGTCAATTGACGCCGAAAAGGTCCAGACCACCGGGAACAAGGCAAAAATGACCAACAGCAGCGCGATCAGAAAGCGAATCACCTTACTCAACTGGCGCTGCCGCGTCCGTGAACTCCGTATCTGTTCAAAAAAGCTAATGCTAGACATTTTCTGACGTCTCCTCCCACATCTGCGTGTAGCGGAATTGGAATAGGGTAATGGTGGCTACAATGATAAAGATAATAATGGTAATGGCCGAAGCCAGACCATAATCGGCCCCTCGACCGCCGGCAAAGGCCAACTGGTACACATAAGTCACCAGGATGTCTGTATGCCCCACCGGCGTGGCGGCTCCGGCAATGGGCGGCCCACCAGCATTAAACAAGAATATGACGTTGAAGTTGTTGAAATTGAATGCGAACGAGGCCACCAACAGCGGCCCGACGGCAATCAACAGCAGGGGCAGGGTCAGCCGCCAGAACTGCTGCCAGTTGCCTGCGCCGTCTACTTCGGCCGCCGAATAGATGTCATTGGGGATGGCCTGCAAGGCCCCGCTACACACCAAAAAGAAGTAAGGGTAGCCAAGCCACAGGTTGATCAGCAAGATACCAATTTTGGCCCAGTTGGGGTCGGTAAACCATTGGGGGGCCGACCCAAAAACATCTATAAGGCCCCGACTGATGACCCCTAGCTGTGGGTTTAACATCCCTTTCCAAACCAAAATAGTGATTAGACTGGGAATGGTATAGGGAATAATCAGGAATGAGCGCAGCACCTTGTTCATGGGCAGATCGTTGACCAGCAAAGCCACAAACAACCCCAGGAAAAAGGTGGTAAACACGCTCAAGAAAGCAAAGGCGAAATTCCAGATAATAACGCGCACCAGCGGTCCGCGGATGGCCGGGCTGGTGAAAAAGCGCGTAAAGTTGTCGGTACCGACCAGGACCTGGTAGCCCGGACGAAGCCGCTCGCCGTCAGGGCCGGTAAAGGTGCCGCGCTGGGGCGTGTATTCTATGCCGGTGGAGCGATCCAGCATTACGTCCCGTTCGGCATCGTAGACGTAACGCTGCTGCATGGGTGCGGCCGCGTCAATGGAGCGTACCCGGATAATGTCCGGCTCCTCGCCAAACTGAATTCGCGTCAGGTCATTGATGCGGGCCAGCAGTTGACCGCGTTGCAGGCGCCGGTAGCCTTCGATGGTTGTCGGAATGCCATCTTCATCGAGGGGACCCACGCCCATTTCGCCGGGTAAGGGGGCAACGAGAGGTTGATTGGGTATGGCCAGAATATCGGCCGTATCTTCAAGCCGTAGCCAGAGCGCGTATTCGCCATCATCGCTCACAAAGGCGGTAAAGCTGTATGACGGGCCACCTTCCGGTAAGAAGAGGGTGCTTTCCAGTTGCTCAATGGCTTGCGGGCGGGTCAATATGTGGCCGGTACCAAAGTTGGTAAAGGCGATATAAATGGTATAGACGATAGGAAAGATGGACATGAGGAGCATGACCGACAGGCCCAAAGCCAGCCAGCGCAACGGATACAGACCATCCTTAAGAAAGACAACGTTAACGAAAAGCAGGATTATGGCGAAAACAGCCGCCAAGGGATACAGCCCGTCAAAAAAGGTGTGGTAGAACAGCCAGATACCAATGGCGTTAACCACTAAGAGGGCCGTCAGACGTAACATTATGCCAATGGCACTTGAGGTTTGATTAGACCCACCACCCATGTTCTTCCTCCTTACCGGTACTAAGAAAGCCGGGAGCGTTTTTGCAAATCGCCCCCGGCTTTTTCTCTACTTTAACAAAGAAATCAGGGTTGGGCTACGGCCGTAAACCCTGATTTCTTTTCGGCTTAGTTAGTTGCCAAGCGTGTCACGAATCTGCTGACCGGCATCGGTCATAGCTGCCTCGGGATCGAGCTGCTGCTGGATAACCAGGGTCACACCGGCATCCCAGGCACCCCAAACGGCCGACATTTCAGGAATGGCAGGCATAGGGATACCACCTTCACCGGCCAGGCTGAAACCGGCCAGGTCAGGATCGTCGGTGGCTTCAAAGACAGGAATCCAGGCAGAGGGACGCGGGTCGGCGTCGTACAGAGCCTGCATGGTGGCATCGGTGGCCACGAACTCGGTCAGGAAGGCCTGGGCCAGCGCCACGTTATCGCTCAGAGCGTTGATGACGAAGCCCTGCACACCGAGGAACGGTACACCGCGGCCGGCCGGACCTTCAGGGAAGGCACTGATGGCGTAGGGCACACCAGACTCACGGATGCGGGGCAGCGCCCACGGACCAGCCATGATAAAGGGGGTCTCGCCATTCTCAAACAGAACGTGGGCAGTATCCCAGTCGGTGCTTTGGGGCATCAAGCCTTCTTCAACCAGGCGGTCAATGAAGTTGATGGCCTCGATCATGCCGTCGCTGTCTACACCGACGTCGGTGGGGTCAAAGTTACCTTCGGCGTCACGACCGAAAATGTAACCACCAAACGCGGTCTGGATGGGGAAAGCGTCGTAGGTGGTACCGGATAAGATGAAGCCTTCGCTGGCGTCACCGGAAGCGGTCAGAGCGACAGCGATCTCGTACACCTCGTCCCAGGTGGCCGGTTCGTCAGGCACCAGTTCAACGTTGCGGAAGAAACCGAGGTTTTCGGTAGCGTAGGGCATGCCGTACTGCTCACCATCATAGAAGAAAGCGGCGACCGCTTCTTCACGGAACATGGACTCTTTGGCGCCCAGATCGATGGGGGCCAGCAGGCCACTCTCGATCAGCTCACCAATCTGGTCATGGGGGATGATGATGATGTCCGGGCCTTCACCGGCGGGGGCGGCAATACGGAACTGGTCGCGGATGTCGGCAATCTGCTCGACGATCAGGGCAACACCGTATTCAGCCTCGAAGGCACGGGCCAGGTCCAGCAGGACAGGGGTGCGGGTGTCGTCAGCCCAGATGGTCAGGGAGACTTCAGGAGCGGCTGGTTCTTCCACCGGCTCTTCGGTCGGCTCCGCTACTGGCTCTTCTTCCACTGGGGCTTCGGTTGGCTCGACGACTGGTTCTTCGACAACAGCCGGTTCGTCCACTACAGGGGCGACCGGCTCGGGGGCGTCAGCACCGCAAGCAACCAAAATGAAGGCGCTCACGATCAAGGTGACGACTAAGAGATACAATCTGTGAATTTTCATTGTGTTCTTCTCCTCATATAAAAGGGTTGAAAAAATTGACATCGCCTTTTCGACGTCAATTGGCTAATTAGCAACGAGTATAGCCCTGGGCTGTCTCTTTGACCATATCTTTAAGGGCGTGTCCATTCCACTCATTATGGTGGTGTGGGTACGAATCGTTTTTATTGACTATCGTTTGTTGACCATCACCCCCTTCTGTAATTGTCATGTGTCGTAGCTATTGTAAAAATTTATGTTAGGAAAGCCAACTCATTTATACGAACCAAAAAAGTGTGGCAATGTTATAGAAATTCACGTAGTCGTTCGTTCAGGATGTCAAGGCCGTCTATCAGGTTGCGGCGCAGCACCTCGTTTATGCGGTCGAGACGGACCTGATTGTATTCACTATGGGCAGTGGCAGCGGCTTTGAGTAATTCCTGGCCATTGGTTGTCAGGAATAGTCGCAGGGTACGGCCGTCTGTTTCGTGGGGTTCGCGCTTGACCAGACCATCTTTTTCTAAGCCTTTAACGACGCGGGTGGCATTGCTCTTGTCGCAGAACATGCTGTCGCTCAACTGGCTAATAGATAGTCCAGGCTCTTCGTCTATGTGGTAGAGGGCGTAGTAGCGGGAGATGGTGAGGTCGTACCGGGCAAATAGCTGACGATCCCCAAAATCAAGCAGGAGAAAGGCTTCTTTCAGGAGGTTGTAGAGTCTCTCTTGGTCGTCGTTCATAACAATCCCGGCAATCTGCTGTGGCTGACAAATTATCGTTGACTTCGCAACAGTTGACGACTCAACTATATCATGGGAGGCTTTATAAGTCAATATTGAGTTTGGTGGCAATGGCTTGCCACCGAGCTACCATATCCGGCGCGTAAAGGAGGGGTTGGTAGCCCAGGCGGAGGTAGATTTTAAGGGCGGGCAGCCTGGGGGATGCGGCCGGCCAGACCATGCGCAGCTGTGCTAAAGCGTCTTCTGACATGGACCGCTCCGTTTCTCTAAAATCCGTTCCTTCCCCCCATCCGCTGTTCTCTCAGCGCAGCTTCGCCCCTAACTCCCGCTCCAACTGGGCCAAAATCCGCTGCCGCACCTTTTGTACGTCTTTGTCCTTGAGGGTGCGGTTGGGGGCCTGGAAGGTGAGGTGATAGGCCAGGCTTTTCTTGCCGGCCGGGACCTGCTTCCCTTCGTACAGGTCGAACAGGTGGACTGCTTGCAACAGATAGCCGCCCGCTTTTTTGATCGTTTCCTCGACAGCAACGGCCGTTACTCCCCGATCCACCACCAGCGCCAAATCCTCACGCACGGCCGGATAAGGAGCCACCGGCTCTACCCGATGCCGCTCCGGGATGGCCGCCAGCAGCGGGGCCAGGTCCAGTTCGGCGGCAATGACCGGCGCATCAGTGCGAATCTCAAACGCTTCAACAACTAAGGGATGCAGTTCGCCCATTGTGCCCAATGCCTGATCGCCCAGCCAGATGCGGGCCGTGTGGCCGGGGCGGTAGGTGGGATGGCTGACCGCTTCTACATGCCAATCGGTAATATGAAGGCTGGTTAGCAACTGCTCGATGACCCCTTTCAGGTCAAAAAAGTCGTAATGGCCGGGCGCGCCGTTGGCCTGCCACTGCTGCGGCTGGCGCGGCCCCAGCATTACCAGTGACAACCGGCCGATTTCATCCGGCAGTTCCCCATCTTCAGAGGCCAAATAAACCTTGCTCAGTTCAAAGAGGCAGACCCGCTCACCAAAACGGCTGTTGTCGGCCACAATTTCCAGGGCTGAGGCCAGCAAGCTGTGGCGCAGAGCCACCCGATCTACCGTAATCGGATTAGCCAGGACGACGTAGGGACGCTCATCCGGCCCCTCATGACTAGCGACCAGCAGCCGGTTTTCCCGGTCGGCCGTGGTCAGGCGGTAGGTGATGATCTCTTGCAGGCCGGCCTGGACCAAAATATCCTTGATGCGCTGCTCTTTTTCCAGGTCCGGGTTGCCCCGCTGCGGCGGTAAATCGTCGGCCATCATCGTCGCTGGCAGCCGGTCATAGCCGTAGAGACGGCAAATCTCTTCGACCAGATCGTTGGTGAACTCGATGTCCAGTCGGTGGTCGGGGGTAGTGGTGTGTAGCTGCTCCCCATCCTCCTCGACCTCAAATTCTAATTTACGGAGCATGGTGGCGATTACGGCCGTTTCCAACTCAATCCCGCCCAATCGCTTAACCTCGGCGGCGGTCAGCGTCACCGTTACCGGCTCTGGCGGCTGGGGGTAATAATCGACAATGCCCTGGGCCACCGTGCCGCCCGCCAGTTGGCGCAGCAGTTCGGCGGCCCGTTTGGCCCCAAGCAACGCCTGGCTGGGATGAACGCCCCGGCTAAAGCGGAAGCCGGCCTCGCTGTGCAGCTTCAATTTGGTGCTACTGCGCCGGATGTTGATGAAGTTCCAGGCGGCCGCTTCTAGCAGGACGTTGGTCGTCTGGTCGCCAATTTCGCTCTCTTCGCCACCCATGATGCCGCCCAGGCTGAGCGCGCCCGCTTTGTCCGTGACCAGGATGGTGTAAGGGGGCAGGCTGCGCGTTTCGCCGTCCAGCGTTGTAACCCGTTCCCCTTCGTGGGGCAGGCGAGTGATTATTTGCACCGGGCCGTCCGGCGCGTACTCGTCGGCGCGGCGGCGCAGGAAGTCGTAGTCAAAGGTGTGGTTGGGCTGGCCCAGTTCCAGCATGACGTAGTTGCTGATGTCGACCACCACGTTAATCGGCCGTTGGCCCGCCAATTTGAGGCGGCGCTGCAGCCATTGAGGACTGGGCTTTTGCTCAACTCCTTCGATCAGCATGGCCACAAAGCGGGGGTTCAGGTCGGAGTTTTCGGTATGGAGCGTCACTTTGCCCTCAATTGAGTCCCCTTCTTGCACCACGTTGAAGCTGGGGTAGCGAAGGGGTTGGTCGGTCAGGGCGGCTACTTCGCGGGCCACGCCAATGATAGAGGCGCAGCGGGCAATGTTGGGGATGATGTCGATGCTGAGAACCACGTCGCCCAACACGTCTTGCAGCGGCGTGCCGGGGATGTAGGCTGTGCGACCGAGGACGGAGGACGAAGGACGGACTGGTTGGTCTCCGTCGTCGGTCTTCGGTCCTCCGTCAATCCCCCCTTCCAGAATCATGATCCCCTCATGGTCGTCACTCAGCCCCAACTCTTTTTCAGAGCAGAGCATACAGCGGTTGTGGATGCCGCGCAGCTTGCGCCCCTTGAGCGTCATTTTGACCTGCCCCTCTTTGTGGCCGTCGTACAGTTCGGCCCCTTCCAGGGCAAAGGGGGAGTAGAGATGGAGATCGCTGACGTCCTGCCGCTCTAAATATTGGAAGAGATTGGGCGCGCCGGTGACAACTGTTTCGATTTCGGCCCCACCATAGTCCACGTCGGCCAGGACCAGCCGGTCAGCGTCAGGGTGGGGGCGCACGGCCAGAATTTGCCCGACGACGATCAGGTCGCGATCCCAGACCAGCCGGTCGGGGTCACTGCCGCCGGGTACGCCGATGTATTGGATGTTATCGACTTCCAGCCCGGCAATGGTCAGCTTTTCAGCCAGTTTAGCCGGGGGCAGGGTGATATTTACATAATCTTTTAGCCATGAAAGTGGTACGAGCATGGAAACTCCTGTGGAATTACGAATTACGAATTATGAATTACGAAAAATGTGGCGGGTGGCCGGTGGTAGGTAAACTCGCCACCCGCTACCTGCTACTCGCCACCCGCTTAAAATTGCGCCAGGAAGCGCAGGTCGTTGCCCCAGAAGTAGCGGATGTCGTCGATGCCATATTTGAGCATGGCGATCCGTTCGGGTCCCATGCCGAAGGCGAAGCCGGAATAGACGGCCGGATCGTAGCCCCCATTGCGTAAGACGTTGGGGTGGACCATGCCGCAGCCGAGAATTTCGAGCCAGCCGCTATATTTGCAGACCTGGCAGCCGCTGCCGTTGCAGAGAATGCACTCTACATCCATTTCGGCGCTGGGTTCGGTGAAGGGGAAGTAGTTGGCCCGGAAGCGAACAGCCCGGTCAGCGCCGAACATACGGCGGGCAAAGGCGGTCAATGTGCCTTTGAGATCGGTAAAGGTGATGTTGCGGCCGACGGCCAGCCCTTCGACCTGGTGGAACTGGATTTCGCTGCGGGCGGTGATTTGCTCGTAGCGGTAGCACATGCCAGGCAGAATGACCCGTATCGGTTCAGGGCAGTAGTCGTGCATGGCGTGAATCTGGCCGGGGCTGGTGTGGGTACGTAAAATGACGCCCGGCGTGACGGTGTGGAAGGTGTCCCACATGTCGCGGGCGGGATGGTGTTGGGGGATGTTGAGCAGCTCGAAGTTGTAGTGGTCGGTTTCGACGTCGCGGCTGCGGTAGATTTGGAAGCCCATGTCGCCCCAGATGCGGTAGATTTGGCGCAGGGTTTGGGTGGCGGGGTGTAAACGGCCGTGCCAACTCCTCCTCCCCGGCAGCGTGACATCAATGGCGCTGCCCGCCAGTTCCGCTTCCAATTCGGCCGTTCGCAGTGTCGCCAGCCGCTCTTCATAGGCTGATTCCAGGGCAGTCTTGATTTCGTTGATCCGCTTGCCAAAGGCGGGCCGTTCCGCCGGGTCAACCTGGCCCACCTGGCGCGTCAACAAATAGATGTTCCCTTTGCGCCCCAATGTATCACGGTACCAGGCTTCAAGAACGGCCGTTGACTCCGCCCCTTCCAATTGTGATAAGGCTTCCTTATATGACTGCTCAGCTTGTGCCAGCATAATACCTTCCTTGCGGAGTGGCGGGGTAGCAGAGTGGCGAAGTGGCGCAGTAGCAGAGTGACTTCGCCACTTTGCCACCTCGCAGCCTCGCAACCTTGCCACCTCGCTGCATAAAAAAACGCGGCGCAAAGGCCGCGTCAGGTGGTGCTTGTTTATTCCTCGCTTCGCTTTAACAGCAGCGGTCTAAACCTAGCCCCTTAACACGGCGTGGTTTGGTCCGTAAAC
Source organism: Anaerolineae bacterium (assembly GCA_007123775.1). GTDB lineage: Bacteria > Chloroflexota > Anaerolineae > Promineifilales > Promineifilaceae > SLGK01. The sequence goes on along the minus strand of SLGK01000304.1, from coordinate 16,237 downwards.
GCAAAAAAGAAAAAGCGAAACAAAGGTTGTTTATTCATGACAGGGGGCATAATAGCATCATGCCCCTGTGCTGTCAAGATTTTTCCAACAGGCAATAGGAGCGCCGGTATCCTTACCGGCCGGTTGGCCGCCAGGGATGGCGGCGCTCCTATTGGCGGAACTTGTTTTTAGACGCTTACTTAATAGGTGGGCAGTTCGGTCTCGACTTCGGTGGCCCAGCGGTTGATACCGCCGTCCAGATTGACCAGCTTTTTGAAGCCGTGCTGCTGCAATTCCCGAATCACGTCGGCACTGCGGGCACCGCTGCGACAGTGGACCACAATCTCCTGGGCCGTATCCAGTTCGCTCATGCGGTTGACCACCTGCCCTTTGGGAATGAGGAAGGCCCCCAGATGGCTCAGGTTGGCGATGTCCCACTCGTGGGGTTCGCGCACGTCGAGAATGGCCATGTCGTCGCCGGCATCCAGGCGGGCTTTGAGGGCAAGCGGGGTGATTTGGGGCACTGCCGTTCCCCCACCCTCACCATTGGCAGCAACGGCCGAATACTCACTCCGATCATGGGCCGGCATCCCGCAAAACTGCTCATAGTCGATCAGTTCGGTCAGGGTGGGATTCTCGCTGCATACGGGGCAGTTGGGGTTTTTCCGCAGCCGCACCTCGTCAAAGCTCATGGTGGTGGCGTCGTACAGCAGTAAACGGCCGATTAACGATTCACCCACGCCCAGCACCAGCTTGATGGCTTCGGTGGCCTGAATGGCCCCAATCGTGCCCGGCAAAACGCCCAACACGCCCCCTTCGGCGCAGCTAGGCACCAGTCCCGGCGGCGGCGGTTCGGGAAAGAGGCAGCGGTAGCACGGCCCTTCGGCGGCGTAGAAAACCGACGACTGGCCCTCAAAACGGAAGATGCTGCCGTAGACGTTGGGTTTGCCCAGCAGGACGCAGGCGTCGTTGGTCAGGTAGCGGGTGGGGAAGTTGTCGGTGCCGTCGATGATGATGTCATAGGGCGCAAACAGTTCCAGGGCGTTGTCAGAGGTCAAGGGGACTTCGTAGGTATCGACCTGGATGTGGGGGTTGATGTCCTGAATACGCGATTTGGCACTTTCCAGCTTGGGCCGGCCGACATCTTTGGTGCCGTGGATAATCTGGCGCTGTAAGTTGGTGTAATCAACCACGTCATAATCGACCAAGCCGATACGGCCGATACCCGCCGCCGCCAGATACATAGCCAGGGGCGACCCCAGACCGCCGGCCCCAATCAATAGAATGCTGGCTGCCTTGAGCCGTTTCTGCCCTTCCATACCCACTTCGGGCATAATCAAATGGCGGCTGTAGCGCCGCACTTCCTCATGGGATAATTCCACCTCGGCCAACGCTTCGGGGGCGATTAGATTTAGACTGCTCATAATTTCTCCTTGTGCAGGTTGCAAGTCGCAGGTTGCAGGTTGCAAGTTGCAGGTAGAATACTTGCTACTTGCCAGATGCCACTTGCTACGTGCTACTTGCCACTTGCCACTTGCCACCTGCTACTTGCCACTTGTTCACTCAGCTTTTGGGCCGGGGTGAGGCCGTAGTTGATGGCCCGGACCTGGCCTTGCGGGTCTAAAATGATGGTGGTGGGCAGGGTGAGGATCTGGTAAACGGCCGTTTGCTCTCGCTCCTCATCGGCATTGACAAAACGGACGGCCAGCCGGTCTGACCACTGTTGGGCCACCTGCTCGACGTGGCGGCGCTGGCTGGGACACAGCCCACAGGCCGCGCTCCAGAAATAGAGCAGCGTGGGCTGTCCGGCAGCCTTATCCGTGACCATGCCGATGCGCCATCGCTGCCAGCGTGTAAAAATACAGCAGACAGCAAAGAGAACGGCCGTTATCAGCAAGAGTAGTAGTAGTCGTTCGATCATAGTTACAAAGGGGCGCAGTGGCGAGGTGGCAAGGTGGCAAGGTGACTTCGCCACTCCGCCACTTCGCTACTCCGCCACCCTGCTACCCAGACCAAGCTGGTAGTAGATAAAACAACCGGCGCAGAAGCCGACAAACAGGTTCAGCGCGGCCAGAAAGATGACGATGCCGGCCAATGCCCAGCCGACGATGGCGAAACCCAGCCAGAGGGCGAGTGTAGCCAGCAGTACCACCACCCCACCCATGCCCTGGGCAAACTGGTGCGGGGCCGGATTGTCCTGAACGGGATCGGGTTTGACCAGTCCGGCCGGCCGCAAAATGTGCCGGTAGATGCGTTTGAAAAGGGCGGCCTGGGGAACGGCCGTGCCCAGCAGCATCACCAGGGCCACAAACCCCACCAGCCAGACCCAGTCCAGCACAAAAGCCAGCGCCAGCAGGCCGATGATAAAACTCTGATTAACGCGCAAGGCGGCGTGATCAACCATGATAACCTTCCTTCATTGACCGAGGACTGAGGACGGAAGACAAAGAACAGCCCTTCCCGACTTCTCCGTCCTCCGTCCTTCGTCTTCGGTCCGTCCGCCCGCAATCGACGGAATAATCATCAACGTATCATTCTCCGCCAGTTCCGTCTCTTCCCCGTCCAGGTAGCGCACGTCTTCCTGGTTGAGGTAGATGTTGACAAAGCTGCGCAGCTTGTCCCCTTCAAACAGATGGGGGCGCAGGTCGACGTGCTGCTCGGTTAAATTGTGCAGCGCGGCCCCCACGGTAGCGCCCGTCACCTGGACCGAACTACTATTGCCGGTATACGGCCGTAACGGTGTTGGAATACGAATGGTTGGCATAATGCTCTCCTCTTTGGAATTACGAATTATGAATTACGAATTACGAACTATTTCTTCCTCCACGAAGCCTGAGCGGTCAGTGGCTAACTGCCAGGAGCGGCTGTGGGTGGGTGTGCCCTCAAGCACCTGGGTGATCAGGTAAGAATAGCCGGGCCAACTGGCCCAGGCCAGGTCGCGGGGCGAGGCCACCGGCTCATCGTCAGGATGGCTGTGGAAGATACCGATCACGTCCAGCCCGTTCATCATGGCCGCCAGCTCCACGTCGCGCCAGTCATCCTCGGCAATGCGAAAGCGGACCCGCTTTTCTTCTTGATCGGGCCAGACATTGGGCAGAGGTTTAACGGCCGTTACCACATTCCCCTCGTCCGTCACCTGCCCCAATAGCAAGCCACACCCTTCATAAGGATAAGACGCGGCGCCGTGAGCCTTAATTTCATCGTGTAGAGCTTTGGTTAAATGTAACATAACTGCAAGGTGGCGAAGTGGCGGAGTGGCGGGGTAGCGTGGTCACTTCGCCACGCCGCTACCTCGCCACTTCGCTTCACGCTGTCCAAAAACGTTCGCTTAAATATTTGAAGCCATTGTCAGGCAGGATGGTGACAACGACGCCTCTGGTCAGGCGTTGGGCCACCTGCACGGCCGCCGCTACCGCCGCTGCCGCCGAAATGCCGCCAAACACGCCCTCTTTTCGGGCCAAAAAGCGAGCCATCTCGTAAGCGTCTTCGGTGCGAACCGCCACGTTCTCGTCGGCCAGCGACTCATCATAAATGCCCGGCTTGATGGCGGTGGGCATATGCTTTAGCCCTTCCAGGCCGTTGAAGGGGCTGTCTGGCTGCATGGAGATGCAGCAGATGTCGGGGTTAAATTCGCGCAGGCGGCGCGTTGTGCCGGTGAATGTGCCGCTGGTGCCTAGCCCGGCCACAAAGTGGGTCACTTCACCAGCCGTCTGTTCCCAGATTTCAGGGCCGGTTGATAGGTAGTGGGCTTGCCAACTGGCATCATTATTATACTGGTTGGCGTAATAGAGGGAGGGATCGGCCGCGGCCAGTTGACGCGCTTCCAAAATAGCACCGTCAGAGCCTTCTAGCGGGTCGGTGAAGATTAGTTCGGCCCCATACGCTTGCAGAATGGCGATGCGCTCCGGGCTGGCGTTTTGGGGCAGGGTTAGTTTGATATTATACCCACGCGCGGACCCCAGCATGGCGTAGGCGATGCCCATGTTGCCGGACGTGGAGTCTAGCAGGGTCATTCCTGGCCGTAAACGGCCGTTTTGTTCGGCCGTGCGGATAATGTGCAGTGCGGCCCGGTCCTTGACTGAACCACTGGGATTGAACCATTCCGCTTTGGCCAGCAGGGTTACGCCAGGGGCTAATTCCGCCCATTGAGCTACCTGGTCCAATCGTAATAAGGGCGTATGGCCGACTTGTGCGGCCAGTGAATGGGATGCCTCGGCCAGAAAAGAGGCGTGGGGTTGGCTTATGGTTTTAGATACAGATGTTAGCATGACAGGATTTACCTTAACGTTAAGTTTGATCAAAAAACGGCCGTGTTATCAACCGCAAGGCAACAAAAAACGGTCGCAGCTAAGGCCACGAGCGCACCATTTATCGTTACGCTGCGAGGGTAGCCACCACCGTTTGCCTATTGACCTGTTTTCGTTAAGGTTGAGACAAAGGTAGTTAGCGCCCTCGCCTCATACACCTGCAATATTGCTCAATCATGCTCATCATAAATTTCGTGTTTAATAAGAAAAACCAATTATTGGCCTGTTGAAAGGCTAATGGGAAGTATAGCAAAGGCAACCTTCAAGTCAAATAAGAAGTTGATAAAAAGAGCAAAAACCAGTGAGGGCTGTGGTAGTGGCTTATAATAGATGTATGATGAGGCAGCGAATAGCAGTGGTGGGCACAAGTGGTTCCGGCAAAACGACGTTGGCGCGAGCGTTGGCTGAGCGTCTAGGCTATGAGCATATTGAGCTTGACGCCCTCCACTGGCAGCCGGACTGGCAGGAGACACCCCGCGAGCTTTTCCGGGCACGGGTCGCCGAGGCAGTCAGCGGGCCGCGTTGGGTCACGGACGGCAATTACAGCAAGGTTCGCGACATTGTCTGGGCGCGGGCCGATACCGTCGTCTGGCTTGATTATCCCTTTCCCATCATTATGTGGCGGCTCTGGTGGCGCACCTTGCGCCGCACCTTGTTACGCCAACCGCTGTGGAACGAGAATCGGGAATCTCTCCGCACTGCCTTGTTTAGCCGGGACTCTATTTTGTGGTGGGCCATCACCAGCTACGGCCGTCGTCGCCGCGAATACCCGGAACTGTTTGCTCGCCCGGAATACGCCCACCTGCAAACCATCCATCTCCGCTCCCCCCGCCAGACGCGAGTTTGGCTGGAGACCGTTGCCAAAGCAATGTGAAAATTGTCTCCATGCCCTTGTGCAAAGCTAAAGAAGTATGCTATGCTTTTGGTAGTAGAAACCATTATGAGGAATGAGCTATGAGTACAACGATTATGCCTGTATCTGATTTACGTCGTGAGGCTGGCCGCGTCATTAAACGGTTGCAAGAAAGTGGCGAGACAGTTTACATTACGCAGCACGGCCGTCCCACAGCGGTTCTGGTTGAGTATGAGCAGTATGAGTCACTATTGGCTCAATTAGAGGACCTGGCTGATATAGTGAGCATCGAAACGGCCGTTGCTGAACCGGAACGCGATTACGAGGCTTTCCTGGCCGAAATGGGGATTGATGTACCATCTGAGGATTAAACGTTCGGCAGAACGTGATTTGAAGAAGTTGCCCCGCTCGCTCTTTCTCCGTATCAATCAGCAAATTCTCGCTCTGCGAAAAGATCCCAGGCCACCTGGGGTACGTAAACTGCAACGCAATCTGGAAGGTTGGCGTATTCGCGTTGGTAACTACCGGGTCTTGTATCAAATAGATGATGAAGCCCAAGTCGTTACGGTTTTTCGTGTGCGCCATCGGCGAGATGTATATCTTAACTGACAAATCCCGTACCTTGTGACCAACAATCAAGACGAAATCAGCGGCTCTGTCGAGCGCATTACCTATTACAACGAACAAAACGGCTACACCGTCCTGCGCCTGAAGCCGGATTCGCGCAACATGCTGCCCTTTCGGTACGCCAGCGGTCGGGAGGCGCTGATTACGGTGGTGGGCAACCTGCCCGAAGTCAATCCCGGCGAATGGCTCAAGCTGCGCGGCCGCTGGACCACTCATGCCCAACACGGCCGTCAATTCCAGGCCGAATACTGCGAACAATCCCTACCGGCCACCACCGAGGGCATCAAACGCTACCTGGGGTCGGGTATGATTCGAGGCGTGGGCAAGGTGATGGCCGAGCGCATTGTCAACACCTTTGGCGAGCATACGCTGGACGTTATTGAGGAAGAACCGGAAAGGCTGCGCTCTGTGCTGGGCATTGGCCAGAAGCGGATTGGCCAGATTATTAAAGCCTGGGAGGAGCAGCGGGCCATCAAGGACGTGATGATCTTTCTCCAGTCGCACGGCGTTTCCACCAATCTGGCTACTAAAATCTACAAGACGTATGGGGATGAGTCGCTGCGGGTGGTACAGCAAACCCCGTACCGGCTGGTGCAGGATGTGTACGGGATTGGCTTTAAAACGGCCGATAAAATTGCCCAGGCGCTCGGTTTAGGGGCCGACGATCCCGGTCGCATTGAGGCGGGCGTGGCCTATACGCTCAACCGGCTGGCCGAAGAGGGCCACGTCTACGTGCCGCAAGAGGAATTAGAGCCGGAAGCAGCCGAAATTCTGGGGTTGGCGACGGAGCAGATAACGGCCGTTATCAACAGCCTCGAACAAAGCGACTTCATCAAGCGAGAGACGCTGCAATATGCCATTCCCGACCCCCAGGCCACACCCGTGGGCGAAGAGAAACCCACTTACGAGGTACGCGAGGAGCAGGCCGTCTACCTGACCCCCTTCTATTTTTCCGAAGTGGGGTTGACCCGACGCCTACAAGAGCTAATCGGCCATCCTACCAGCCGCCTGACCACCTGCCGCCGGGCCATGAAGCGCTGGCAACTGCCTACCCATCTGGCCCCGCAGCAAAAGACGGCAATACATACGGCCGTTTCCCACAAAGTCACCATTCTCACCGGCGGGCCGGGCACGGGCAAAACGACCACCCTGCGCTCTCTGCTCGACCTGCTAGACCAGTACAGCCACAGCTACGCCCTGGCCTCTCCCACCGGCCGGGCGGCCAAGCGGCTGACCGAAGCCACCGGCCGCGAGGCCAAAACGGTCCACCGGCTGCTGGCTTTTAATCCCGGCGAGGGCTTTGGCCAGAACGAGTACAACCCCATCGACGCTGACCTGATTGTCATCGACGAAGCCTCCATGCTGGACCTGATTCTGGCCTACAATTTGCTCAAGGCGATTGGGCCGGACAGCCACCTGCTGCTGGTGGGGGATATTGACCAGTTGCCCTCGGTGGGCGCGGGCGACGTGCTGCGGGACTTGATTGATTCGGGCAAAACGGCCGTTGTTCGTCTCGACACCATTTTCCGCCAGGCGGCCGATTCGCTCATTATCCAAAATGCCCACCGCATCAACCGGGGCCAGATGCCGCAAACGAGCGACGGGCTGGGGGATTTTTACCTCTTTATCAAGAACGACATCAACGAAACGGCCGATCTCCTGGTAGACATTGTGCAAAATCGCATCCCCCACAAATTTGGTCTGCACCCGCTGGACCAGGTGCAGGTGTTGGCCCCCATGTACAACGGCAGCGTGGGCGTGGCCAATCTGAACGAGCGTTTGCAGCAGGCGCTCAATCCCCCCCAGGGTCGCAAGCCGGAAAAGCGGCTGGGCGGCCGCGTCTTCCGCGTGGGGGATAAGGTGATGCAGACGGTCAACAATTATGACAAAAATGTCTACAACGGCGACATCGGCCGTATCACGGCTATGGACCAGATTCAGCAGACGATGACCATCAGCATTGACGGCCAGCCGGTCGTTTATGATTTCCTGGAGGCGGATGAATTGGTTCACGCTTACGCCATCAGCGTCCACAAAAGCCAGGGGGCCGAGTATCCCTGCGTGGTGATGCCGGTCGTCACCCAGCATTACATGATGTTACAGCGCAATTTGTTGTACACGGCCGTTACCCGCGCCAAAAAACTGGTCATTTTAGTCGGTACACGCCGCGCCCTGCACATCGCCGTCAGCAACAACAAAGTCAGCCAGCGCTACAGTGCCCTCGATTGGCGGTTGAGTGGGAAATAATTGGACCATTATGGCCGATAGCCGACGGATGGATTTTGGCGTACCATTGGCGAACTACAATTGGGGGGTCTACTGAAAAAACCGAGTTTTGGGCTGAGACACAACACCAGAGTGGTTGATCTTGAAAAACTCGGTTTTGGGACCTCTTTTCAGTGAAGTCATTGATTATTGGCAAAGGAATCCTATGGACGACTTAACTATACTCTACAACGGCCGTTTCTACACCATCGATCCCCAACGGCCTGTGGCCACGGCCGTGGCCATTCGTAACGGCCGTGTTTTGGCCGTAGGCAGCGATGACGACATGGCCGGATTGGCCGGTGTCATCGAACGAGTGGACCTGAACGGCCGTTGTGTCACCCCCGGCCTGGTCGATGCCCACGTCCACTTCAAGAACTTCGCTATAGCCCGCCAGCGCGTCAACATGGACGGTTGCCAATCGCTGGCTGAGGTGTTGGCCCGTGTTCAACAGCGCCTTGAGGCCGACGGGCCAACCGCTGCCTGGCTGCAAGGCTGGGGCTGGGCACAGGACCAATGGGTCGAGCGTACCTTTCCCACCGCCGCCCTACTTGACCGGCTAACGGGCAACCGCCCCGCCTACCTGACCCACAAAAGCGGCCATGCCGCCTGGGCCAACAGCCGTGCTCTGCAACTGGCAGGCATTACGGAGGCCACGGCCGACCCGCCCGGTGGCCAGATTCAACGCAATCAGCATGGCCTACCCACCGGCATTCTATTTGAAGAAGCAATGAAGCTGATCTCGGTCCACATCCCGCCGCCCACTGAGGCCGAAATTGTGGCCGCCATGCGGCAGGCTCAGGCCCATTGTTGGCAGGTGGGTTTGACCGGAATTCATGATTTCGACGGCCGTTCCTGCTTCACCGCCCTGCAAACGCTGCATCAAAATGGGGAGTTGGGGCTGCGCGTCGTCAAAAATATCCCGGTCGCTTTGCTTGAAGAAGCGATCGGCGTCGGGCTGCGCTCTGGCTTTGGCGATGCCTGGCTGCGAATTGGGGGGATCAAAATCTTTGCCGATGGTGCTTTAGGGCCAAAAACAGCCGCCATGGTCGAGCCGTACGAAGGGGAACCGGACAACCGGGGCATTGTGGTGGTCGATAAGGAGGAGATGCTCCAATATGCGCTGCGGGCCAGTGCCCACGACCTTAGCCTGACCGTCCATGCCATCGGCGACCGGGCCAACCATGATGTGCTAGACGTCTATGAAGCAGTGCGGCAACAGGAGCAGGCCAATCCACGCGGCCAGACCTTGCGCCACCGGATTGAGCATGTGCAGGTCTTGCACCCCACCGATTTGCAGCGACTGGCTCAACTAAACGTCATTGCCTCGATGCAGCCCATACACGCCACATCTGATATGGAGATGGCTACCCGCTACTGGGGCGAGCGCACGCGCTGCAGCTACGCCTGGCGCACCATGCTCGACACAGGGGCCACCCTCGTCTTTGGCTCCGATGCGCCCATTGAGGCCATTGACCCACTACCCGGCCTGCACGCAGCCGTAACCCGCCGCCGGGCCGATGGCTCACCCGGCCCCGACGGCTGGCATCCCGAACAGCGGTTGACCGTGGCCGAAGCGGTCCGCGCCTTTACACTGGCTGCGGCCGAAACGAGCGGCCAAACCGCCACCCAGGGCAGCATTGCGCCGGGTAAACTGGCCGACCTGACGCTGTTCAGCCGGGACATTTTCACGATGCCGCCGGATGAGTTGTTGACTGTGGAGATTGTGGGGACGATGGTAAACGGCCGTTTTGTTCATCGCACCTTTTGAATGAGCAATGGAACACCGCTATGTCCTGTTGAGCAGGGTCATCGGTCGATTTCTTATCCGCTCCTGAGTACATAGCTCCTGACATTGCATCCATGCTCTGTTTACCATACAATCCACTTTCGAAGAACCTGAACGAAAGGTCCGCCTGACATACTCCTGACAGCTTTGGGCCATCCTTTACGCAAGCAAAAGAGACTGCACTGCAACCCGGTTTATGCCGGGTCTTTTTTCGCCTGATAGCAGAAAATCATGAATCTACTACCGAGAAAAAACATTCGTAATATAGCTATTATTGCCCATGTCGATCATGGCAAGACAACACTGGTGGATGGCATGTTGCGCCAGACCAACGTTTTTCGCGCCAATCAGGCTGTTGCTGAGCGCATCCTCGACTCCAACGACCTGGAACGGGAGCGGGGCATCACGATTTTGGCCAAGAATACCAGCATCCAATACGAAGGCGTGACCATCAACCTGGTGGATACGCCCGGCCACGCCGATTTTGGCGGTGAGGTGGAACGTGTGGTCAATATGGTTGATGGCGTGCTGCTGCTGGTCGATGCCGTGGAAGGCCCTATGCCCCAGACTCGCTTTGTGTTGCGCCAGGCGTTAGAGCGGGGCCACAAGGTCATTGTGGTGGTCAACAAGATTGACCGCCCCGCCGCCCGGCCCGATTACGTGGTCAACGCCACCTTTGACCTGTTTATTGACCTGGGTGCGACAGAGGAGCAGGCCGATTTCCCCGTGATCTACACTCAGGCATTAGAGGCCAGAGCCGGATTTTCACCTGATGATATAACGGCCGATTTACGGCCGTTATTCAACACCATCATCAGCCACCTGCCCCCGCCACAGGTTGATGCCGCTGGTCCACTGCAAATGCTGGTTTCTACCCTGGAGTATAGTTCCTACGTGGGCAAAATAGCCATCGGCCGGCTGAATAGCGGCAGCATTAAACCGGGCCAGGCCATTGCCCACATCACTGCCAAAGGCGAAACACGCAGCGCCAAAGTCAACAAAGTGTACACGTTTCGCGATCTACAGCGCGTTGAAGCCGGCCAGGTTGAGGCCGGCAATATCGTCGCCGTCGCCGGTATTGACGGCGTGGGCATTGGCGACACCCTCACCGATCCCAACGACCCGCGCCCCTTACCCCCCATCACCGTCGAAGAGCCAACGGTGCGCATGACCTTTGGCGTCAATGACAGCCCCTTCGCCGGTCGCGACGGCAAATATCTCACTAGCCGCCAGATACGCGAACGGCTGATGGCTGAGTTAGAGCGTAACGTAGCCATGAAAGTGGCCGAAACAGACGTGGCCGGTGAGTTCATCGTTTCTGGCCGGGGCGAACTCCATCTGGCCATCCTTATCGAAACGATGCGGCGTGAGGGGTACGAATTTTCTGTTAGCCGTCCCGAAGTTATCTTCCGCCGCACCGATGCGGGCCTGACCGAGCCGGTTGAGCAGCTTTTCCTCGAAGTCCACAACGACTACCTGGGCGCGGTCAGCGAACTGCTGGGGCGACGGCGCGGTCTGATGCAAACCATTCGCTATGGTGAGGATGGCACCGTGTATACCGAATACCTGGTCCCCACCAGGGGCATTCTGGGCTTTCGCAACTCATTTCTGACGGCAACGCGGGGCACGGGTATTTATCACACGCTGTTTCATGGTTACGAACCCTACATGGGCGACATCGAAACGAGTGATTTCGGCTCGTTGGTGGCCATGGAAACGGGCACCGTTAGCTTTTATGCCCTCAGCAACCTGACACAGCGAGGCACTTTCTTCATTGAACCCGGCCAGGAAGTGTATAGTGGGCAGGTGGTTGGTCAGCATATCCGTGAAGATGAGTTAGTGGTCAATGTGTGCAAAACAAAAACGTTATCGGCCGTTCGCACCGGTCCCACGGCTATTGTAGAAGCTCTGTCTCCACCCCGCATTTTATCGCTGGACGACGCCATTGAATATCTGCACGAAGACGAGCTGCTCGAAGTTACGCCGGCCGCTCTGCGCGTTCGCAAGAAGGAACTTAACCACGCCATCCGTCAGCGCGAAATAAAGCGAGCCAAAAAGAGCGTCAACACATAGGCCAAACGTATATGAGGTGTCTATAAACCACCGGCGGTCATGGTAGCCTCAGCCTGTCCCTTCCTGCTATAATGGCCAAGAGTAGCAATATCATCATGGCCTACAATCAACTAAACCGATTTATGATAGCTGGCACGGAGGCGTGACGCTGATGGACAACCAACAAGTAGAACAAGCAGAAGAAGTAGAACAAGTTGACCTCGGCAAAGCACGGATTAGTTTGTTCCTGGTCTGGGCCATGATTTTTGTTTCGGGCATGGCCATTGTCCAGGCCGACTGGATTGATGGCCTATTTATTATCCCCCTGGTTGGTACAATCAGTTTTGGCGTGGGTATCTTGCTGGCGGTCAGCCACTTCTCGCCCCGCCGTGCTCACGCTTTTGCCCTCATCTATGGCCTGTTTGCCGTTTTTTACTTTTGCGGCCTGCAACTGTCTGACGATTTGACCTGGCGTGAGCGCGTTTTTGATCTGGTTAGCCGGCAGGCGGAATGGCTGCAACAGGCCTTTAGCCAGGGCACCAGTCGAGACGGCTTCATCTTTGTTATTCAAACCACGATTATTTATTGGCTACTGGGCTATACGGCCGCCTGGTTTACCTTACGCCGTCGCTTCTTGTGGCGGTCCATCATTCCTACCGGCATTGTGCTGTTCAGCGTAGTCTATTATTACGTTGGCCCTAGAGCCGTCCAAATGTCACTGTCTCTGGCTGCCTACAGTCTGCTGGCATTCATGTACATCACCTACAACTATCTAATAGATCGGGAAGATAACTGGCGTAAGAAGCGTGTGCGCTACCGGCCCGACATTCGCTTTTCATTTTTGCGCTCTGGGCTGTTGGTGGGGCTGGCCGCCCTTATCGTGGCCTGGAGCCTGCCCGCTATGCCGGCCAGTGCGGCCGTCAACGATATGTTGAGCGGCACACAAGGCCCGTGGCGCAGTGTCCAAGACGGCTGGACACGCCTGTTTTCGTCATTACGCAGTTATGGTAGTGCCGTCAACGATCCTTATCAGGATACGCTGACGTTAGGTGGTCCGCGCACAGTTGGCAATTCATTGGTCATGGACATCTATGTACCAGAGAAGCTACCCCTTGTCTATTGGCAGGCGGTGGCTTACGAAAGTTACGTGGATGGCAGTTGGCGCATTGGTGACGGCGAGGTTTTTCTACACCCGGAAGGGGGCGGTTTGCTGGATATTCCGCTAACAGCCTCGCGCGAGGTTGTAACGCAGACGGTTATCAATTTTTTACCCAATTCGAGTATATTGTACGGTGCCCCTGAACCGGTGGCCTCGAACCGGGAGATGTTTGTAACGGCCGCACAGGATGAGTCCGAGCAGTGGCTGGTGACAGGGTTGCGCTCTCGCTACATCTTGCGGCAGGGAGACCGCTACCGGATGTTGTCCTACCTATCCACGGCCGATTCGTATAGCCTGCGTCGGGCATCGGTAGATTATCCTGAATGGGTTACGTCTCGCTATTTGCAGTTACCCGACTCAATCACCCCAGAAACAATTGCCCTGGCCGAGCAGATAACGGCCGTTTATGATAATCCTTATGACAAAGCCATTGCGGTGCGAGACTACCTGCGGGCCACTATTCGCTACAATGACCAGATTGACGCCCCACCGCGCGATGTAGAACCGGTCCACCACGTGCTGTTTGTAAGCCAGGAAGGGTACTGCAACTATTATGCGGCGGCCATGGCGATTATGCTCCGTTCGCAGGGCGTTCCGGCACGCTTTGTCACTGGCTATGCTCAGGGCGATTGGGATGAGGCCACGCGCTCCTATCGGGTGCGGGCCAACCATGCCCATACCTGGGTAGAGGTGTATTTCCCCGAATATGGCTGGATTCAGTTTGAGCCAACGTCGGCTATTCCCGTGATCAGCCGGCCGGAACTGCCGCCTGGTGGTTTGCCAGATGATTCAGATGATGCCAGCAGCGATGAGATGCGGCTAACTAGCGAGGGCCTGCAAGATTTGATCTTGATGGATGACTTTTTTGCTACGGATGAGGATACGGCTTCCTTTTTCGATCTTGAAGAAGAACAGACAGCACCAACAGCAACGGCCGTATCCGGCGTTTCTATCTGGCAAATTGTGGGGGCGCTACTTATAGTCGGCACGGCGGCCGGCCTGGTATTTACGGCCAATAGCTACAACTCCCGCGTCGAGTCAGACGTCTCGCTCAGCTATGATCGGTTGGGGCGCTGGGGCAACTGGCTAGGCCTTGCTGTTCGGCCAACGCAAACACCCCACGAGCGGGCCAGCGAGATGGCGCAAAAGGTGCCGGAAGGGGAACGTTCGATCTGGCAGTTGACGCAGCAGTACGTTTTGCGGATGTTCAGCCGCAGCCACAGTGAGGATGAGGCATTCGATTCGCGGCAGGAGTGGCAACAATTACGGCCGTTGCTGCTGCGCTATACCGCTAAAACCCAGTGGCAGCGTCTGTGGCAATGGGCAAAGGCGAAGAGCGAGCGACGTTAACCCGGATAGACCAACAATAACAATTCGCACAGAGGCGCGTAAGCACACGGTATACCCTTCTCTGCGCTCCCGCATCTTGGCGCGAGCATGCTTGTTATTCGACAACCACCATTCCCAAAACATAGCGATCCCCACTGAGGCTACCTTGCTCATCCGAAATGTGCAGCCGGCGCAGCCCGACCATTTCATATAATCCCACCCCAATGTAATAAGTGCCAGGAGACAGTTCCGCCGGAATTTGTAGCCGGTACGGATCTAGCATTTGTTGGCCGGGCAGCCATTTGGGGAACCAGAGATGGGTCGGTGTGGCCCCTCCCAATGGCGTATAGTCCAGGCCGACATGGGGAAAATGGCTCAAGTCGTTGAGATGGACAAAAATGGTGTAGCTTTCTTCGGCCAGGGCCAGGCTCTCCCATTCCAAAATCAGGTGAATCACATGGCCCGGCCGGGCGTGGATAGGCTGGTCCCAGGGGGCAGCCTGACGGTTGAGGCCGTGCCAGGCAGTTGCTCCCACCAGGCCCACCCTCTGCCGAAAGTTGGCCAGCAGATGGTCGGTGGCGGGCGGATTTGTCTGGGGGGTCACGTGCAACTCGCCCAGCGATTGGTTGAGCGGCAGCAGTTGGTCCTGGCTCAGATTCTTGAAGTCAACACGGATCGGATAGCTGCCGCTGGGCAAATCGTGGGGCAGGGCAAAGTCGAAGCGTTCGATGATGATCTCGTCGCTGTACCAGAGGGGGGTGACGAGGTGGCTGTCGGTGGTAAACTCGAAAACCATGTCGCCCACAGTGAGGACGGGAACGTAGAATTCGGCCGTTTCGTGGGGGGCTTGCATAGCCAGCGTTAAAGGCACAAAATCCCCGGCCGTCACCTCGCGCTGGGGCAGGTCATAAGCCAGCAGCATCAGATCGCCGCCGCTGACGGGCGTGATAGTGGTCAATTCTGACGGCAGGTCGGCGTTGTGGGGTTCAACCACCTGATAGAACGGGCCGCGTGGTCGCAGCCGAAACTCGGTACCGGCCATGATGGCTGGCCGGTAGTCGTGGAGGTAGACGGGACCGCCGGGCAGGTGGGTAAAGACGGCTTCTAGCCAGGGATTGGCCCCGCCGGTGGAGATGAATTCGGGGCGCACCTGGTTGGGGTCGGGCCAGCGGTTTTCAACATAGCGGGTATGCCAGAGGGGGGTCATGTGTTCCCAGTTGGTGAGCAGGGTGGCGTTGGCGTCTGGGGGAAAATGGGTGAATACGGCCGTTACAAAATCCGCCCCCTCGCTGTAATCCCGCAGCGAAATGTGGGGCAGGTTGCGGTTAATCTGCGCCAGCGGGCCGAGGATAAAGGCTATTAGGAGAGAAAGTCCGATAATGGGACGCAGACTTGTGGTGAGCGCAGCCGAACCATGAACGCGGATGAACGCAGATTTTTTTGATTTTTCTTGCAGCCAGTTGAGTAAGATGACCAGCCCTAAACCAGCCAACATGCCGATGAGCATGAACGGTCCCAGCAGGTAAGCCATGATGTCTTGCTGGCGCAGGCTCATGGTGAAGGCGTAGTTGGCAGCGAAGGCCAGGGTGTAGAGGAGAGCCAGGGGGCGGAAAACGGCCGTTGTCCACAGCCTATACAATCCCACCCCGGCCAGGGCAATAAAGGGTAACCCATATTGCAGCCGCAGCAGCGTCCAGAAAACCAGGGCGCGATGGGGCAGCTCTACCAGGCTGTAATAGGGCAAACTGTCACTCAGCCCCCGCGCCAACACGTGGGCCAGAAAACCATCCAGCGTATTCATCGTCGTCGGGCCAAACGGCGTTGTCGGGCTGCGTAACGGAAAATAAAGCCAGACGCTCAACCCCACCAGGGCAAAC